>JAZRLD010000114.1:0-12492 GCA_045646685.1 Alistipes sp. | reverse complement strand
CAAAAAAAAGCCACGAATTTGGCACGATTGAAATTCCTGAATCGACAAGTTTTGCACAGTATAAACAAAAAGAAAATCGCTGAATTTATTGAAATTCAGCGATTTTCATCTTTTTGCTTTGAATCTTCGTGGTGCCACCAGGAATCGAACCGGGGACACAAGGATTTTCAGTCCTTTGCTCTACCAACTGAGCTATGGCACCATCTTCATATATGCTTCGTGTCTCAAAGCGAGTGCAAATATAGGTTGTTTTTTTTTACCGTGCAAATATTTTTAAGAAAAAATTTAATATATTTGTAAATAATTTTTAACCCCAATACGTAAAATGCTGACACTCATCACAAACGGTAAAATACTAACTTCGCAGGGTTGGATAGAAAAAGGATGGCTTCTTATCGAGAACAGCCAAATTGTTTCGATTGGTCAAGGTACAACCGACGTCATTGCCGACAAGAAAATCGACGCCAAGGGCAATTATGTCCTTCCGGGCGGCATTGATATTCACGTTCACGGCGGCGGTGGCCACGACTTTATGGAGGGTACCGAGGAGGCTTTCCGCGTAGCGACGCAGACGCACTTGCGCCACGGTACAACGGCTATCTTCCCCACACTTGCAGCCTCTTCGACGGAGATGATTATGGCGGCGGCAGCCACCACCGAGAAGCTTATGACTGAGCCTAACAGCATTATTATGGGACTCAACCTCGAGGGCCCCTATTTCAATATGGCTATGGCGGGCGGACAGATGCCCGAATACATCCGTAACCCTCAACCAGAGGAGTACACCTATATTTTAGATAACACCAACTGCATTAAACGTTGGGACGCTGCGCCCGAATTGGAGGGTGCCATTGACTTTGGCCGTTATGTTTCGTCAAAGGGCTTAATTGCATCTATTGGCCACACAGCGGCTGGATACAAAGAGGTCAAGGCGGCACACGATGCAGGATATTCGCACGTGACACACTTCTACAATGCGATGACGGGAGTGCACAAAAAGCGCGAGTTTAAATATGAGGGAACGATTGAGAGCATATACCTGATGGATAATATGAGTGTTGAACTCGTTGCCGATGGCATTCACGTTCCGCCCGTGATTTTGCGTATGGTGCATAAAATTAAGGGCGTAGAGCGCATCTGCCTTATCACCGACGCTATGGGTTGCACGGCGAGTGACAGCGGAGAGGTATTTGACCCACGCGTGATTATTGAGGATGGTGTTTGCAAGCTCAGCGACCGTTCGGCTATTGCGGGCAGCATTGCCACTATGGACCGCCTTATCCGCACTATGGTACAGCAGGCGGAAGTGTCGCTCGAAGATGCAGTGCGTATGGCCTCGGAGACTCCTGCGCGTATTATGGGTATTTACGACCGTAAAGGCTCGCTCGATGTGGGCAAGGATGCTGATTGCATCATAATGGATGAAAATCTGAAACTTCAGAGTGTCTTTTCAATGGGACAGGAGATTGCTTTATAAAAGAAAGAGCGTGCCTTAGGGACACGCTCTTTTCTTTTTATATCTGTTTCACCTTTCCCGAGAAGGATTCTACCTTGATTGCTATTACGGCCGTTCTATGCAGCGAACGCTCGATGGCCTTCAAGCCCTCCTCGATATGTTCTGCCGAGTATTTTTCCACTATGGCTCGCAATGCCATACGGCTCTCGTCATCGGACTCCACAACGCGGGCACAGCCTTGCGCTATTACCGATTCAAATTCGGTTGTAAAATGTTCCGACACTACCCTGCTATTCCCTACAACGCAGAACGACACGCGCTCATCCGCACTCAAGGCTCGCAACTTTCTACCCTCAGGTGCGCAATGCAGATAAATCGTATCCTCTACCATTGCATAGTTTATCGGCACGCCATATCCGCCCTGCTCGGTAGCCATCGAGAGAACACCATACTCCCCCGACTGCAACAACTCGCGCGCACGCGACTCGTCGAGCAATCTATCCTGACGGCGTATATCGTGACAATCGTAGCGCATTAAAGCAGTTTCTTCTTCGAGGGTATAACGATAAAGTCCTTGAGGTAGAATGGCTCAAAATAGGCTATATCCTCCGTCTGGCCAGCCGACAGACGCTGCTGCGCCAAACGCGCCAAGCCTCGCGCCGAAGGTGTAATTGAGATATATGTCGCATCGGGCATAACCTCGCGGCACTTTGCAGCACCATTACCGAAGATAATCAACTGCTTCTCGCGGCGAACATCGGCAAAAGTATCCTCTGTAACCACCTCGGCTGACACCTCGCTCAACGGCTTACCCGCAGCATCAAACAGACGTGTATAAACCTCCATACGACGTGCATCAACCATCGGGCACAAGACAGCCTCGTCCCAATTCTCCACATCGAGAATTCCCGCCTCATTATCCTCAATGGCCACCTCGGCCAGAGCGTCCAACGAGCCTACTGCAATCAAAGGAATATTCAGGCCATAGCACAAACCCTTAGCAAACGACACACCGATGCGCAAGCCCGTATATGAGCCAGGGCCCATACCTACGGCCACAGCCTCCAACTCGTCGGGCTGAACACCCGTCTCACGCAACAACTCATCAACGAAGACTCCTACCCTTTTGGCGTGGTCACGGCCCTCATCGCTCTCGCGCAGAGATATAAGTTCGCCATCGCGGGCAATACCCACCGAACAGATGTCGGTGCCTGTCTCAATACATAAAATAAGTGACATATATTAATTATTATATCAATTCAAAATACTCCAATGCACGCGCAATACCATCCTCGTCAACTCCCGTGGTGATATAGTCGGCAACCTCTTTCAGCGCATCACACGCATTTCCCATAGCAACACCCAGAGCCACATCTTTCACCAGCGACACGTCGTTTCCGCCATCGCCGAAGGCCATCGACTCGTCCATCGTAAAGCCGTAATACTCCATAACCTTTCGTGCTGCGATAGACTTATCAATGCCTCGCATATTTACATCCATAAACAACTCTGTCCAACGGCTACCAACGCACTCGGGCAACTGCGGCAGAATCTCCTGCTCCAACTCGTGGCTGATGTATGGACACACCTGAAAAACCTTCTGCTTGGCAGCAATCTCACGCAGTGGAGCAATGGCAGGTACGATATCCACCATATCGATGGCACGCTGCACCTCGGGCGTAATCTCCTCTACAAATATATTCTCCTGCGTCATCAGCTCCATCGCAAAGCCATACTGCTCCATAAATGAGAATATGCGCTCAACGGTCTGCTGCGGAAAAGCCTGCTCGTAGATAACCTCGCCCGAAGAGGTAAGGCAATAGCTACCATTGACGGTGATATATCCATCTACCTCAATATCGCGTACCACGTCGGTATGACGCAACAGGCGGCCCGTAGCGATAAAGACCTTTATACCTCGCTCGCGCAGACGCTTGATAGCCTCACGAGCCGAATCGGGCACGGTGTGCGTAGTGAAACTCACCAGCGTACCGTCAATATCGAAAAATACTGCTTTTATCTTGTTTCTCATTCTATTCGGGTGTGTTGCAGGGTGTTATTTATATCGCTTCATAGCCTTATCCATCTCGCGCTTGGCGTCATTCTCCTTCAGATACTCGCGCATATCGTATGCCTTACGGCCACGCGCTAAACCGATAACAATCTTGGCAAAGCCTCGCTCGTTGAGAAACATTCTCAGTCCCACAACGGTCAAACCTCTATCCTGCAACGAACGCTGCAACTTATTGAGCTCCTTGCGATTCAGCAACAATTTTCTATCGCGTTTCGGGGCGTGGTTATTACACGTACCCCAACCATACTCGGCGATATTCACACCACGAATCCAAAGCTCGCCCTGATCGAAATAGCAATAGCAATCCGTAAGCGATGCCTTACCCAAACGGATAGACTTAATCTCCGTTCCTACCAAGACAACGCCCGCCACGAACTCCTCCAAAATCTCGTAGTCGAACGTAGCTCGCTTGTTACGAATATTTACATTCTTATAATCGGCCATAATCCTCAAAATATATACTTCCTTAACCCAATCGCTGCACCCATTTTTGGCACCGTTTTTGTCCATTTACGCTACGGGTAGGACCGGATAAAGGTAACTAATTCTTTTATCTTTATGTTTTACACATCTTTCTGTTTATTTTCTGTTTGCACACGGTATGCGCAGTGATGCGTGTACGCCTCCGGTTCCTGCCCTTTTTAAGAGCCAAAAAAATAAACTATAATATCAACCTATCGCTCTTCTTCGAGAGTGTATTCTTCACCCTGTTTAGGCGTGCGATACGCATTGCACACTCACTCTCCTCATCTTCCGTGAGCGAGCCACTTCGCAAGCGCTCAAGCTCGGCGTTAATCATTTTATCCACAATCTTCGAGCGGTAGAGCATAATAGCCTTAGGTACACCCATAGCAAATATCTCATTCTCGCTCTCGACGTGTACCTCCTTCTGCTTCCAAATCTCGCTCGGGATATAGTTATCGTCCGAAGTCAATATATCCACAGCCATATTGCACACCTCAGGGTCGGGGTGGTTCACAAAATATTGGGCAGGCACCTCTACGCCCACTCCCAACTGCTTCCACTGCTCGCGGTAGGTTTGCAAGATACTGTTAAACACGGGAACAGAGAATGTTATCTGATCAGCCTCAAGGCTACGGAAAATCTCATCTGCGATATTTATCTCCACCACCTGACGTGACTCCAGCACCTCGTAGCTCTTATGTCCCGACTTGAGCAGATACTTCACCAACTCATACTCCAACGCTTCAATACTGCTACCAGCTACCAACGAACGGTTTACATCAACCTCTACGCTCTGCTGCGCCTGCTCGCGGCGTATATCCGACTGCTGACGACGTATAAACTCATCGGTCTCTCTATCTCCCGTCTGCGAGTTGCGTCGGCGTGCCACCTCCGAGATAAGCACCGACTCATCGACATTCATCGTCTGGGCGCAATCCTTGATATATACCGAGCGTTGTATCGAGTCGGGAATCTGCGCAATCGAGCCAACCATATCGCCAATTACGGCCGAGCGTTTGATGGGATCCGAGCCCGCATCGCGCAACAGCATCTTGGCCTTGAACGAGAGGAAATCCTCCTCCCTGTCGTGGATATATTCACGCACCTCATCGGCCGTATGCGCGCGGGCGAACGAGTCGGGATCGTGCTCGGGGGGAAGCGATACGATACGCACATTCATACCCTCCTTCAAGATCATATCCACACCTCGCAGCGTAGCCTTCACACCCGCCGAGTCACCATCGTAGATGATTGTAATGTTGCGTGTAAAGCGATTCAGCAATCGTATCTGGTCCTGTGTAAGCGATGTGCCCGACGACGCCACAACATTCTCCACACCAGCCTGATGCATAGAGATTACATCGGTGTAACCCTCCACCATAATGGCGTACTCCTGCTGCTGGATAGCCTTCTTTGCAAAGTAGAGGCCATATAGTTCGCGCGTCTTGCTGTAAATCTCGCTCTCGGGCGAGTTCTGATACTTCGCAACCTTACCATCCGTGCGCAGCGTACGACCACCGAAGGCCACAATGCGGCCCGAGATATTATGCACGGGGAACATCACGCGGTCGCGGAAACGGTCATACAACCTGCCATCACTCTCGCGCTTAAGTGTAAGGCCCGTAGAGAGCAGGAACTCCTCCTTATAACCCGCTGCCAAAGCTGCCTTGGTCATCTCATCGCCCTTTGCAGAGCAGAAACCCAAGCCAAACTTACGGATTGTCGCATCGGTAAAACCGCGCTTCTGCGCAAAATAGGAGTAACCTATGCTACGTCCCTCGGTATTACTCACCAAATATTTCGAAAAATACTCCGCCACCCAACCATTCAGCGCGAACATACTCTCGCGGTCGTTGTTGCGGCGCACATCCTCCTCGGTCTGCTCGCGCTCCTCAATCTCTATGCCGTAGCGCTTGGCCACCATCTTCAACGCCTCGGGGTAGCTGACGCTCTCGTGCTCCATTACGAATGTAACGGCATTTCCACCCTTACCGCAACCGAAACACTTATAAACGCCCTTCGAGGGTGAGACCACAAACGATGGAGTCTTCTCGTTGTGAAACGGACAGCACGCCTGATAGTTCACGCCCTTCTTCTTGAGCGTGACATAGTCGCCGATAATATCTACGATATTAGCGGTTGCATAAATTCTATCTACGGTGGCGCGGTCAATCATTTTTCACAAACTTCTTTATAAGAGTACAAAGGTAATAAAAATTTGACAAAAGAACCGATAAAATATTACCGTTCGATTATTTGTATAAATATTGCCTCAAATTGTGTAATAAATATTAACTTTGTCGTATGGATTTCAAACTTGTGTCGGATTATGCTCCTACGGGTGACCAGCCCGAGGCTATCGCGCAGCTACTCGACTCTATCGAGGGCGGTGCGCGGCACAACACGTTGTTGGGTGTGACGGGTTCAGGAAAGACCTTCACCATTGCCAACGTCATTGCAAAGCTAAACCGTCCGACCATTGTTTTGAGTCACAACAAAACCCTCGCGGCACAGCTTTATGGTGAGTTTAAAAATTTCTTCCCAGAAAATGCTGTGGAGTATTTCGTATCCTACTACGACTACTACCAGCCCGAGGCATACCTCCCCACCACCGACACATACATCGAAAAAGACCTCTCGATAAACGAGGAGATTGAGAAGATGCGACTCAGCACCACCTCGGCTCTGCTCTCGGGACGCCGCGATGTGATTGTGGTGTCGAGCGTGTCGTGTCTGTATGGTATCGGTAACCCCGCCGATTTCCACGCTACGTCTATATCGCTGAAGGTGGGAGATAATATCGGCTACAAACACTTTCTATATCGCTTGGTCGAGGCGCTCTACACTCGCACCGAGATAGAACTCACGCCCGCAACATTCCGCGTCAAGGGCGACACGGTGGATATTATGGCGGCCTTTGGAGACAACTGCTACCGCGTGACATTCTTCGATGGTGAGGTGGAGGCTATCAGCCTCATAGATGCCGCAAGCGGTCAGCGTCTGCACGAACTGGAGTCGGTAACGATATTCCCCGCAAACCTCTTCGTAACGACCAAGGAGCGTATTGATAAGGCCGTATCGGATATATACCTCGACCTCGGTCAGCGCATCGCCTTCTTTGAAAAGGAGGGACGCGAGATTGAGGCGCAGAGAATCAAGCAACGCGTGGAGTACGACCTCGAGATGATTAAGGAGCTTGGCTACTGCCCTGGCATTGAGAACTACTCGCGCTACTTCGATGGGCGCGCTGCAGGAACACGCCCTTTCTGTCTGTTGGATTACTTCCCCGAGGATTATATGATGGTCATCGACGAGAGCCACGTTACACTCCCGCAGGTGCACGCTATGTTTGGTGGTGACCGCGCCCGCAAGGAGAATCTTGTGGAGTATGGTTTCCGTCTGCCTGCCGCGAAGGATAACCGCCCGCTGAAATTCGAGGAGTTTGAGAAGCTGATGGGCACAGCCATATACGTCAGTGCCACGCCTGCCGATTACGAGCTAAAGATGAGCGAAGGCATTGTTGTTGAGCAGCTTATTCGCCCTACGGGATTGATTGACCCGCCAATGGAGGTGCGCCCGACAGAGAATCAGATTGATGACATAATAGAGGAGATTCAGAATCGTGTGCGCGTGGAGGAGAAGGTGTTGGTCACTACCCTCACGAAGCGTATGGCCGAGGAGCTATCGAAATATTTTGACCGCGTAGGTATTCGCAACCGATATATCCACTCCGATGTGGATACGTTAGAGCGCGTGCAGATTTTGGAGGATTTGCGAGGAGATAGGTTTGATGTGCTGGTGGGCGTAAACCTCTTGCGTGAGGGTTTGGATTTGCCCGAGGTGAGCCTTGTGGTGATTCTCGATGCCGACAAAGAGGGATTCCTACGTAACGTGCGTTCACTCACGCAGATAGCAGGACGTGCCGCGAGAAATGCACACGGTTTGGTAATCCTCTATGCCGATAATATCACCGACTCGATGCGCAACACCATTGAGCAGAGCAACCGCCGTCGCGAGATACAGATACGATACAACATCGAGCACAAACTCCTGCCCCGTCAGGCGCAAAAGAGTGGCACGGGACAGAGTCTTTTGCTGACGCAAAAACCCGAAGATATGAACGCCTACCCCATCGTTGAGGAGCATTATGCCGTAGCCTCGGACGTGCAGGGAAGCTACAACGCCACGCCGACACTCTCGGGCAAGGAGCTTGACGAATTGATAAAGAAGGCTCGTGAAGATATGGAGCGTGCGGCCAAGTCGTTGGATTTTATGGCGGCGATGCGCTACCGCGACCGTATGTATGAGCTACAAAAAATGAAGGAGGAGATGTAAAAAGGGAGCCCACGTTGGACTCCCTATATTTTTTCTTACCAAGAAATTGTATAACAAGAGCAATTTTGAAGATGGCCGCAGTGACGAAAAGCGGAGCATACCTAACGTATGTGAGCATTTACGACACAAGCCAGATGCCAAAAGAGCCTTATTAGACGGTTTCTTTATTTCTTGAATGTAAAATACCGCCCTGCAAGATAACTATACACCACGCAGACAAGTGTCGTAAGTGCCTTTGCTGGCGTGGGCCAAATGCCGACAACCTCCACAAATAGCTT
This sequence comes from Alistipes sp., assembly GCA_045646685.1. Classification (GTDB taxonomy): domain Bacteria; phylum Bacteroidota; class Bacteroidia; order Bacteroidales; family Rikenellaceae; genus Alistipes. The sequence goes on along the minus strand of JAZRLD010000114.1, from coordinate 3,884 downwards.
TATACAGATATAATTCAGCAAGATAGAACCTACAACCGAGAGTGCATACTTTATCAACTGCACACCACTCCCAACCTCCGTAACCTGAAATGCCACATTACGATTGAGCCAAAAGCCCGTGAAAAACGTTATCGGGAAGACCACCACGAGCGAAGCTACGTGTGGCGACATCATCACAAAGCCGAGGTCGATAAATCGCTCTGCCACAATATAGTGGTAGATTACAAAGTACCACACCACATCCAGCACCATATTCGCACCACCGCACGCCGCATAGCGGAACATCGTGCGCGAAAATAGCGCCGACAACGGTCGCACATAACAGAGGTCAATAGCCCGCCCTATCAGTTCGGCAACTCGCATTATTTCTTATTATAAACCCACAAATCGGGATATACGTCGCGGTACGAACGTGCAAAGGCATTACAATCGGCTACGCTATCGCTACCGAAGATTGTGACCATATGCTTACCACCCTTAAATGGCAACACCTTACACTCCACATCCTTAATCTTTGACTGCGCCTGCTGCACCGCACGCTCGGCATTTTCGGGTGTAGAGAAGATTCCCATCACAACATAATATGCATACTCCGAACTCTGCGGAGCTACCTGCGCAGGTTGAGCCTGCTCGACATTAGGCTCTGCGGCAGACTCCACACCCTGCTCTGCGCTCTCCACGGCGGGAGCTTCGGGCGTTGCAACCTGCTCAACGACAACCTTCTCGGCACTCTGCTGCTTACCCATAAACTTATCACCCCACATCAGGTAGGCCAAGAAACCCAAAGCCACAACAATAGCCACGGCAGAGACCACATAGATCCACGCATTTGAGCTCTTCTTGCGCACCACGAGCGTCTTCACACCCTGCGGATTTATAGCGCTATGGAAAGTCTTATCGGTAGAGAAACTCTTACCCTTCAGCACACCGATACCACCTATGGTAAGCACGCCCTCGGCGAGAGTCTTCGCCTTCCAGCGCTCATAGATATCCTGCGCCTGCTCCACGCCACAGCCAGCAATAGCGACAATCTCCTCAACGAGCGAGGGAGCCTGCACGCCATCAACAAAAACCACCGTATTGCGGGGGCTCAACAATCGTCCATCGGCGAGTTTACGCGCTGCCTGACGCTCAATGTAGAGCGTTCCGACCTCGGGCAGATAGACACCGCGGCCGCTAATGAGCATATTATAGATAATCTTATTTACCTCTTCAATCATCTCTACTTACGGTTTTTTCTTGTTTGAGTTACTCTCCTTCTCGGGGCGATTGGCCGCAGAGTCGGGAACGCCAACGGGTAGAGTACCCTTAACGCCTCGCCAAATCATATAGAGCGCGAGGATAATAAATGGCACGCTCAACAACTGCCCCATATTGAGCCACATACCCTCCTCGAAAGCCTCCTGATTCATCTTTACCAGCTCGATAAACGGACGTGTTAAGAATACACCCAACACACCCACACCGAACATAATACCGGGCTTACGGCGGCCCATATCGTACTTATAGTACATCACGCAGAGAATGACAAACGTGATGATATAACACAACGCCTCATACAACTGCGCGGGATGCTGCGCGGGGATACTCTCGATAGGCATACCCGGGTGCAAGCGCACAAACTGAAACGCCCAAGGCACATCGGTTACGCGACCTACAATCTCCGAGTTCATCAGATTACCCAGACGCACCAGCGCACCGCCAATGGTAACGGGAATCATAATGCGGTCCAGCCACCACACATACGGCATCTTATGCTTGCGAGCCGTCATCCACATACCAAACAACATACCCAACGCCGAGCCGTGGCTCGCCATACCGCCATTGCGGAACTCAGTAATGATTGCCCACGGTTTAGTGATGTAGTAATCGAACTCGTAGAAGAGGCAGTGACCTATGCGTGCGCCCAAGATAGCACCCAGCACAATCCATATAAATCCCGTCTCGATAATCTGCATTCCAAAACCCTCACGGCGGGCATAGTTTGTAAAGAAACGTTCGCCCAAAAGGAATGTTATGGCCCACATTAGACCGTAATATCGCAACTCGAACCCTCCAATAGAGAACATCACGGGGTCGAAGTCCCAAACTATGTACAATAAATTATTAAGCATCGTTTTCTATTAAAAATCTACACTACTTCTTAAGCGCAAAGGCAAAGGTTGTACCCACGCCCAACTCGCTGCGCACAGTGATACGCTCGCCGTGAGCCTCCACGATATGCTTCACGATAGCCAAGCCAAGACCTGTACCACCCTGCTCACGTGAACGACCCTTATCTACACGATAGAATCGCTCAAAGATACGAGGCATATCCTCCTTAGAGATACCTACACCTGTATCCTCAACCTCTACGAGAATCTTATCCGCCATATCACGGAACTTGATACGTGTCGAGCCACCCTCCTTGCCGTAGTGGATAGAGTTGGCAATAAGGTTAACCAACACCTGACCCACAAAGTGCTTGTCTGCGGTAACATTGAATGGAGAAGGCAACGAATCAGAACCCTTAACAGAGAGTTTGATATTGCGTGCCGAAGCTCGCATCTCCAACTGCTCGGTAATCTCCTTAGCGAGAGCCACGATGTCGAAGTTCTCCATCTTCAGACGGTTCATATCGTTCTCCAGCTTAGAGATAGTATCCAAGTCGTTGACAATATTTATCAAGCGGTCGATACTCTTCTCGGCACGCTCGAGATATTTACGGTTGATAAGGTCATCCTCCAGACCGCCATCCAGCAGCGTAGATATATAACCCTGAATATTGAAAATCGGAGTCTTAAGCTCGTGAGCTACATTACCCAGATACTGCTTACGGAAAGTCTCGCTCTGCTTCAGACGCTCAATCTCCTTATCGTTGTCGTCAGCCCACGCAGTAAGCTCCTCGGAGATATTCTCAACGTGCTTATCCTTTAGCTCGTCGATAATCTCCGTCGTGTGAACATCACGAGAGAGAACCATCGAGTAGATTGGTTTAAGCTTATATGCGACATACTGCTTCATCATAAAGAGCGAGAAGACAGCCATCAAAATAAACACACCCAAAGCTACACAGCAGATAATCCACCAAGTCATTCCACATACCGCCATCACAACAGTAACGATAACTGTTGCAACCAATGCCATCAACAACGACGCATTCTCCTTAGTCTTTACCGTAATCATAGTTCTCTATTAGTCTTTTAGGTTCAATTAATACTGTTTCAAGTTTCCCACCACACGGTATATCTCAAACACCTGTTCTGGGCGAATATTAAAATCATCGTACGCCGAGTTTGTCGCCTCAAGGCGGAGCATAGTCTGCTCACCATCGACCCTCACTCTACGCAAAATTACATAATTAGCACAAACAATAAGATATATTCCACCAGGAATAATTGCACTTATGTCCGTTTTTTTCAAAAAAACTATCGTTCCGAACATCACCTCGGGCGACATAGCCTCATCGGCAACACGAAAAGCAAGGTCACACTCCTCGATAAGAGGTATCTCCATCTTACAACGTGGCTCCTTTTGCATCAAATGTTGTACACCAAAGGATATATCACCCTCAAAAAAAGGGATAGCCCGACCCTGCCACGTGCGACCAAACATATCGCCCTCACCCGTAAGCAGCCAACCGATGCTCAGTTCGGGGAACTTATCAACAATACGTCGTGCCAACGCCTGCGAGATGCCGTGCTGTCCAGCCCTAATCTGGTATAACGGCTCTGAGCGCACAAGACCTATATGACGACCAAAGTGGTTTATGGTCATATTTGCCCAACGTATCACGCTATCGAGACGTTGCCAACTTGTATTATTTGTCATATTCATTTTTTTTTACAATCTTTGCACTCCGAGGCCTCGTAGTTCAATGGATAGAATATAAGATTCCGGTTCTT
>JAZRLD010000113.1:0-37295 GCA_045646685.1 Alistipes sp. | reverse complement strand
TTGATATGCTCCATCGTAATACTCTTCGCACAAGGTATTCAGGACGACCTATTTTGCTGGATTCTGATTGGTTCTGTTATCGCAATGGATACCATCCTCTTCTCTCCAATGTGGAAGATCATCAAGCGGTTGGCCAAATTTGATGCAACCATTGTAGAGCAGGAGCAGATGATTATACGCTTTGAAAAGTTGTTCATTCGCAACAACATCATAACGGCTTGCTTCTTGGCATTCGTCTTCGCGTATGTTATTATCGAAGCAGTAATTCGTCACTCGGTACTATCTACTGAATGGTGGTTGTGGGTGATTCTGACTTTTATTGGGTCAGCGGTATTAATAGGCTGGCAATACCTACGAGATAAGGACCGAATTGATGAAATTAAGCAGCGAATCATAGCTCTCAAGCAATTTGAGGAGTAAAAAAGAAGGTGTTTCAACCAATTGTTGAAACACCTTTTATTTGCATAAATGTGTATAAAACTATCGGGGTAAAGCCTCTACCTCAAGAGTATTGTACGCTTTCTCAGCCTTCGCCAAAGCCTCCTCTACGTTCTCGCCGCGAGCCAAGATAACGCCCATACGGCGGTGGCCCTTAACCTCGGGCTTACCGAAGATACGCACCTGAACATTAGGCTCTGCCAACACCTTATCCAAGTTGCCAAATACAACCTTATCGGTATCGCCCTCTACGACAACAGCCTTCGATGCGCTGGGGCCGTAGAAGTTAATCGAAGGAATAGGCAAGCCCAACACCGCGCGTGCGTGCAAAGCAAACTCCGACAAATCCTGCGAAATCATTGTAACCATACCTGTGTCGTGCGGACGGGGAGAAACCTCGCTGAACAACACCTTATCGCCACATACAAACAACTCAACGCCGAAGATACCATAACCGCCGAGTGCATCGGTTACCTTCTTTGCGATATCCTGCGCCTGCGCAAGAGCCGACTCGCTCATAGGCTGGGGCTGCCAAGACTCACGGTAGTCGCCATCTACCTGATGGTGACCGATAGGATTGAGGAACAATGTACCACCAGAGTGACGAACAGTCAAAAGGGTAATCTCGTAGTCAAACTTAACGAAACCCTCGACGATAACCTCGCCACCACCTGCGCGACCGCCCTCCTGAGCAATAGTCCAAGAGTTATCAGCACCCTCGGGTGTCTTACATACGCTCTGACCGTGACCTGACGATGACATAATAGGCTTTACAACGCAAGGCGTGCCAATCTTCTCAATCGCAGCGTCAAACTCCTCACGAGTAGCAGCGAAGCAGTAGGGTGATGTGGGGATACCCAACTCCTCGGCAGCCAACTGGCGGATACCCTTACGGTTCATTGTAAGCAGGGTAGCATTAGCAGTAGGAATAACGTTGTAACCCTCCTTCTCCAACTCTACGAGTGTAGGTGTAGCGATAGCCTCCACCTCGGGGATAATATAATCGGGCTTCTCGGCCTCGATAATCTCACGCAGACGTGCGCCATCCAACATTGACAACACGTAAGAGCGATGTGCCACCTGCATAGCGGGAGCATTCTCATACTTGTCGAGAGCAATAACCTCGACACCAAAGCGCTGCAACTCGAGTGCAACCTCTTTACCCAACTCACCAGAGCCACACAAGATAGCCTTCTTGCCAACGCTGGTCATTGGTGTTCCAATCTTTACCATTTTCTATCTGTTATTTCTTTAATTACTATTTAACACGAGCCTCGCAATATGCGCAACGATAGCCGTCGGCAGTCTCGTGGAAGAGTTTATTTACATCCTCAATATTTGAAATACATTGGCGATTGCTACAACGCCAATCGTTGTGTACCAACTCATCACCCAAACGAGGTGTCTGGCCAGATACAGGACTCTCCTTTGCCCACTGAAGCAGAGTGTAAATCAACGCCATACGCACAAACTTACCATTCTCTACCTGACGGAAATATGCCGCACGGGGGTCGTTATCCACGTCCTGTGTAATCTCATTTACGCGGGGCAGCGGGTGCAGAACAATCATATCCTCCTTGGCGAGTTTCATACGCTCGGGATTGAGGATAAAGCTATCCTTCAGACGCTCGAACTCATCCTCATCCAAGAAACGCTCCTTCTGCACGCGTGTCATATAGAGGATATCCAACTCGGGCAATACCTCCTCCATAGTTGTAACCTCGCGTGTAGGTACATTGTTCTTATCGCACACCTCACGGCGGATATACGACGGCAAGCGCAACTCCTCGGGGGCAATCAACACAACATTGATACCCTCATAGCGCGACAACGCCTTGATAAGAGAGTGTACGGTACGGCCAAACTTCAAATCACCGCAGAAGCCGATAGTAAGATTATTCAAACGTCCCTTCTCACGACGAATCGTAAGCAGGTCAGTCAATGTCTGCGTGGGGTGAGCGTGGCTACCGTCGCCAGCGTTGATGATAGGCACATCTGAGTAGTGCGAAGCTACCAGCGGAGCACCCTCCTTTGAGTGGCGCATAGCGATAATATCGGCAAAGCAACCAATAACACGCACCGTGTCGGCTACGGTTTCACCTTTAGTTACCGATGATGAGGCAGCGTCCGAGAAACCAAGCACATTACCACCCAACTCCATCATTGCCGACGTAAAACTCAAGCGAGTACGTGTACTCGGCTCATAGAATAGGGTAGCAAGCTTTTTACCCTTGCACACCTCACGATACTTCTCGCGGTTAGCGATAATATCAAGCGCCGTATTGATGATATGATCAACCTCGGCAACCGAAATATCTGTAGTATCGATTAAATGTCTCATAAGAGAATATTTTTACTTGTTAATCCAGCTCTCGTCTGAAGGATTGTTGCGGAACGCGATGATGCGAGCGCAATCCTCCTGCTTAATGTAACCCTCCTCGGCTGCAACCTCTACCAAAGCATCGAGATCACAGAGAGAATAGTTAATAACGTTAGCCTCTGCCATACGGTCCAAGCCCTTCTTCATACCGTAAGTGAAGATACTTACCACGCCCAACACGTCAGCACCAGCCTCACGCAACACATTCACAACCTCGATACAGCTACCGCCTGTAGAGATCAAATCCTCTACAACGACAACCTTTTGGCCCTTCTCCAACTTACCCTCAATCTGGTTTGTGCGGCCGTGATCCTTCGCACCGCTACGTACATAACCCATCGGGAGATCCATAATTGTAGCCACGATAGCAGCGTGAGCAATACCGGCAGTACTTGTACCCATCAACACCTCGCACTCGGGGAAGTGAGCCTTAACCAACTCCGACAAGCCCTTCTCCACGTTATCACGTACGCGGGGAGCAGTCAAAGTAAGACGGTTGTCGCAATAGATAGGGCTTTTGATACCGCTTGCCCAAGTGAACGGCTGCTCGGGACGCAAAAATACTGCGCTGATAGAGAGCAAATCTTTTGCAATACTCTTTTTCATAATATCTTGTGTTTTTAATATTTACATCTTTGGATTCTTACTCAACAAACTCCGCTACGCAACGCTTGTAAGCAGCTACGGGATCTGCTGCCTGTGTGATGGGGCGACCTACAACGATATAGTCTGTGCCAATCTCCTTCGCACGTGCGGGTGTTGTTACGCGTACCTGATCACCTACCTCGCCATCAGCAAAACGAACACCGGGTGTTACGGTTACGAAACCTGCGCCGCAAGCCTCCTTAACCATACCAGCCTCCAGCGGAGAGCAAACTACGCCGTCAAGACCTGCCACCTGCGCATTCTTTGCGTAGTGTACGATTGTATCGTTAATTGATGCGTTAATAAGCAAATCCTTCTGCATACGCTCCTCGCTTGTAGATGTGAGCTGCGTAACAGCGATAAGCAGGGGACGAGTACCATCCTCGCGTGTAAGGCCCTCCAGAGCAGCCTTCATCATCTCGATAGTACCTGCAGCGTGCAAGTTACACATATCAACATCCATCTTTGACAAAACTGCCATCGACTTCTTTACAGTGTTGGGAATATCGTGCAACTTGAGGTCGAGGAAAATCTTATGACCGCGAGCCTTAATCTCCTTAACGATAGCGGGACCTGCGGCATAATAAAGCTCCATACCAATCTTCACGAAAGGCTTACAATCTACGAATTTATCAAGGAAAGCGAGCGTGGTCTCGGCACTGTCGAAATCGCACGCGATGATTACATCTCTCTGGCTCATAGTTTTATTTTGTTTTTGATTTATAGTTACATTTTTCAAAGTGCTAATTTACAAAATTCCTATGAGAATAGCAATAGATATAATATAAAAAGAGGGTACTAACCTTTAGGTCAGCACCCTTATTTTCTTTAAAATTGTATCGCATTACGCTTTTTAGCAATTCATTGCTCCGCAGCAGTTGATAACTTGACCGCTTACATACGATGACAAATCGCTTGCAAGGAACAGAGCTACATTCGCCACATCCTCGGGCGTGCCGCCACGACGCAAAGGAATCTGCTGACACCACTGGTCGCGCAACTCCTGCGAGAGTTCGCCTGTCATATCAGTAGCGATAAAACCCGGAGCAATAGCGTTAGCACGAATACCACGAGGGCCCATCTCCTTGGCGATAGACTTAGCAAGGCCAACCATACCAGCCTTTGAGGCAGCATAATTACACTGGCCAGCGTTACCCGACACGCCAACAACCGACGACATATTTATAATAGAGCCACTACGTTGCTTTGCCATAACGGGAGTAACGGCGTGAATGAAATTGAATGCCGATTTCAGATTAACGTTAATAACATCGTCCCACTGCGACTCCGACATACGCATCATAAGGCCATCTTTGGTTATACCCGCATTGTTTACCAACACATCAAGTCGGCCAAAATCGGCCACAACTTGCTTCACGACCTCGTGCGCACCCTCAAAAGATGAGGCATCAGTAGCATAAGCCTTCGCCTGTACGCCACAAGACTCCAATTCGCTAACAATCTGATTGGCAATCTCATTTATCGCACGAACTACAATAGCTACATTCGCGCCTTGCTCTGCAAAGCGCAAAGCCACCGCCTTACCAATACCAGTATTTCGACCAGCGCCCGTTACCAGCGCCACCTTACCTTCCAAAAGTTTCATATAGTTTGGGTTATTCTCATTTTTATTCGCTCCACTTGCGCAAAGCTACGCAACTATTGTGACCACCGAAACCGAGCGAATTTGATATTGCAATCGTTACGTCAGCCTTACGTGCCACGTTGGGTACATAATCCAAGTCGCACTCGGGATCGGGCTCATCCAAACCGATAGTGGGGGCTACAACACCATTCTTTACGGTAAGAGTCGCCGCAATCAACTCCACAGCACCCGTAGCACCCAACATATGACCTGTCATAGACTTCGTAGAGCTAATCATAGCCTTACAAGCTGCCTCCTCGCCCATAGCGAGCTTGATAGCAGCAGTCTCCGACTTATCGTTAAGAGGTGTAGATGTTCCGTGAGCATTGATATAAAGCAGATCCTTCTCTGCATCGAAGCCAGCCTCATCGAGCGACTGCTTGATAGCACGTGCTGCAGGAACACCATCAGGACTCGGAGCTGTTACGTGATGAGCATCGCAGCTGTTGCCATAACCAACCACCTCGGCGTAAATCTTTGCGCCACGCTTCTGCGCGCTCTCCAATGACTCAAGTACCAAAATACCTGCGCCCTCACCCATAACGAAGCCATTACGGTTTGCATTGAAAGGAATAGAGGCCTTCTTAGGATCCTCCGAACGGCTCAAAGCCTTACTGTTTGCAAAACCGCCGATTGCAAGAGGGTGAATACAAGCCTCCGAGCCACCGCAGATGATAGCATCTGCATAGCCGTGCTTAATAGCACGGTAAGCCTCACCCGCAGCGTGTGTGCCTGTTGCACAGGCTGTTACAACGGGCAAACAAACGCCCTGCGCATTATATCTGATAGCTACGTTACCCGATGCAATGTTACCAATCATCATCGGCACGAATAGGGGAGAAATACGACGAACACCCTCGTTGATAAGTTTCTCACTCTCGTTGAAGAATGTATGCATACCACCAATACCAGAGCCGATATATACACCCAAGCGCTCGGGAGCGATATTCTCGCCACTTACCAAACCGCTATCCTGCATCGCCTGATAAGCCGCAGCCATAGCATACTGACAATAGATATCGTTGCGTCTAATATCATTCTTCTCAAGGCCGCTCTCCTCGGGTTTGAAATCCTTTACCTGTCCAGCTACACGAACAGGAAGTTCATAATTCTCTAAGCCTTTGATAAAGTCAATACCGCAATATCCCGCCACGAGATTATTCCAAAAATCATTGATGTTGTTTCCTACCGGTGTGATTACTCCAAGACCAGTGATAACTACTCTCTGTTCCATTATTCTATTTGCTTTTTATTTTGTCCATTCAATAATACAAGCACCTGTGGTAAATCCTGCTCCAAAAGCACTCATAAGAATCTTATCACCCTTCTGCAACTTGCCCTCGCGTGCCAACTCATCCAAAAGCAGGGGTACACTTGCCGAAGAAGTATTACCACAACGCTCCACGTTAGTGGGGAAGTGCGACATATCGAGCTTCAACCAATTAGCGATAGCCTCGATGATTCGCATATTAGCCTGATGCAAAACGTAATATTTTATATCGCTTGGCTTCAAGCAAGCCTCATCTAACATCACCTTAATATCACGTGACGAAGACAACACGGCCGTCTTGAATACCTCCTTACCATTCATATACATAGGTGCCGAATACTCCTCCTTTGTGATGTAGGGCGTAGGCTCAAGCGTACGAACATAATGCAGGCAGTCTATCTTACTTGCAGTGGTAAGGCGAGAGCATATCATACCTTCACCCTCGGTAACAACAACTGCGCCAGCACCATCGCCAAACAACACACAAAGGCTACGATCGTTCCAATCCACCATACGTGTAGGCTCCTCGGCTGCTACAACCAAAATATTTTTAGCTTTACCGCTCTTCAAACGGTCATCGGCCATATCCAACGCATATATAAAACCCGAACAAGCGGCATTTACATCTACACAAGCACACTTCGCGCCAATAGCACCCTGCACAATGCAACCCAACCCGGGCGTGATATATTCATTCACCACATTCGAACAAATGATATAGTCGATATCCGTAGGCTTCAAACCCGCATCGGCAATAGCCTTAAGCGAAGCCTCTGCGGCCAAGTCCTCCAACTTCTCCGACGAGATAACACGACGCTCGGACATTCCTGTTCGCGTTTTGATCCACTCGTCACTCGTATCGAGGAACTGTTCAAGCATAGCATTTGTTACAACCTTGGCAGGATGCGCCCTGCCGGTTCCAATAATCTTCATTCGTTAAATAGTTTTCAAAAAACAACCTTTTCGTTTTACCAATCAATGCGATTCGGAGCATATCCGAGTCGGCCACAAAAGTATTTAAAAGCCCCCTCAAACAAGCATATGTGCGGTCGAAAGCACCTTTTTGTGACGAAATGAACTTTTTTAGTGGCAAAATCCGATGTTTTTTGAAGTAAAATTACGATATTTGCACCAATTGCAAAAGATTATCTATGACAAAAATATATAAAGATAAGGAGTTACCCAAATTTTTATTGGATAAACGCTACCTAACAGTGTCAGTATTTTTCATATTGACATTCTCTGTGTTGTTTATGGCCATATACTCTCCGTTCTCATCTACGGCGTGGTTTAGCCTAACCAATTTGGAGGATTTCGGAGTAACAGCAGCTTTCTACATCGTAGCATTAGCCATACTGTCAATCAGCAAACTTATAATGTATAATTCTCAAAACCACATCAACTTCAATTTGTGGAAATACATTATATGGATAATTGCCGAGGTGATTATTATATCTATTTTCTATACCCATTTTACCTATGTATTCGTTAATCCGTTCGAGAGTTCGGTGATAAATATATTGGGTAAATCGTTCGGATGTGCGTTGCTTATTATCGCTATACCTTATACTATATTGACGCTCTACGCTGCATACAGGGCAAAGGCCGAGGAGTTGCAGATTTTGCAGTATGAGATGTCATTATCGAACGAATCGTCAATGGCTTATCCATCGTTGATAAATTTCTACGACTATAACGGCTCGCTTAAATTGACTATCAATTCCGACTCGCTCTACTATATGGAGTCGCAGGATAACTACATTAAGATACACTACGAGAACAACGGAAAGTTGTGTTCTTATATGCTTCGCAGTCGCACAAAAGCTATCGAGGAGAGTCTTGCCGACACCAGCATCGTGCGTTGCCAGCGTTCGTATATGGTCAACGTAATGAAGATTAACCATATCCGCAAGGGTGGTAAGTCGCGTTACATTGTACTATCGCACGACGATATACGTCCGATTCCCGTATCGAAGAGCTACTTCAAGAATCTTATCACAAAGATTGACAAGTACAACAATGCCGCTCTCAAGGAGGGAAAATCATCTCTTGCAGATGCAGAAACAACAGAGGAGCTTTCAAAAGAGGCGTAAGGATTTAATCAGTATAGCAACAAAAAAAGGTGTTCGAATGTCGAACACCTTTTTATATATATAGCAAATAGCCCTATTAGGCAATTACTTCACAATGCCAATAATATCGCGCAAACGCTCGATGCCCAAACGCTCCATTTCAGCGGGTAAATCCTCAATAATACGCTTGCAAGCATAGGGGTCTTTCAAGTTAGCAGCACCAACCTGAACAGCCGTAGCACCAGCCATCATCATCTCAATTACGTCCGATGCGCTCTCCACGCCACCACATCCCATAACGGGAATCGAGCAGGCGTTAGCCACCTGATAAACCATACGCACCGCTACGGGGAAGACCGCAGGACCAGAGAAACCGCCCATTTTGTTCGCGATAACGGGACGGCGACGCTTTGTGTCAATACGCATACCGAGCAACGTGTTAATCAAGCAGATACCATCAGCACCCGCCTCCTCGCACGCCTTAGCGATAGCGACAATATCGGTTACATTAGGACTGAGCTTGATAAATACAGGCTTCGTAGTTACGGCCTTCACGGCGCGTGTAACCTCGGCTGCCATCTCAGGCTGCGTACCGAAGCTCATACCGCCATTATGCACATTGGGGCAAGAAACGTTGACCTCGATAATTGCCACCTGCTCCTCCTTGTCAATCTTCGCGCAACACTCGGCGTACTCATCAATAGAAAAGCCGCTGATGTTAGCCACGATAGGCTTGCGGAAAATCTTGCGCAACTCGGGCAACTCGTGCGCGATAACAGCATCCACTCCGGGATTCTGCAAACCCACAGAGTTAATCATACCACGACTGCACTCTGCAATACGTGGAGTAGGATTACCAAAACGAGCCTCGCGAGTAGTGCCTTTGATAGAGATTGAGCCGAGAACATTGATATCGTAGAACTCGTTATGTTCCTTACCAAAACCGAAAGTACCGCTGGCAGGAATTACGGGGTTGTCGAGCTTCACGCCGCACAACTCCACAGACAAATCATATTTCTTATCCATAGCCATTCTTCGTTACCAGATTATCTCTTCGCGTTTCATCACAGGACCATCCTTGCAGATGCGCTTGTTTCCCGCAAGAGTCTTGCAGCTACAGCCCATACAAGCACCAAAGCCGCAACCCATACGCTCCTCGAACGAGAGCTCACCCTTAACATCGGTGCAATCGCACAACGCCTTCAACATAGGCAACGGACCGCACGAATAGAAGAAATCGAAATCTACACCATTCTCGCGAATCGCGTCTGTTACAAATCCCTTCGTACCTACCGAGCCGTCTGCAGTCGAAACATATACATCAGCACCCAACAAGCGGAACTCCTCTGCGTAGAATACCTCTTTGGCAGTATTGAAACCCAACACAACACTCACCTTACGGCCGCGTGCGATAAGCTCCTTTGCCAAACGGTAGAGTGGGGGAACACCCACGCCACCACCAACCAGCAAAGGCTTCTGGCACTCTACATCAGCATCAAAACCGTTACCAAGACCTGTCAGAACATCTAACTCCTGACCTGCTACCATACGGCTCATCTGCTCGGTACCACGACCTACAACCTTGTAGATGATTGTGATTGTATCCTCGCTCCAATCCGAAATAGAGATAGGACGACGCAGATACAAGCCCTCCAACTCGATATTCACGAATTGGCCGGGGCGCGTAATCCACTGCGTGTCACCCGCGAGCACCATACGCCACACATCGGGCGTAAGGGGCTCGTTAGCAACAACTTTATATATTCCTTTTTTATACATAATTATTTACCGTCGATGGTTGAAACACCCAACGTAATCTCCTCCAACACGTTAAGCAATACGCTTACAGTCTCCAACGATGTGAACAACGTTACGTTGTTCTCGGCAGCGGCACGACGGATATCGTAACCGTCACGGCGAGTACCGTGCTGGTTTACATCGATAGTATTGATAACGTATGTTACGTGGCCCTTGCGCAACTCATCGTAAATCTCGGTTGAGCCCTCGCTAATCTTGCGGAGGTGACGAGTACGAATGCCGTTGGCGCGAAGGAACTCGCAAGTACCCTTTGTAGCCTCCACGTTGAAGCCCAAGTCGTAGAAACGACGGATGAGCGGCAGAGCGCGCTCCTTATCAGCGTCGGCGATAGTCACAAAGATAGTACCGTAGTTAGCCACAGCTACACCTGAAGACTGCAATGACTTATAGAGTGCACGGTTAAGGCTCATATCGTAACCGATAGCCTCACCTGTTGACTTCATCTCGGGAGAGAGGTATGAGTCAACACCACGAATCTTTGCAAATGAGAAGGCGGGTGACTTAACAAACCAACGTGTGCTCTCCTTGCCGTAAATATCAGTGATGCCCTGCTCCTTAAGAGAGTGACCGAGGATTACCATTGTAGCAATCTTTGCCATAGGCACACCTGTTGACTTCGAGAGGAAGGGCACGGTACGTGATGAACGAGGGTTAACCTCGATTACATAAACCTTATCGCTCTCATCCACGATGAACTGGATATTGAACAGACCGATGATGCCGATAGCCAAACCAAGCTGACGTGTGTACTCGATGATTGTATCCTTCACCTGCTGGCTTACGCTGAATGTAGGATATACGCTAATTGAGTCACCAGAGTGGATACCTGTGCGCTCTACGTGCTCCATAATACCAGGGATGTAAACATCCTTACCGTCGCAAATAGCATCAACCTCCAACTCCTTACCCTGAATATACTTATCAACCAAGACGGGTGACTTCTCGTTAATCTCTACGGCCGAGCGCAAGTAATGGCGAAGAGTCTCCTCGTTAGCTACAATCTGCATTGCACGACCACCAAGCACGAAGCTGGGACGAACCAATACGGGATAGCCGATATTGTTTGCAGCCTCAACACCTGACTCGATGTCGGTAACAGCCTTAGCCTTGGGCTGGGGAATACCAACCTCGTTCATAATACGCTCGAAGCACTTACGGTCCTCAGCGTTGTTGATAGCCTGAATACCTGTACCGATAATCTTAACACCCAAGTCAGCCAAAGGCTCTGCAAGGTTAATTGCAGTCTGACCACCGAGTGAAACAACGATACCCTCAGGCTGCTCCAACTCTACAACGTTCATAACGTCCTCAACAGTCAAAGGCTCGAAGTAGAGCTTATCGCTGATGGTATAGTCGGTAGATACTGTCTCGGGGTTATTGTTGATGATAATAGCCTCGTAGCCAGCCTCCTTGATAGTCCAGATAGCGTGAACGGTAGAGTAGTCGAACTCCACACCCTGACCGATACGGATAGGACCTGAGCCCAATACCAAAATCTTCTTACGGTCGCTCTTTACTGACTCGTTCTCTGCCTCGTAAGTAGAGTAGAAGTAGGGTACATATGTATCTATCTCGCCTGCGCAAGAGTCGATAATCTTATATACGGGGAATACGCCATTTGCCTTACGCAACTGGAACATCTCTGCCTCCGACATATTCCAAAGCTGACCGATGAACTTATCGCTGAAGCCCATACGCTTAGCCTCCTTAAGAACTGCAACATCGCCTACATTAGCTGCCACAATCTTCTCCATCTCAACGATATTCTTGAACTTCTCCAAGAACAACATATCAATCTTAGTGTGGTTGTAGATAATGAGCAAGTCAACACCCTTGCGGATAAGCTGTGCAATAGCATAGATACGGTCGTCGGTACCCTTGCGGATATAATCCAACAGAGCATCGCTCTTCCAATCGTCGAACTTCTTGTTGTGGATATGGCAAACGCCTGTCTCCAACGAACGGAGAGACTTCAAGATACCCTCCTCGATAGTACGGCCGATACTCATAACCTCACCCGTAGCCTTCATCTGCGTACCGAGCTCATTCGACGCATCGCTGAACTTATCAAACGGGAAGCGAGCAACCTTCAATACCACGTAATCCAACGCGGGCTCGAAGCAAGCGGGACGGCCCGAAATCATAATCTCGTCCAAAGTAAGACCTACGGCAATCTTCGCTGTTACGCGAGCGATGGGGAAACCGCTGGCCTTTGACGCCAAAGCTGATGAACGTGACACGCGGGGGTTAACCTCGATGATATAGTACTTGAATGAGAGGGGATCCAACGCAAACTGAACGTTACAACCACCCTCAATCTTAAGCTCGCGGATAATCTTCAACGCGCTACCACGCAACAACTGATACTCCTTATCGGTAAGTGTCTGCGCAGGAGCAATAACCATAGAGTCACCTGTGTGGATACCTACGGGGTCGATGTTCTCCATACTACAGATTGCGATTGCGGTGTCGTTGCTATCACGCATAACCTCGAACTCAATCTCCTTGTAGCCCTTGATACTCTTCTCAACCAATACCTGATGTACGGGAGAGAGAGCCAAAGCGTTACGCATAATCTCGCGCAACTCCTCCTCGTCGTCAGCAAAACCACCACCTGTACCACCAAGTGTAAACGCGGGGCGCAATACAACGGGGTAGCCAATCTCCTCGGCAGCCTTAACACCGTCCTCCATATTGTTCACAACAACCGAGGGCAATACGGGCTCGCCAATGCGCAAGCACAACTGCTTGAACAACTCGCGGTCCTCGGCCTCCTCGATAGAGTTGAATGAAGTACCCAAAATCTCTACCTTGCACTCCTCCAAAATACCCTTCTTTGCGAGCTGCACGGCCAAGTTCAAACCTGTCTGACCACCCAAACCGGGAACGATAGCATCGGGACGCTCATAGCGAACGATCTTTGCCACGTACTCCAAAGTCAAAGGCTCCATATACACCTTGTCGGCGATATTGGTGTCGGTCATAATAGTTGCGGGGTTAGAGTTTACAAGAATTACCTCATAACCCTCCTCCTTAAGAGCCAAGCACGCCTGTGTACCTGCATAATCGAACTCTGCGGCCTGACCAATGACAATCGGACCTGAGCCGATCACCATTACTTTCTTTATATCTGTTCTTCTTGGCATTTTATTTCTCCTCCATCAATTTAATGAACTTATCGAAAAGGTAAGCGC
This sequence comes from Alistipes sp., assembly GCA_045646685.1. GTDB lineage: Bacteria > Bacteroidota > Bacteroidia > Bacteroidales > Rikenellaceae > Alistipes. The sequence continues at coordinate 23,833 of JAZRLD010000113.1, read as the reverse complement.
AATCCTGCGGACCGGGAGCGCTCTCGGGGTAGAACTGCAAAGCATACATCTTATCCTCTGCGCACTCAATACCCTCAACTGTACCATCGAGAACATTCTCGTGGGTAATAGTCAAACGAGTACCTGCGAGCGAAGCTGCATCTACAGCGTAGTCGTGGCTCTGTGAAGTCATATCGATACGACCTGACTCGATAGTGCGTACTGCGGGGCAACCGTGGTGACCACACTTCATCTTGTACACCTTAGCGCCATAAGCCAACGCAATAAGCTCCATACCAAGTGCAATACCCAACATAGGAATCTTGCCATCTACCTGCTTAATCAACTCAACAACCTGGGTAAGCTCCTCGGGGTTGCCCGGACCGTTAGAGATGAAGATACCATCGGGATTGAAAGCCATAATCTCCTCCAATGTAGTATCGAAGGGAACAACAGTTACGTTGCAACCACGGCTTGTAAACTGCTCGATGATGCTGTGCTTGATACCGCAATCCACTGCTACGATGTCGTACTTATGGTTGGGAGTACGAGAGAACCAACGCTTGCGGCTGCTAACCTTAGCCACCTGATTCTTGGGCTGGGGAGCATTCTTAATCATCTCCAAAGCCTGCTCTGTTGTAGTGTCGATATTCACGATAGCGGCACGCTGCGAGCCCTCGTCGCGGATGATGCGAACAATCATACGTGTATCAACGCCTGCAATGCAGGGGATACCTGCCTCCTCCAAAGTCTCAGAGAAGGTCTTGGTGTAACGGAAGTTTGAGGGATTCTCGTTGCACTCACGTACAACCATACCGCCAATCTGAGGAGTCTTTGACTCAAAATCCTCATCCGTAATACCATAGTTACCAATCAATGGATACGCCATCACGATAATCTGATCGACGCACGAAGGGTCAGAGAGAATCTCCTGATAACCCACCACAGAAGTATTGAAAACAATGTCGCAAACACGCTCCACGTTGGCACCATAACCATAGCCGAGGAACTCACGACCGTTCTCAAGAACTAACTTTTTTGTAAATGGTTTCATTCGTTTACTTTTGATTTATATTATTTGTTTTACCTATTTTCTTTCATACGCCACACGGCCATCAACAAGCGTCAAACAACACTCGCCCTGCAACTGCCAACCCTCGAACGGTGTGCTACGTCCCTTTGAGAGGAATGTAGAGGGGTCAACTATAAACTCCTTCTCCAAATCGAATACAGCAATATCAGCGGCCTCGCCCTCCTGCAAACCACCACCGAGGTTGAATATTCTACGGGGTGCCTCGGCCAAAACATCAACAGCCTTCTCCAATGAGATCACACCAGCCTTAACCAGCTTGGTATATATTACAGCAAAGGATGTCTCGATACCTACAACGCCCATTGCGCTACGCTCCAAGCCGCGCGACTTCTCCTCGGTTGTGTGGGGTGCGTGGTCGGTAGCTACAACATCAATTGTTCCGTCCTGCAAACCTGCAATCAAAGCGTCGCGATCCTCTGCCGAGCGAATCGGGGGATTCATCTTAAAACGGCCCTCCTCCTTGAGGTCCATATCACACATTGTGAGGTAGTGGGGACCTGTCTCGCAGGTAACCTTCACGCCGCGAGCCTTCGCCTGACGAATCAACTCAACAGTCTCCTTTGTTGAGATGTGGCAAACATGATAACGACAACCTGCCTCCGCCGCCAACTCAATATCGCGCTCCACCTGCTGCCACTCGCTCTCCGAGCAGATACCACGGTGGCCATTGATGCGAGCATACTCGCCATCGTGAATATATCCACCACGCAACAACTCATCAACCTCGCAATGCGCAGCAATGATTGTATCTGTCTTTGCAGCCTCGGCCATAGCCTGACGCATCATATCCTCACTCTGCACGCCACTACCGTCATCAGAAAAACCTGCAACGTAGGGTTTCAGCTCCTCGAAGTTCACCAACTCGTCACCAAAACGCTTACGGGTAATTGTTGCATAGGGCAGAACCTTAATCACAGCATCGCGCTCGATAATATCCAACTGCTGCTGAAGATTAGCCATAGAGTCGGGTGCAGGAGCAAGGTTGGGCATTGAACATACGGTAGTAAAACCGCCGTGTGCCGCAGCTGCCGTACCCGTAGCGATTGTCTCCTTAGCGGAGAAACCCGGCTCACGCAAATGCACGTGCAAATCGACCAAACCACTCATAATGGTAAGGCCCGTACAGTCGTAAACTTTATCATTATCGGCTGGCTGAATATCGGCTGCAACACGTTCAATCTTGTCACCCAAAATTGCAACATCTGTCTTCTCTATCAAGCCATTACGCACCACAGTGCCACCCTTTAAAACTATTCTTGCGCTCATATATATTCACAAAAAGGGCGACCAAACAGTCGCCCAATATATTAACAAATAAAAACAGTAGTAACGTCGTTATGAGAAATAGTAATAGAAGCAGAAAAATAACATCTCGAATATTGCATCGGGCAATACTCCGCTGAAGATGGAGATATGTTATTTTGCTTCCTCATTTCAACTATACTTATTTCGTGCAAAGATATGAAAAATTTTCCGAATATATAGTCAATTCCGTCCACTTTTTTACACATAAAATCCCTCTCTCGCAACCATACTTATCCATATTCCAATATTAGAAGAGGATACGCGCCCCGAGCTGCATACTCCAGCGCGACAACAAATCATCTGAAGATAGTTTCGCACCCGTAAAACGATACACTGGCTCACCATTTTCCACACCCGTGATTGTCACAGGCTGCAAGCGCGCACCCGCCACGTTATAATATGCGCCCCAATGGCGGCAAATCAGATTTCCGAGATTCATAATATCGAGCGACACCTCAACCTTACGGCTCGACTCCGCTCCAAAATAGAATCCGTGCGCAAGGTGTAAATCGATACTATGCTCGGCAGGCGCCTGCATAGAATTTCGTTCAGCAAAGTCACCTCTATGGCTACGCAGATAGCTATTGCTCTCTATGTAATTATTCCATTTCTCGCGCGATGCGGCATCAGCAAAACGCATACTCTGCATCTCGCTCTCGGTTGGGATATACATCAGAGTAGAGCCAAAAGCACCATCGCCATTAAGATCAACACTCTCGCCAAAGCACAAAGAGTAGCGCTGTCCCGAGGTCATCTGATAAACCAAACCTGCACTCACGTCAAACAAACGCGCATAACGCTTATGATACGATGCCGCCAAAGATACTTTATGCGGCACATCGTATGCCGAGAATGACAATGGTACATCATTCAAATCCAATGCATAGGTGCGATTCCAGTTGCTTGACGACGAGGTCGAAGGTACATCGCACACAGCATACGAGTGACCAAAGATATATGAGGCCATAAGCGACAAGCCCCACGAAAAGTTCTTTGACACGCTACCCGAAAGCGAATACGAATATCCTCGCGAGGTGTTGTCGAGATAATAGACCGCAGAATAATCATTTGTCGCAACACGATTCAATGGCAAGGCAGAATTTTCATTATCCGCAGCGAGGTAGATGCTCTCACCCGTGCGCTCTACGGCCAAATTACGAAATACCGCATTATGCAACGTCTTTGTGTATAACGCCTCGGCTCGCAACACCCAACCATCTTTGGCTTCAAAACCAGCAGCGAGGCTCGCCTTGAGATTTTGCGGATAGCGGAATTTATCGTTCATTGCATTGAGCATAAAACGCGTATTCGATAGGGTAGTAAGCGAAGGCTTTGCCGCGAACTCCGCCGCCGACTCTACGACCTTACCACCATCGGTCTTACCCGTTAGTTTCACACCCTTCTGCTCAACACCCGTATTGGAGTAGTTATTCACAATCCACACAAATGGCACCTGTCCCGTAAAGACACCTATACCGCCATCTACCGACAAGCGGCCTGACGCGTACTCCTTCACCCACGAAACGCCCACGCGAGGCGATAGGAGCAGTTGCGCACGCGGAACATCGCCTATGCGAACATCATATTTATTGGCAATATCGCCAGCATTAAACTCCTCATTGGGCGTAGGTTTATTGAAAATCAGCGGCAGGGTAGCACGCAGGCCATAGGTAAGTTGCAAACCGCAACCAAGCGCCCAACTATCCTGCAAATAAAAGCCCAGCTCCGCAGCCTTAAACCGCGGGCCCCAAGTAGTTGTTCCCGTAACTTCAGGATCGGTATAGTTATACTCATACACCGAGGCCATATCGCGTTCGAAATCCTCAACCGTATTGTATGTGTATGTACCATACGAGTTGGCCAAATAGCGGTTATGAATATTATAAAACTCGTGATGCATACCCACAGTTACAGAGTGCGCTCCACGCTCAATAATTAAATCATCTGTAAGGGTAAACACATTTTGAGTCAGGGCATTAACTCCCGCATATCGATTATTTCCAATATTGATTGCTACGCCACCCGTAGTTCCCGCATTGCGGATTATCACACTCGGCAAATCGCCCTTGACATCAGGCTCACGACCATCGCCGACACGCGAAAAACCCACACGCAGAGTGTTATGCACTCTATCTGTTATGCGCGACTCCAACGAGAGAGCAAGATGATGCGCCGTGCTGTAATTAGCATAGCCCGAGCCATTGAATGTAAATGAAGTAAGTGAATTAGCATACTCCTCGGCGCGTGCGTCCAAAAAGCTGTAACTTGCCGACAATCTATTACAGGCGTTGATATGCCAATCCAGCGTAGCTAACACCGAACCAAAGTTTTGCTGAACATTGCGGCGGCCCATACCTCCGCCATCATATCCCGTAAGAGCTTTATAGCGGTTAGAGATTCTATCCAATTCCGCCTTATCCAATGCCACGCCATCAAATCCCCAATAATACGACGATGGCGACGAGTCGAGATTATACTCGCCACTGACAAAAAAGAAGAGTTTATTCTTCACAATCGGGCCGCCTAACGTAACGCCATATATCTGCGTCGATTGCTGCTCCAACTTCTTGCGATTAGCAACATCACGGCCCGCCGTTGTGCCGTAAAAATCCTGATTATTATAATAGGTATAGGCACTACCCTTAAACTCATTTGTTCCCGACTTTGTTATGGCATTTATCGCACCGCCACCAAAACCGCTCATACGCACATCATACGAAGCCACAGCCACCTCAATCTGCTCAATAGCATCCAACGCCACGGGGTTAGCATTTGACAGGCCGCCATTTGTACCCGACGACGAGAGGCCATACATATCGTTGTTAGCTACGCCATTGACCATAAACGCATTATAGCGATTAGCTACACCTCCGTATGACATTCCGCCTCCCTTTGTAGCCACCGCCTGCGGCATCAACCTAACCACATCATATAGCGAGCGCGACACGGTCGGCATCTGCGAGATAAACTCCTCATTGAACTTACCTGCCACATCTCCCGACTGCACACTCCTTGCCGTAACCACCACGGCATCAATAGCCGCAGACTCTTTTAAAACAACATCCTCAACACGCACATCTCCAACGCGCATAGTCATAGCCTGTTCTACATAGGTTTGATAACCCACGTAGCTAACCTCCAGCTCATACCCGTCCGACGGTCGTATGCCGTGCAGCGAATAACGTCCCTGCACATCGGTAGCCACAGCATACTCGCTACCCGTAATTGGATGCGACAACACAACGGTAGCTCCTACCAAAACTTCATTCGATTGATTTTTTACTACGCCACGCAGAGATGCGGTCGTAATTTGAGCCATAACATTTACAAGGCTCAGTACTGCTATTAACAGACAAGCTAATTTCTTCATTTCTCTCAGTTTAGGGCTCCTATCTACGGAGCAAATTCCACACACACGGCCTTATATTGTAAGGCTTTCGACGCAAATATATATAAAAATTCATTATTTTTGCCACGTTATTATCATCAAGATGGAGAGTATAGCACAATTTTTCGTAGAATGGGGATATATCGGCCTTTTCCTGTCAGCTCTGTTAGCTGGCAGTATATTGCCATTTAGTTCAGAGTTGGTACTAACTGTTCTCGTTCAAATGGGTGCAGACCCTACCATATGTCTTATCTCGGCATCCGTAGGAAATACCATCGGTGGCCTGATATGCTATTGGCTTGGCTATTTAGGTGATATGCAGAAGATTGAGCGTTGGCTAAAAATAGACCACACGAAGATGGAACGCGCGGATAAATTCGTACGCAAGTATGGCGCGTGGATGGGTGTATTCGGCGTATTACCGTGGATAGGCGAGGTTATAATCGTTCTATTGGGATTGATGCGCGCCAACGTATATCTCACCACAGCAACAATGTTTGTTGGTAAATTTGTGCGCTATCTACTTATGCTCCTGGCTCTGCAAGGCGTAAACTCTCTATTTTAAATAGGAATAGCATATTTTCACACAATTTTCTCGTACACCAATATCATTTTGGTGCAGAGTTTGATTATAGCCAATTGGATTTTATTGGCAATCTTCAAATTATGAGAAAATTACTACTTCTTATGTTGGCTACGGCCACATTCATCGTAAAGAGCGATGCCCAAGTAATCGGTATCAAGACCAACTTACTTCACTGGGCAACCGCATCGCCCAATCTGGGTGTCGAGATAGGGTTGGGCAAACAGACTACGCTCGACATCTCGGCAGGTTTCAATCCATTTACATTCTCTCACGACCGCAAGTGGAAACACTGGCTCGTACAGCCCGAGTTCCGCTGGTGGACCTGCGAACGTTTCAACGGCCACTTTTTGGCCGCACATATGATTGGCGGAGGCTTCGACGTAGGCAATCTGTCATTCTTCCCGTTCTCTATTTGGGAAGGATTGGAGGATAATCGCTATAAGGGCCACACTTTGGGTGGCGGCATAGCCTACGGTTATGCCTGGATGCTCGGCAAACATTGGAATCTCGAAGCGGAGGTGGGTGCTGGCTATGTACACGCGTGGTATGACCAATACAAACTCTCGAACAACGAGAAGGTTCTATCAGATGCAAACAAAAATTATTGGGGCATAACCAAAATCGCCATCTCATTTGTTTATCTCTTCTAAAAACGGCATAATATGAAACATATTTTCAAAAACCTATTCACTACGTGCGCCGCACTATTATGCTTCGCCACATCGCAGGCACAAAATGCCGTTACCACCAACGGTGTAAAAGTAAGTAACATCGAATTGGAGCACTCGGGCAGCCATTTAAATGTAGGTATGATACTCGATATGAGCGATTTGCATATAAAATCTAATAAATCATTGCAAATCACACCAATCGTAACCAATGGCAACGAGATATACCAACTCCCCGCCGTAGTGATTGACGGCCGACGCCGCAGTATCGTACACAAACGTCAGGAGGTTGGCTACCTTGAGCCATCGAACACATACATACGACGATACAACCGCACCGACCAGACCACAGAGTACGATATACAGATACCATACGAGGAGTGGATGGACGATTCGAGCTTGATACTGAGAGAGGAGTGGACAAGTTGTCACAATAGGCCATTGAGCGAAGAGCTTTTAGCCATAGCCACCATCTCGCAGCCACAAAAACAGCCCTCGGAGTCTGCGCCCACATCTACTTTGCGCGTACTTCCCCGTATGGCGTATGCACTTCCATCGGCAAGCGAGTTAGCGCAATCGAAGTCGTGCGATATAGATATTTACTTTGCAGTTAATCAGAGTAATATCAATAGCAAGTTTATGAACAACGCAGAGCAGATTGAAAAGTTAAGCAAGGCGCTTACCGATAATAATATCAAGGAGATTAAAATGACAGGCTATGCTTCGCCCGAAGGCCCATACAACTTTAATAAGACGTTGGCTGCGCATCGTGCCGAGGCTGTTAAGAAGCACATTTCGGCAAGCAACAGCACGGCAAACATCGTAGTTGACTCATATCCTGCAAATTGGGAGGAGATAAAGGCTAAGCTCAGCAGTAGCTATATTGAGAATTGGCAGGGTATAGTGGCCATAATTGACGATGCTACGATAAGCGCAGCAGATAAGAATAACGCCATTCGCAAAAAGTACCCCGTAGAGTATGATTTTATGCTCAACACGTGGTATCCCAAGTTGCGCGCAGCCGACATATCAATCGAGCGTAACCAACTAAAGATGAGCGCAGCCGAGGTAAAAAAGAGCGTACAGAACAATCCCTCGCAACTATCGTTAGACGATATATATCTTATAGCATTGACCTACGAGAAGGGCAGCAAGGAGTGGGATGAGCTAATCCTTATTGCGGTCGAAAACTATCCTCAATCGCCCGTGGCTCGCGTAAACGCCGCGAACGTAGCAATGGCTAATGGCGACTACACTGCAGCAGAGCAATATCTGCAGGGCGTACCCGCAAATATGCCCGAGGCGATGAACTCACGCGGAATATTGGCAATGGCGCAAGGTGATTACACCAAGGCATTAGACCTCTTCCAGCAGGCACTTAGTGCAGGCGTAACAGAAGCGGCATACAACATCACCCTTGTCCGCGAACTTATGAACGCTGCGCAATAACAAAATCATACAAACAAAAAAGCAGGTGTCCCGCGATTGGAACACCTGCTTTTTATTATCTATCGGTGGCGATTACTCGCGTACGCAACGAATCTGCATTGCATTTGCACGATACATCTCCTTCACTGCCTCATAACGGTTGTTCACCGCACGAGTTGTATTCAAGTCGAAGAACATCGAACGCGCCTTAGCCTTATCGTTTACGCCGACACCCGCAGTCCAATAATAACCAGTCCAAGGCAGAGGAACACTCTCGTAACCGTAGTTATTAATATTGGTAAGAGCACCTGTCTCGAAGCTACGACGACCTGCGCCGGGCATAAACATCTTAACACCAGTAGCCTTATCTACAATATGCCAACCATACATATCGCGCACGTTTGCCAATGCGTCCAAGTCCTCCGCCTCGTCAATATCAAACGCTGCGAAGACATTGCCATCGGGAACTCTCCAACCGCGAGGGCAGGGGTCATTCAAACTCTTCTTGCCTGCAGTCCACAGATTATCGTTATGTGAACTATAAATCCAGTCGTATGCGTTATTCTTCGAGCCAAGAACGAAGCTCATAGGATTCTCCATAGCATATAGCTCTGTTCCTACATCCTCATTATCTTCGTCACTCAAATAGATAAACTTAACGGTAGAGCCATTATAGTTACAAACACTCTGATCGTTATCACCAGAGAACTTATAATCTACTGGGCGTACGAAGGGATCCTTGCGGCCCCACTGATAATAAAGACCGTATGAACGATAGATATCCTCGTGCTTTACAGAGCCATTGCTATTGTGATATGCACCAAGGTTACGGTCCATAAATGTGCCTACAGAAGTCTCAATAGCCGAAGCCTCAATATCCGAGCCTGTAACCCACACGTGCCAGCTCCACAATGTATTTGCATCCTCGTCGTAAGCAATCACCAAAGCATTGCCATCGGGAATACGAGTGTCTATAACCTTATCGTTAGCATCCTTAATCTCCTCATTTCCAACGAAGAATGTAAACTTACCTGTTGCCTCGTCATAGCTGCTGTAATTAAGCAAATCCGACGATGTCTGCCAAGCGATATATGCTCCGTAGGGCTTGATAATCTCCGAGCTCTCGCCCTTGTGTGTCAGGTCGATGGTATAGCGTGTATTCTTCTGTGTTACAACGTAGCAGTTTGAATATTTATCTGATAAATCGATATGCTGATTAAGCAACGAGAGATACGATGTCGCCAAGAGTGATGTACCGTCGGGGGTATAGCCTCGCAACTTAAGCAAACCATTCTCCTCAATCTTGTTAGCATCGTCAGCAAATGAGCTGGGTGCCTTGATAGTAATAGTACGGTTAATCAAGTCAACTTTCTCAACAGTCCAACCCTTGGGAACGTTATTTACTGTAACACTTGCGATATTGCGCGATGAGAAGGGTACTACGATAGTAGCATTGAACTCGGTAACAATCTGACCGGGAAGATCGAACGCCAAATCGTAATCCTCATTATCCGAACACGACGAAAATACTGAAGTACAAATAATTGCACTTACAACAGCGGAGATAATACCTCGAAAAAGAGTCTTCATATATTTCTTCTTTCTAAATTCGTTCACAAAATATCTGCAAATATACCAAAAACCTGCGATTTTCAGCAATGAATAACCAATTATTTCACACTCAAAGGCTAAATCGCACCAATTAGCAAACGTTTGCAGAGATTTTTTATTATCCCAATGTCAAAAAAAATCCCCGAAAGCGACAAACTTTCGGGGAAAAATTCATTTTCAGAAATCTTATTTCTTCATATCGAGTACAAGTACCTCCTTGGGAGCCATCTTAAGTTCGCTACCCATCTGGACATTACGCTTTGTCACAACATCTACGCCATAGCTCTGGCCCTTGATAGACTCTGCGTAGCGGTCGAGTTTAATAGTCACCTCCTTGTTAGCACCGTTGATGAAAACCATCACGTTCTTATCACCCAAATAACGCTCATATACATAAACGCCATTCTGCGGAACGAAATGCTTCATCTCACCATCAGAGATAATCTTATTACCTTGACGCCAGTGGAGTAGGGCGCTCATATAGTTCCACGCCTCGTTCTGCATATCCGAACGGCCTTCGGGAGTAAACCAGCTCTTAGTCTCGCCGGGCCAGCCACCGGGAACATCCAAACGAACATTACCGTCACCACCGGGGCTACTTGTAGAACCATTCATCAACATCTCGTAACCGTAGTAAACCTGTGGTGTACCTGTGATTGTGAGCAAGAATGCTGTACCCTGCTTGAAGGCGTCGAGATTCTCGGGCTCCTTGCGCAAGAAACGGCTTGTATCGTGATTCTCCAAGAAGCGCAACAAGTTCTTTACATCTGCATATACGAAATCATAACCCAAGTGGTCGTAGATGCGACCCAAGCTACCATTCTCCGACTTATCGTTGAATACGTCGCTGGCCATACCCATCAACGCGAAGTCCATAACAGACTTAAGGTATGTGTTATTCTTGTTGAGCGGGCTATCCTTCTGCCACCAAGATGTACCAACTGCGTGCTCGGTCCACACCTCACCTACGATGTTAAACTGAGGATACTCGGCCATAACGTCCAAGTTCCACTGACGCATCATATCGTAATCAGCATAGGGGTAAGTATCCTGACGGATAGCATCGATACGAGCATACTCAATCCACCAGATAGTATTCTGAATCAAATACTTAGAGATATGAGGATTAGCCTGATTGATATCCACCTGGAAACCTGAATACTTCATCACGTCAGAGTCATACTTCGAAGCGTAGTTATCGTAGAAGATAGACTTCTGGTGGTTACCGCGACGTGAGGGGCTCTCGTTAATCCAATCCTTTGCGGGAGGATCCAACACCCAAGGGTGATTACCGCCAATGTGGTTAAAGATGATATCCATCACCACACGCAAACCCTTATCGTGAGCCTTCTGAATCAAGCGGCAATAATCCTCATTGCCACCCAAGCGGCGGTCAACCTGATACATATTGGTTGAGAAGTAGCCGTGATATGAACCACCACGAGCATCGTTCTCCAATACGGGGTTGAGCCAAATAGCCGTAACACCCAAATCTACAAGGTAATCCAAGTGGTCCTCGATACCCTTCAAGTCACCACCGTGACGTGCCATAAACTTCGAGCGGTCAACCTGATACTCGGCACCCATCTCAATCTGGTCGTTTGAGGGATCGCCATTCGCAAAGCGGTCAGGCATAACCAGATACAACACATCTGAAGAGTCATAACCCTGAATATCGTCAGTAGAGTCCTTACGCTGCTTCAACTCATAGGGATAGGTAAATTTCTTCTTACCATCCTGAAAAACGATGTCGAACGTACCGGGCTGAGCCTTAGAGATATCAAGATAGAGAAGCATATAGTTGGGGCTCTCCAATGTCACACAGCTCTTCATCACAACACCCTCATACGAGATAGAGGGGCGGTAGTTAGCGATATTCTCGCCATATACCATAAGCTGCAACTCGGGATTCTTCATCCCCGCCCACCAGAATAGGGGCTCAATCTTGTCTACTGTCTGTGCAAATGCCGAACCGAGCGACATAAGGCACACTGCAATCAATAATGAAAGTTTTTTAATCATATTATACAAGTTTTAGGTTCTTTCTCACTACTTCTTATCACTCTTCGAAATGGCATCACGCATCTGCGTGTCGGCCATAATGTTCTTCATCTTGTAGTAATCCATTATACCAAGGTTACCATTTCTAAATGCCTCTGCCATAGCCAATGGCACCTCAGCCTCAGCCAAGATAACCTTTGCACGTGCATCCTGCGCCTTTGCACGATTCTCCTGCTCCAAAGCAACCGCCATAGCTCGACGCTCCTCGGCCTTTGCCTGTGCGATGTTCTTATCAGCATCAGCCTGATCCATCTGCAACTGCGCACCGATATTCTTACCTACATCAATATCAGCGATATCGATAGAGAGAATCTCAAACGCAGTACCTGCGTCCAAACCCTTCTCCAGCACAACGCGCGAGATAGAGTCAGGATTCTCCAACACAACCTTATGCGAGACGGCAGAACCGATAGAGGATACTATACCCTCACCGACACGTGCCAAAACAGTCTCCTCGCCAGCACCACCGACCAACTGCTTGATATTTGCACGCACGGTCACGCGCGCCTTTGCGATAAGCTGAATACCATCCTTTGCCACAGCAGCAACGGGAGGAGTGTTGATAACCTTCGGATTTACAGACATCTGCACAGCCTCGAACACATCACGGCCAGCCAAGTCGATAGCCGTAGCCATCTTGAAGTCGAGGTTGATATTTGCCTTCTGCGCCGACACCAAAGCGTGTACAACATTCGTAACATTACCACCCGCAAGGTAGTGAGCCTCAAGCTCATTGGCATCAAGACGCAAACCTGCCTTTGTACCCTCAATCATAGAAGATACAATAATTGAAGGTGGCACGCGACGCCAACGCATCAAAAAGAGCTGCAGAAGGTTAATCTTCACGCCCGACACAAGGGCTGAAAACCACAATCCAACGGGAATAAAATAGAATATAATCCAAATAGCGATTAGCACAAGCACACCGACAAGCGCTATAAATCCAAGTTGAAATTCAGTCATAGTTATATAATTTTAAGGTTTTACACTATAATATACAGCACGGTGCTAATTTATCTTTTTCACAACCACAGTAAAATTCTCAAAGCCGACAACCTCCACCTCGCTACGCTGGTCAATATATGAATCTACCGACTTAGCCTCATAAATCTTACCTGCAATATTTACCTTACCCATTGGTGAAAGTCGCGATACGCAAATACCTTTATCTCCGATATTTACATTATCCGAAGGAGTATCCATACTCTGACCATCTACCTTATCCTTCAAAGCCAAACGTTGCCACGTCTTGGCGCGCAATGAGAGTACTGTAACCAACAACGAAATGGCCACCACAACAACGAGCGTAATTACTCCACCCACAAAACCTAAACGGGCAAAGCCAAGATATATTGCCGCGCCATAACCCATCAACGACAACACAAGGCCAAAAGTCAACCCCGGCAGAAAGACGAGTTCTGCAACAAGAAAGAATGCGCCCAAAAGGACAAGAAATGCAATAAGTCCCATACTCTTAATTTTTAACAATTTAACCTTTTACTCCTCATCTTCCGCATCAGAGCGTATCTCCTCGATATTTATAACCAAATCGGGATCACACTTACCCACAGCCTGTGCTACGCGGTCAGCCATAGCTCGGCTGGCAAACATACCTACGATGAAATTATCCTCCGACACACGCGAAAGCTGGCAATCGGGAGCCATCTCGGCAATAATCTCACGCGCCGTATCATCTAACGCCGCACCCGAAATAACCAAGCGGAACGATACCGACTCTCCGGCCTCCGAGATATTGGTTTTGTAACCATCACACCACTCGACAATCTGCGGATTTTTGAATCCCTTCTTCTTCATCACCTCAACGGCTTTTTCAGCCTCGGCGCGCGAGTGGAAACCTCCTGCATAGTAGCTAAAGCGGCCATCCTCCAACGTTTCGACACTCAACGGCGACGCATTGCGGAAGATAGATACGGCCTGCTTATATTTGAATGTACCGAGCAGGATACGATATATCGTACCATACTCATACACAATGCAATCGGGTATCGGATTTGATGTAGTATATGGACTACGTGAGCTAAACTCAATAGCCTGATAATCGACAAACGAGCGACGCTCGATATCGACCTTCGGCAGGCGATAATCAATCTGTCGCACAACACGCGATGCGTTCGAGAGGGAGTCGATAGCAGATGTCAAGTTCAAGAGCTTGGCCACATAAACCTCATAATTGAGAATAACGGGCTTCTGCAAGCGATAATCAGCCAACGGCTCCGACACGCAGTTATCAATCGAAATCAACTTCTCCTGACGCGCCTCCGACATCATATTCTCTGCAAGCTCAAGTACATCCTCACGGCCCTCCTTCTCGAGGAAATAAGAATATACATAACTCTTCTGGTCGTAAATCTCGTTCCACAGCTTTGTGAGTTGACGCTCCAAGACCATATTTTCATCCCGCATCGTAGATAGCTCGGTGTAGATATTCTCGGCCTCGGCTTCCGTCTGCGCCAAGACATACTTATCGTACAACTCCTTTATACGATTATAATTCTTGACGTACGCCTGCGCGTGACTTTGCGCATCTGCCTCCTTGCCGTGCGATACCATCAACGCCTTAAAGTCCTCTGCTTCAATACTATTACGAAAGTATGAGTTTGCATATATCGAGCCTGAAGATGATGCTCCCTGCGCCTCGCCGATATTACCCAACGATGAGAGAACCTGCTCCTGCTCGATAGTATTTATTTGGTCTATCAGCTTAATCTTCTGCGCGCGAGTAGCAAATATCGCGGCCTCTGCATCATTCAAAAGCACAGATATAGAGTCCGAACGCTGCTGCGCAAGCGAATCGCGCGACTCGGCATTGCGGTTTAACTCACCACGCAGTTGTCGCACAACACCCAACAACGAATCGGTCTTAAAACGCAGACGCGCATCGTTGCGCATAAGCGTCATATATGTCTCATTTGCTTCAAGTTCTGGTATTCGCGCCGTAACCTCCTGTGCCTGAGCCGTAGCAACGCTCATAACAGCAAAGAGCAATCCCGACACGATAATCTTACTTTTTATCATCATCTCCACCATCTTATAAAGAAAAGTTGAATCAATCCGAATATCTCAAGACGGCCGAACAACATCAGCATCGTCAAATTTAATTTCGTAACAGAGGGCATAAGTGAGTAGTTGTCCATCGTACCCACCTCTCCAAAAGCAGGGCCCACATTGCTTACGCAGGCGATAGATGACGAGAAACCCGTAAGCAAATCGGCTCCAAACATCGTATTAACAAAGACGCCAATCAATATCAGCATCATATACGCCACGATATAGACCATAACGCCGTTTAGCATCTCCTTATCCTGCGGAATACCGTCAATCTTTATACGAATAATGGCATTAGGGTGTTGCTGTGAGCTTAAGCGGTTACGCAACATCTTAACAGCCAGCAATAAACGATCAATCTTCAAACCTCCCGACGTAGATCCCGCACAGGCGCAGACAAACGAGCAGAAGATGAGAATCATTATCGCAAACGAGGTCCACGTATTACAATCGGCCGTAGCAAATCCCGACGTCGTAATTAGCGACACGGTATGGAACAACGCTTTTCTAAATGCCTCCAATATATTGGGGTATATACCTGCAGCCCAAAGGCTTATCGTAATAAACAATGCTGAAAGACCTATCACAGAGAAATACGTGCGTGTAATCTCCGAACGGAAGATATTGTTTCTTTGGCGCGTCAAGGTGGCGAATATCAAGCCGAAGTGAATACCAGCTGCACACATCGCCAACATAAGAACTACCTCCACCCACGCCGAATCAAACCAAGCGATACTCGTATCCTTCGTACTAAATCCGCACGATCCGCAGGCCGACATAGCGTGACAAACCGCATCAAACCACGCCATACCGCAGAGCTTCAGTAGCAGGGTAGTAACCACCGTCATACCGATATAAACCGACAAAACGATGCGTACGACTGTAGGCGTACGGTAGAATTGGAAATTATCTTTAGCCAACGTTGACAACTCAAAATGAGAGAGCATCATCTTACTCTTTCCGATTGACGGGAGGATGACAAGCGCAAACATTACTACTCCGATACCACCAATCCAGCTTGTTGACATACGCCAGAACTGCAAGCCGCGAGGCAAAGCCTCAATCTCATTTAGGATTGATGCGCCCGTAGTAGTAAAGCCAGAAACGCTTTCAAACCAAGCATTTATGAGTGTAAACTCGCCGCCCCACATCAAATATGGGAACATACCCACAACGCTGGCTACAACCCACGCTCCGACCACGATACAATAACCCTCCTTTTGCGAAATACGGTCACTACGTGGAACAAATATAAGCGGAAAACAACCGAGCAAAAGCGTCAGCAATGACGACATCACAAGAGGGGAGTAGGACGAATCTACGTTATTGGCATAAGATATACCTGCAGACACCAGCATAAATGCCGCCAAAACCAGCAGCACCATACCGATATACCTTATAACCACACTAAAACGCATAACTACTTGGATAGCTTAGCATTACTTGTTACAGACTCTATCTTGGTCTTCAACTCCTCTAACTCATCGCGACACTCGGCCTTAATCGTAAAGGGCAACTTATAGCGTATCCAATCGCCGAGACTCTTATTCATCTCCACGATAGGATTAACCGAGTAAATCATAATGAAATAATAGAACATCAGCAGTATAACAATCATCACCACCAACGAGATAAACACTGGAGTCACAGCACGATAGGCATTACGACCCAAGCGCTCGGCACGAGGCGTGAGCGAATTCTGCGCGTGTGAAAGCATACGCACGATCTGGTCGCTTGCCTCATCATAAACAGGCAAATACTCCTTGTCGTACCACTCCGAGCCATCAAACAACGTATTTTTATTCCACAGAGTATCGTCACGCAGACTATTCTCGACCTTGCGGCTCTTGCGTAGCTGCTCGAAAACTCCGTTCAAACGTCCCGCCGAAGCATCGAGGGAGTCAAACAGCGACGCCGCAGAATTGGAAGTATGCAGACGCGCTTGCTCAATGGTTATCGAGAAATCAATAAAACGGCTACGGCACGAATCCAAATATGATGTATCTCGCAATACGGCGTAGCGAATCACCGCACGATCGTTGGCACGAATGGCGTTAAGCATACCCTCCGAAGTTGCTATACTTTTACGATTGCTTGCGAGAATGAGGTCAATGTCGGTACTCATATGACTGAGCTCGAACAACGACACCAAACCCGAAAAGAAGAGTAACACAATGATACTCAAAAAACCTATTGTTATTCTTTTACGAATACCGGTCATAACAAATACTACTTATGCTAATTATGCAAATATAGCAATAATATTTTATCGAAACGACTTTTTTCGGACCTAAATAATCCTAATTTACTCCAAAATATCGGCCATCACGTCGCAATCCTCACCAATAGAGGACAACTTCACACGACAAATACGGTTGATTAAATCGCGGCGATAGGGTGCTTTTACACGAATATAGTTGCCCGTATAACCATACATCATACCACCTCGCATAGTGCTCTCAAACAGCACATCCATCTCTTTTCCAACGCCTTGCGCACAGAATTCATAGTGCAATGCATCGCTCAACTCCTCCAAACGCGCAACGCGCTGCGTAGAGATGTACGAAGGCACCTTATTGGGCATATCAACGGCAGGCGTACCGGGACGCTCCGAGAATGGGAAAATATGCAAAAACGATGGTTTCAGGCGGGCCAACAAATCGTATGTCTGCTGAAAATCCTCCTCCGTTTCACCCGGGAAACCTGTAATCACATCAATGCCGATAAAAGCATCGGGCATAAGCGAGCGAACCTTCTCAATACGGTCGGCAAACTTGGCCGAAGTATAGCGGCGACGCATCAAACCAAGTATGCGATCCGAGCCACTCTGAAGCGGAATATGGAAGTGATGTTGAAATTTAGGTGACGCAGCGCAAAACTCTATAATCTCGTCAGTTATAAGATTCGGCTCGATAGAGGATATGCGATAGCGCTCAATACCCTCAACCTCATTCAACGCACGCAACAAGTCGATAAATTTCTCACCCGTAGTACGACCAAAATCGCCCGTATTTATACCCGTGATAACAATCTCTTTCAGGCCAGATTCTGCAACTTTCTCGGCCTCAGCAACAAGCTCGGCGATTGGCATATTACGGCTTGAGCCGCGTGCATAATGTATGGTACAATATGCGCATTTATAATCACAACCATCCTGCACCTTCAAGAAAGAGCGCGAACGATCACCCGTAGAGAAGGCTGCAAAAAAACGTGTAATATCTTCGCAGTCGCAACTATACACCTGAGCTTGGCCACGTGAGCCAAGTTCAACTACTCGTTTATATAAATCGCCTTTATCATTGTTACCCAGCACAATATCCACACCATCAATCGCGGCAATCTCCTGTGGTTTAAGCTGTGCATAGCAACCCGTTACGGCAATTATTGCCGCGGGGTTACGGCGATGCAGTTTACGAATTATATTGCGACATTTTTTATCGGCGTGCTCCGTTACGGAACAACTGTTTATAACGCAAATATCAGCCTCATCGTTCACACCTACGCGCTCGAAGCCCCCCTCCTCGAATTGGCGGGCGATAGTAGAACTCTCCGAAAAGTTGAGTTTACAACCCAACGTATGAAAACTTACTCGACGCTTCATAATCGAAAATTTGATCAAATTTATCGTGCGAAGTTATAAAAACTTAGCGGAATTGGAAAAAAGTTTTGACTCAATCCGATAATTAAGCTAAATTTGCGCACGTTTTATTGTGCAAGATGGAGTTTTTTTACGACATATTTGAATACCAATATTTGGCAAATGCGCTCTTGGCCGCCATATTCGCAGGAATAACCTGCGGAATAGTCGGCACGTATGTCGTAGCACGACGTATGGTGTTCCTCTGTGGAGGTATCACGCACGCATCATTCGGCGGTTTGGGTATAGCCCTTTATGCAGGCGTAAACCCAATAGGTGGGGCATTGATTTTCGCTACACTTTCGGCAATGGGAATTGAGTGGGCGAGCGATAAAGGCAAAATTCGCGAGGACTCGGCCATAGGCATAATTTGGTCTATCGGAATGGCAATCGGAGCTCTGTTTATGAGCCTCACACCGGGATATACTTCAGGTGATTTAGCAGGGTATATGTTCGGCAGTATAGTCACAGTTACCTCACAGGATATCACAGCATTAGGCATATTTACCTTACTATGCGTTATAGGTACTATTTTATGGTGGCGGCCCATTATGTATTTGGCCTTTGACCGCGACTTTGCTGCAAGTCAGGGCATAGCATCGCGCGCCGCATCGTACATACTCACCGTAGTCGTTGCCATAACAATCGTGCTGGCCATACGAATTATGGGAATCGTGTTGTTGCTATCGCTCTTCACTATCCCCGCCGTTACGGCCAACATACTCTCAAAATCATACGCCAAGATAACCCTTTTGGCCGCCATTATAGCTGTCTGCGGAGCAGTCGGAGGCCTTGTAGCGAGTTATAATTGGGAAATTCCGCCCGGCACCTGCATAATATTTATCCTCACCGTAGTGCTAATTGCGGCAAAACTACTATCTTTGCGAAGCAAAAAAGATAAGAATGCGAATTAAGACAATACATAAGTTAGTTCTAAAATCATATTTAGGTCCGCTCGTTATGACCTTCTTCATCATCACATTCGTTTTGATGATGAACTTTTTGTGGCGATATATTGACGAGCTTACGGGTAAAGGCTTGGGTATAGATATCATCGCCGAGCTTCTGTTCTACGCTACCATCAACCTCATTCCGCTCGGTATGCCTCTGGCTATGCTTTTGGCCGCCATTATGACGATGGGTAACTTGGGCGAGAACTTCGAGTTGCAGGCAATGAAGTCGGCCGGTATGTCACTTATGCGCATTATGAAGCCCCTGATTGTGGTTGTGGGACTGATGTCTGTCGGCAGTTTCTTCTTGGTGAATAATCTTGTGCCGTATGCGAACAAGAAGATGAACAGCATCATCATCGATATTCGTCGCCAAAAGCAGGTGTTGGAGTTTCAAGATGGACTCTTCTTCAACGGTATCGACAATATGAGTATTCGCGTGGAGCGTCAGGACCCAAACACAGGCCGATTGGACAACGTACTCATATACGACAATCGCTCGGCGGGAGGAAATATGGCAACAACCATCGCCGAGAGTGGTTTTATCCGTCTCTCTGATGACAAGAAATTCCTTCTCGTGACGTTATACAACGGCAACAACTACCAGCACACTCGTAGCTCTAAGTGGTACACTGACAACACTTTGCGCCACGATAAGTTCGACGTACAGGATATATCTATACCGATGGAGGGCTTCGATTTCCAGCGCAACGACAATAACGAGATGATTAACGGTTCACAGACCAAAAACATCAACGAGCTGCAGCGCGACATTGACTCACTATCCAAGGTTGTGGTTGATGCTACCGCGAGGTCGTATGACCCTCTTATGCAGGATAATATTTTCAAAAAAGATGCAGATATTATGACTGCAGGCGATTCGTTAGAGTTGGCACGCATAGCGTTTAATGACATTATGTTGCTGGACTCTATCTCCAAGCTACCTCTGCGCAAGCGCAACGATATTTGGAACACGGCACGCTCCGATGCACTCAACTCGCGTAATGCCTTCGCATTCGACGAAACACTCACAAAGAGTTCTCTTACAGAGCTATATAAGAGTAAAAACGATTGGCACCGCAAGTTGGCTCTACCCGTGTCGGTTATCATCTTCTTCCTTATCGGAGCGCCGCTTGGTGCTATCATTCGTAAAGGTGGATTGGGTACTCCGATTGTTATCTCGGTATTCTTCTTTGTGATTTATTACATCATAAGTATATCGGGCGAAAAGGCGGCTAAAGAGGGCACGTGGGACTCGCTTATGGGTATGTGGATATCCACGTTCGTGCTGACTCCCGTAGCCATCTACCTGCTCATAAAAGCTACTAACGACTCGTCGTTGCTTGATACCGATTGGTATTACGACAAGTACAAGCTGTTAGAGGAGCGAATTGCACCATATTGGTTACCCGTTCGCAATAAAATAACATCATCAAAAGTGTGGGGCGTAGCGAGTAACATCGCAAACAAACTACGCCACCCGAAACTTAAGAGAGCAAAATAATGAAAGGCAAGGATTTACGTATAGTATTTATGGGTACGCCCGAGTTTGCCGTGGCGTCATTGCGCCGTTTGGTAGAGGAGGGGTATAATATTGTGGCTGTTGTAACGACACCCGACAAACCCGCAGGTCGCGGACAGAAGATCCACGAGAGTGATGTTAAGGTTGCCGCACGTGAATTGGGCCTGCCTATCCTGCAGCCCGAGAAGTTACGTGACCCCGAGTTTGTAGAGGCTATGCAGGCCCTGCAGCCCGACCTCGGAATCGTTATTGCATTCCGTATGTTGCCCGAGATTATTTGGTCAATGCCTAAGTATGGTACGTTCAACCTGCACGCATCGCTCCTTCCGCAGTATCGTGGTGCCGCGCCCATAAATTGGGCGATTATCAACGGTGAGAAAGAGACGGGTATCACTACATTCCTGCTCAACCACGAGATTGACAAGGGTGCAATTATCGGCCAGCACAAGGAGCCAATCTTACCCGAGGATAATATTGGCACGATGTACGACAAGCTGATGACCAAGGGTTGTGATTTGGTCGTAGATACCGTGGAGCGCATTGCGGCGCAAGATTTTACACCTATCGAGCAGATGCACATCGACGAGTCAACACTCAAACCTGCACCCAAGATTTTTAAAGAGGATTGCAAGATTGACTGGTCGTGGAATGGCGAGCGCATTGTGAATTTTGTCCGTGGTCTTTCGCCATATCCTGCGGCGTGGACACCGATGTACCTCAATGGCGAAGAGAAGGGCTCGGCAAAGATATTCCACGTATCGTTCTGCGAGAAAGAGCATAGCGAGCCCACAGGTACAATCCGCACAGATGCAAAGGGTAGTCTTGAGGTGGCCTGTGCAGATGGTTGGGTAGCTATCCACGAATTGCAAGTAGCAGGCAAGCGCCGAATGGCAACGCGCGACCTATTATTAGGATTTAGAAATATCGAGGATTATACGATGTAAATAGAGTCTGCTCTTCGGAGCAGACTTTTTTATTTTTAATGGAGTGATTTAATATTTTATAGTATTTTGTTTTGCAAAGTAGCGATAGTTTTGTATTTTTGCCTCATCAAACTAAACTATTACAATTATGAAAATTCTTAAGCACTTTGCAATTACGCTTTTAGCCATCATTGGCTTATTGGTTTTAACCATTCTACTATCCGTTACCGTCTTCAAATATGAGTTGGTTAATTATTTATCCAAATCGAATCAGGAGCAAATACAAACATATTATGTTGCAAATATACCCGTCAAGTCCGAGAATTTCGCTGAAGATTTCAGGAGCATACATAGTCAAGTCGTAGAAAAATGTTCTCTTTATAAGCAGAAAGGGTATAATATTGACTCCATTTACACCACATACGCTAACCGAATAGAACGTAGCGTGCAGACAAAGGTAGATTACGGAATGATGCTGTATGAATATTTTGCTGCATTAAACATAGGGCACGCGGGAGCATTACTAAACGTTTATGCTGCAGAATATCACCCAACAATCGTAGAGGGTAGGATATTTATTTCCAATCCAAATGAACATTTTATAAATTGTGGATTTTGCGACAAAGATGAAATAATCGCTATCAATGACACTCCAATTGAGAAGCATATTAATAGTAGAAGAAAATACACCTCTGCATCAACTGAAGATTATAGATTACGCCGAACCCAGCTCGGTGTATTTACATCGCAAACAGACTCTATTATCACTTGTGATGTACGTAGAGGTGAGGATATATTAACACTCAAGCTGCCATTGAATGGTACGCCACAGGGCGACACACAACAGGCGCACTACAAGATTTTCAACGATAGCATTGGTTATATTTGCTTAGAGTCGATGATGTATGATGTTGTAGAAGATTTCAAACAAGCATACAAGCAAGTGCAAAATCTGCCATATCTAATTGTAGATATTCGTCACAATGGTGGTGGCAATAGTGGTAACGGCCGTTTGATTGCCGAATATCTTGTTCGTAACCCTCAAAATCATTGCGTTGGAGGAGATATAACACCACAGCCAAACGCCTATAAAGGCGAGGTATTTTTACTGACGAGCAACTATACATTTTCTGCTGCAGAGAGTTTTACGATTGATTTGAAAGAGAGCGGCAATGCCATATTAGTGGGTGAGGCAACTGCGGGTGATACAGGTTGCAGACCCGAGAATTTTGTTTCTAAATATGGTATTTGGTTTCGTATTCCAACAAGAGAACCGCATTTCTCGCCAAAAGGATTCCCAATGGAGGGTGTAGGAATAGAGCCACACCACAAAGTAAGGCAGACTGTCGAGGATTTCCATAATGACAAGGATAGTGCAATAGAATACGTCTTAAATGAACTAATTAATAAATAAAAAATAGGGACTTAATAAAGTCCCTATTTTATTATGCCATTTCTATAATTTACTTTATCTCCCAAACGCCGCCTTTGCCAAAGACTCCGTTAACCCAAGTGTCGAGCGTACCGGCACGCAAGCCCAAATCCATCATATTATAACGGCGGCGGATATGACGCACAAAGGGAACATCTGCTAACATTTGCTGCTTCGAGATACC
>JAZRLD010000112.1:0-11355 GCA_045646685.1 Alistipes sp. | reverse complement strand
GGTGGGACGTGTAGTACGGCCGCTGATGTGCGCTACACGCAAGGAGATAGTGGAGTATGCTATGCAGAAACATATACCCTACCGCGAGGATTCGTCAAACAAGACTACGAAATATCTGCGCAACAAGATTCGTCTTGGTCTAATACCCCGCATACGCGAGATAAGTCCTCGTTTCCCGTTTATTATGCACCAGAATATCGAGCGTCTTATCTCGGCGCAGAGATTTATTCAGGGGGCTATTGATAACATCTACAAGGAGGCCGTAACGGAGCAGTCGGGGGTATATACCCTGCACGTGGATTGCATTGCCGACCCCACATCGCGCGACTTTGTGATTTACGAGATTCTCAGCTCGCGCTTCGGCTTCAAGGGCGACGTAGTAGATGGACTCTGTAAAGCGTTAGAGCAAAACAACTCGGGCAAAAAATTCTACTCACGCAGTAATGTAGCATACGTCGATAGAGGCGATATAGTAATCACAAGCATCAGCGAAAATGACGCGTGTGAGATAAGTGTCCGCGAAGGTAAGCAGCGCGCATATTGCGGAAATTCGGTACTCTACTTTGAGGAGTGCGACGTGGATAGCCTTATGACATACAACGTACCCGACAATGTGGCACTACTTGATGCTGACAAGGTTACATATCCTATCACGCTGCGCCGCTGGATGGAGGGCGATAGCTTCACGCCGTTTGGTATGACGGGCAGCAAGAAGGTGAGCGACTTCTTGATTGATGCTAAGGTGTCGATGGCCGAGAAGGGTCGTCAGTTTGTGTTGTTGTCGGATGGTAAGATTGCGTGGCTTATAGGTCGCCGTATAAGTGATGATTTCCGCATAACAAACAAAACAGAACGAGTAATTCGCATAACAAAGGAGATTATATAGAATGGCAAAGTCAACTCTTAAATTCAAGGATAGTGTCGTGGCATTTGAGCGCCTGCGTGGCCAGATTGCCGCACGAGACTTTGCGCCTATATATCTGCTTATGGGTGAGGAGAGTTACTTCATAGATGCGTTGTGCGACCAGCTCGCATCGACCATTCTCTCGCCCGCCGAACAGGCATTCAATCAGATAACCGTATATGGCAAGGATAGCGACGCAGGGCAGATTGTAAACCTTTGTCGTCAGATGCCGATGATGGGCTCATACGAGGTTATTATCGTCAAGGAGGCACAGCAGTTGCGACAGATAGAGAAGTTATCGCACTACACCTCAAAGCCGCAGAAATCGACCATTCTCATCATCTGCCACAAAGAGAAGAGCGTGGATAAACGCTCGGCATTCTACAAGCAGTGCAACTCGGCGGGCGAGGTCTTTGAGACGATACGTCCACGCGACTACGAGATTGGCCCGTGGCTGACGCAGTTCATCGCCGGCAAGGGGCTTCGCATATCGCCCAAGGCGGTGCAGATGCTCACCGACCACTTAGGTTGCGACATTGCCAAGATTTCAAACGAATTAGACAAATTGGTGGTATCTCTGCCCGCAGGCACAACAGATATTAACGACACGCATATCGAGCAGAATGTGGGTATCTCGAAGGATTTTAACAACTTCGAGCTTTGTAATGCTGTGGCTATGCAGGACGTGGAGCGTGCGATGAAGATTGCCGACCACTTTGCCCACAATCCCAAGGATAATCCGCTATTGGTTACGGTAATGGCGCTATATAGTCAGTTCCGCGATATGTTTATCATAAACTATCTACGCTGGCTGGCGAAATATAAGGGCATCGCATTCCCCAACGAGATGGAGTTGATGCGCACGCTCAAGAAGAGTAATATCTACGCTGTGAAGGAGCTTTCGCAGCTATCTCTGCGCTGGCCCAACCGCAAGGTATTCAACGTCTTGGGCTTGCTACGTGAATACGATGGCAAGAGCAAGGGTATTGATGCGGGCGGTATGACCGATGGCGAGTTGCTGCGCGAGTTGCTTCTCAAAATATTTATGCAGTAATGGGCGCCGAGAGGTATATGATTCTAAATGGCGAACTACTCGAGTGGCAACACGTCGAGGGGGCGTTTGTGTATCAATATATACATACTTTAAACTACGCTCCGTACAATCTCTCGCAACATATAAAAATCATATCGCAAGCCTCGGAAGCTCTTTTTGAACTACCGTTCGAGTATCGCGCACAGGATATCTCCAAACAGATAGCCTCACTGCTTGGTGCTGCACGACTTTCGCGCAAGGTATCTATCTGCGTCACACTAAAACACTATGCATCGGGTGATGTCAGCATAGAGTATGACACTCCCTCTATTTATAGCGGATATGTTATGCGTAGTCTGCGACCAGATGCGACTTGCCTTAGGATGCAGATTCCCTTAGAGGGTTACCCCACTTCGGCTGCCATTGAGGCTTACAATTTAGCCGAGGCTATTGCGCAGGGGCGAGGTTATCATACGGCCATAATTATTGACGCCGACGACACGATACGCTGCGACACGTCGCACCCCATAGCGCTCGTGAGGGAGAAGACATTGTACATAGCAAATACATCATTATCAATCGAACGCAATATGTTGGAGCAGGCGACACGCAAGGCGGGATACAAGGTAGAATACTGCACCTTGAAACGCGCTGATTTGGCAACGGCAGATGAGGTGATAGTGATGAATTGGCAGGGGCTGACCGCTATGCAGACAGTAAATGGCAAGCCATATATGTCCATCATCGCGGAGAATATAGCAAAAGAGTTTGAGAAATAAAAAAGGGAGTCGATTGACTCCCTTTTTTATTAGTATATCTCAATCATCACCGGCCCAAGAATTCCTGCCGTAGGCTCACCTCGATAGGGCGTGGGTTGTGTTTGGTAGTGGTTGGCAAGTGTGCTATATACCAACACCTCAACCTCGTTTTCGCCCGCGTTCAGATACTGCGTGATATCCACGCTATACGGGGGACTCATCATAACACCCGCAGCCTTACCGTTGATTTTCACCTCGCAGGTAGCCACGACAGAGCCCAAATCGAGCATAACGCGCTTTGCCGCACCCTCGGGTAATGTAATACTCTTACGGTAAATCATACCGCCCGAATAGTATTTCAACGCTCCCGCCTGCGACCAATCGCCCGCAGCCAAGAGGCCTTCGCCCGTAGAAATCTTCACAGGCTCGGCAATAGCCGCCGTGCCCTGACGGCCATTCTGCGTAGCAACAGAGAATACCACCTGCTCGCAACGCGCGGCACGCTCGGGGAGCGTAACCTTATAACGATTCACGCCCTGCTCGCTCTCTGCGCCTATCGGCTCTACACCTACGCTTTTTCCTGCCACTGACACCTCCGTAACCTTGCCATATACGGCAAACTCCATCTGCTCCATACCCGGCACAGACTCAAAGCGATAGTCCCACACCTTGTGCTCACCCTTATAAGGATCATACATAAGATGGTCTGACGAGGTCCACAACATAGCCACACGGTCATCATAAATAGATGGTTTTACGGGCGTGGGCGCATCCTTAGGCAACAACACAACCGCTCCACGACCGCGGAAGTCGCGCATCACACCGATACGCACATCGGCCTTAAGCTCAACCGTATTATCATACTCAACTATGAGCGAATGCCAGCCCTTTGTCAAATGCACCTCATCGGCCACAAGCTTGTCGTCAAGTAGAATTTTATCGGCAGGAGTGTAAATCTGCTCTATGCGATAATCGCCATCCGTTGGGGCATATACATAGGTTGTAAAAGTCTGCCTACCGCCCTTATCCAAGATAAAGAAGCCGTCGCACACCTTGCTCTTCAGGCCGTGGTAGCCCTGCGAGCCGGGATTATCCCACACGCCATACTCCCACGAGAAGTCATACACCTCGCTATGTCGCTTGCCATAATTAAGTACAGCCTGCGGACCATAGCCGTAGATACCATCTTTGCGCCACTCGGTCCACTCGCGAGCCTTGTAGTCAAACACGCGAGCCTCGGCGCCAATCAACTCGTCGCTTGCGGGCAGACGATAATCGCCCCACTTATTATCGAGCGTAGGCAGGAGTTTAACACGCCAATCGCCCTCAACGGCG
Organism: Alistipes sp.; assembly: GCA_045646685.1. Taxonomy (GTDB): domain Bacteria; phylum Bacteroidota; class Bacteroidia; order Bacteroidales; family Rikenellaceae; genus Alistipes. Next base: position 7,325 of record JAZRLD010000112.1, on the reverse strand, counting down.
ATAGTCTGCTTGGGTTGCTCAATCTCGGCTGTTGCGCCCTTAGCCTTTAGAGCCTTGCCGGGCGAAAAGACAATGAGATAAGAGTTGGTGTACTCCTTATCCATACGAATCCACGTACCCTGCTTATTCTGCTTGAGAACGGGCAACTCCTTAACACTTCCATTCGTAGCGTCCCACAACTCAACCTTACCCGTCGAGCGGAAGAAGCACTCCGAGCCCTTCTCTACGTTCATCACCATATATACATCACGCTCACCAATACGGCGGTGTAACACTTTACCACCCTTCTCGTTGGGAACGAAGTCGGGAAGAATAAGTTGTGGCACAATCTTTTCGACTGCACCATTCTTAATGTACCAGCCCACGCCATTGGCTTTGTTTGTCTGCTTTACAGCTTTTTCTGCTCCAAATATTTCGTTAAGGATAGCCTTCACCTCCTTGTCATCCTCACCCTTGCGGCTACTCGCTTCGGGCAATGCGCCCGTAGCCAAGACAATACCTCCAGCGCGGTAGAAATCACGCAGTTTTTCGAGTGACGAGTAGTGCATAGCTCGCATATCCGAGATAATCATCACACGATAACTCTCATTGCCGATATGCAATCGGCCATCACGAATCTCGGCATCACGCAGAGAACGGAAATCAAGAAAATCGTAATCCAGACCCGCATCGCTCAATCGCTGCGCCGTAGTAAATGCTCCATCGGGCGTTGCATCGGGATAGGCCTGCATAGATTCGGTGGGATACATCAACGCTATATCGCACACGTGGTCGCCCTGACTCAGGATGTAGCTCATACGCTCGGTATATTCCAGCCACCCCTTCATATGGGGCCAATAGGGCATACGGAAGTGGAAACAGGGCGGAGCCCACTCCCACCAGCCGCCGTGTGTAGAGTAGTACAAGCCGTGCATACAGACCAGATTACCGCCCGCCATAAAGTGGTGGTCTATCTGCTGCGTGAGCCACTCGCCCGAGCTGCCCCAACCCATACTATGGAAGGCCTCGAGCCACGTGCGAGGACGGTTATAGAGGTGAGCAATAGAGCTCGAAACCTTTGTCTGAATGAAACTTGAGCCCTTCGAGGGAGCATCGTTGCCAGGTGCTGTGTACCAGCTATTTGCGCGGAAATAATCGACATACGCCAGAGGGTCTTTGCCTCGGCCAAGATTATCGCTACCGTAAATCAGGCCGCGCTCGGCGTGCCAATCGTAGATAGGCTTATAGTATCGCTCCTCGGCCAAATCGGTCAGCACCTCGGCATAATCCATTCTAACCTTTGGCGTAATCTCGCCGATATACTCCTTAAGTGCAGGCAGATAGGGCGTAATATCATACCCCTTGCGCTTCTCAAACTCCTGCTGGAAATCGCTCGACCACGAGAGCATATTTATCGGGTATGACATCTCGTCTTGGAAGAAGTAGTTCATACCCTCGCGCTGTTCGGGTGTCATCTTCTGCTCGAAACGGTCGAAATAGACCTCAACCAGTGCCTTGCCATACTCGGGATGGAGGATATAGCTATCCTCTGTGCTGATGATATACAATTTACCATTCTCGGTAGGTTGCCAATCGATGCAGCCACCCTTAACCATATCATCCAACACAACTGCACCCGGATAGAATACTACAGAGAGTAAATCTTCGGGCATACCTATGCACATAGCCTGTCCCTTCTTTACGGGCAGGACATCTATTTTCAGCTCTCCGCGATAATCCTGGAACTCCTTACGCTGCTCAACCTCGTCGGGATAATAACCGTTACCAATCCAGCCGACGGTATAGTCGTCCAAACCCGCTGATACGCCACGCTTGGCGCACTCGCCCGAGAACCACGTCCATATATCCCACCACTCGTCGGAAAAAACAGCGGGATCACCCGGCTCTGTACGGCCATAGAGGCCATACTTCTTGCCATTAAAGATAGTATCGGTCTTAGGGTCGGTGTGGATATAGCTGATAGCAAAGCCATCGGTTGCCGACTCGCTCAAAATATCGAGTTGGGCCGCCAGACGCTCTCGCGTGAGTCTATCGCCACTCCACCAATAGAACGGCACATTACCATAACCTTTGGGTGGTTGCTGGAATCCGGGCAGGACATCGAACTTTTCACCACGCTCGGGATACCCCTTCAAGCGTTGCGATTGTGACACAGCGTCCAACGAAACGAGAGTAGCGAGGAGCACCACGCCCCAACGCAGAGTAGATAAAATATTAAGATTCATAGTGTAGAATTTTCTTTACACACAAAGTTAAAACTTTTTGGAGTTATCGCCCACGAAATGTGTAATAATTTTATTTTTCAAAAAATATTTCTACTTTTGACCTATGAAATGGATTTAGCGTAACCGCAAAAACGCAACAAGATGAAAACAGCTATATTCCCCGGATCGTTCGATCCCTTCACACGAGGTCATCAGGCAGTGGTTGATGAGGCTTTGAGCCTTTTCGACAAGGTGATTATCGCCATTGGCGAGAACGTCAACAAGCGTTCGCTACTATCGCTTGAGGCACGCAAAAAACTAATCGACGATTTATACGCCGACAACAAGCGTGTGGAGTGCATCACATACTCCTCGCTGACGGGCGATGCGGCTCGCGAGGTGGGCGCTACGGCCATAATCAGGGGTGTGCGCAACACAATAGACTTTGAGTATGAGCGCACTTTGGCGCAGACTAACAGACGCTTGTATCCCGACATCACAACCGTTCTGCTCTTCACGCCAGCCGAGTATGCCGACGTATCATCTTCGACAGTAAGAGAGCTGCTCGCATTCGGTCGCGAGGTGGATTGGCTTTTGCCCGAAGGGGTGGATTTAAAGGAGTATATGTAATTTTAGAATCGCAGAACACTAAATTCTGCGATTTTTTATTTCAAATATCAGCCTTGTCGTTGCAGGATAACGTAATTGTTCATATATTTGCAGATTAGCAAATATAATGACCTTTTAAACAGACAAAAAGATGGAATTTACAGCAGAAATGATTGCCGGCCTTTTGGGCGGTAGCATTGTAGGCGACAAAAACGCTGCCGTTCACACCGTATCATCTATCGAGGGTGGCAAGAAGGGTGCGTTGACATATCTCTCAAACCTCAAATATGAGCAGTATATCTACTCTACCGAGGCATCTATCGTTCTCGTTGGCGAAGATTTCGAGCCTACGGCCCCCGTATCGGCAACGCTTATCAAGTTGCCCGATGTAGGTGCTGCCGTACTCAAGCTCCTTGAGATGTACAACGCAATGAAGCCCCAGAAGAAAGGTATCAGCAAGATGGCATCCATCTCGGAGAAGGCTACCGTTGCCGAGGATTGCTACGTTGGCGATTTTGCTGTAATTGAGGCTGGTGCTGTTGTAGAGGCTGGTGCAAAGATTTATCCGCAGGTATATGTTGGCGACGGCGTGAAGATTGGCGCAGGCACAACACTCTATCCCGGCGTGAAGATTTATGAGGGTTGCCGCATAGGTGCCAACTGTATTATCCACGCTGGCGCAGTTATCGGTGCTGACGGTTTTGGTTTCTTGCCCAAGCCTGATGGCACGTTCGACAAAATTCCGCAGCTGGGTAATGTGATTATTGAGGATAACGTGGAGATTGGCGCAAACACTTGTATCGACCGCGCGAAGACCGACTCGACAATTATCCGCAAGGGCGTGAAGTTGGACAACCTCATTCAGATTGGTCACAACGTGGAGGTTGGCGAGAACACTGTATCGTCGGCACAGACAGGCATCGCAGGTACAACAAAGGTAGGCCACAACTGCTTCATCGGTGGACAGGTAGGCCTTGCAGACCATATCAACATCGGTAACTATGTGAAGATTGGCTCACAGTCGGGTTTGGACAAAGATGTACCCGATGGTGAGATTCGTTTCGGCTCGCCCGCTTTGGCTGGTATCAACTTCCACCGTTCGTGGGCTGTATTCAAGGAGTTGCCCGAGTTGCGCCGCCGCGTAGTTGCATTGGAGAAGGAGATAAAGAAGTAAGATTACACAAATAAAATTTAAAAAGATGAGAAAGATTTTGGGAATCGTGTTGGCTGTTGCTATGATGGCAAGCTGCACAAACAAAGCTAAGTTTACAATCAGCGGCGAGTCTGAGAAGTTCGCTGGCAAATATGCTTACTTGCAGGTAGAGGAGGCAAATGCGCTTAAGACTATCGACTCTGTTGCCGTAGAGGGCAATGCATTTGTATTGGAGGGTGTTGCCGAGCAACCCTACTCTGCATACATCGTTATCAAGGAGGCTGGCGCAGAGCGACCCGAGCTCTTCACTCAGCTCTACGTTGAGCCCGCCGAGATTGCAATCAGAGCAATCGAGGGTGAGAAGCGTACAACTCTCGCGGCTATTGGTGGTAACCTGAATGGCATCGTAGACCAGATTAACAGCTATTTGAGTGAGTTCGAGGAGCTTATGCAGAGTGAAGACAAGTCTGTTGCAGAGGCTGCAGAGAAGAGCTGGAACTACACTATGGTTGAGGCTATTAAGGGTTGCAAGGGTAACCTCGTAGCACAGAACCTGCTCAAGCAGAACTACTATATGTTTGAGCCCCAGCAGGTACTCGACGCTATCGCAACTATGCCCGCAGAGAAGCAGGAGGAGTTTGCGAAGATGAAGGCTTCGGCAGAGCAGGCTTTGAAGGTATTGCCCGGCAACAAGTACATCGACATCGTTGACAAGACTCCCGAGGGTAAGGAGCTTTCATTGAAGAGCGTTATCGAGAACAAGAACAACAAGTATGTTCTTATCGACTTCTGGGCATCGTGGTGTGGTCCCTGTATGCGTGAGGTTCCCTACTTGGTAGAGACTTACAAGAACTACCACAAGAAGGGCTTTGAGATTTTCGGCGTATCGTTCGACCGTACAAAGGAGGCTTGGGTAAAGGCTATCGAGGAGAAGAAGCTCGTTTGGCCTCACGTAAGCTCTGTAAAGTATTGGGACAATCAGGCTCGTCACGACTATGCAGTGAACTCTATCCCCGCAAACTTCCTCGTTGACTGCTCAACAGGTGAGATTATCGCTACCGCTTTGCGTGGCGAGGAGTTGCAGGCAAAGATTGAGGAGTTGCTCAAGTAAGAGAATCTCAAATAGTCATAAAATCCCCGCATCTCATCAGGTTGCGGGGATTTTTTGTATATTTGCGTGAAGTATGGAGCAGACAAAGGAGAAATATCGCATAATGGGCATAGACCCCGGCACGAACTATATGGGTTACGGCATTGTGGAGGTTGATGGCAAGCAGTTGCGCTCGGTGGTGATGGGCGACATTGACCTGCACACTATGAGCGATCCATATCGCAAGCTACGCTACATCTTCGAGCGTGTGTGCAAGCTAATTGACGACTATGAGCCGCGCGAGGTGGCGTTGGAGTCGCCATTCTTCGGCACTAACGTGCAGAGTATGCTCAAGTTAGGACGCGCGCAGGGCGTGGCTATGGCGGCGGCGTTGAGTCGCGACAAGGAGGTATTCGAGTATGCCCCCACGCGAATCAAGCAGGCCATAACAGGCTCGGGAGCGGCCTCGAAGGAGCAGGTAGCGGCCATTGTGAAGCGAATGTTGAAACTCGAATATATGCCCCGCCGATTAGATGCCACGGATGGTATGGCGGTAGCGATGTGTCACTACTTCACGGCTCGCACGCCTATATCGCAGGCGATGGGCTCAGCTCGAGTAAAAGGCTTGGGCGGAGGCAAGAAAGCCGCAAAGGGATCATCATCGTGGGAGGCTTTTTTGAAGAAAAATCCAGAGCGAGAGATTAAATAAAAGGGTGCCAACTACTTTGTTAGGCACCCTTTTTATCTCTATTAAACCAACTTTTAACTCTTTTCACACCCTCGACTCCAAGCACGGCCAATCCGCCATATTGCGCCGTTTTAGCCATACCAAAGAGCGCCGCCCAGAGAAATCCCCTCATACCCGCCGACAGAGGCAAGGCAAGCGCGGCAAACGACAGAGCATAGAATATCACACACGACGACAAGATAATCACCCCTGTGCGGAATGACAGTCGCGACAGATAGAGTTTAACCCTCGCTATAACACTCTTTATGGATAGAATCATTTTCAATATTGGTCTTAAATTCTCTTGCGCAACAAATTTCATTATTCGTGTGGCGAATAGCTCGGCGCAAGCGGGCTGCAAATATATGCAAAATAGATTATATACCAATATTGAGCCGAAAAAAATATGTTGGCACGATAGATTTAATCGTTTTTTTAGTAACTTTGAATGTTAATTTGGCAAACGTATTAAAACTACGATATATGAGTAAAACAAAATATACGCTAAAAGAGGTTACAAGCAGTACCCTCGAGAGGGAGTTTCTCGACTTTCCCAAACGCCTGTACAAAGGCAATCGCAACTGGGTATGCCCACTCGATGATGATATCAAGACGGTATTTAACCCCGCCAAGAACAAGCTCTTTGCTGATGGCGAGGCTATTCGCTGGGTGGCATACAATCAGGAGGGTGAGGTTGTTGGCCGTATCGCAGCATTCTACGACAACGAGCACGCCTACTCATACGAGCAGCCTACGGGCGGTTGTGGTTTCTTCGAGGCGATAAACGACCAAGAGGTGGCAAACCTGCTCTTCGACTCTGCGCGTATGTGGCTACTAAGTCGAGGTATGGAGGCGATGGATGGTCCTGTGAACTTCGGCCCACGTGACTCGTGGTGGGGACTATTGGTGGAGGGATATGAGTTCCAGCCACTTTACTCTAACCCCTACAACCCTCCCTACTACAAGGAGTTGTTCGAGAACTACGGTTTCCAAAACTACTTCAACCAAAATACATACCTTTGGCGTGTATATGACGATGATATTAACGCATCTATCCACGACCGCGCAAAGCGTCTGCACTCAACGCCGGGATATAGCTTTGCCAACATCAAAGGTCGCGATTTGGAGGAGGTTGCAGAGGATTTCCGCATCATCTACAACAAGGCGTGGTCGCTCTTTACGGGCGTGAAGCCTATGCCCAAGGAGGAGGCGCAGCAGATTGTAAAGATGTTGAAGCCGATTGTTGACCCCAACATCATCTTCTTCTCATACTTCAACAACGAGCCTATCGGATTTTTCATTATGGTGCCCGACATCAACCGCATCATCGGCAAGTTCAACGGTAATCTCAACCTTTGGAACAAGATTCGCCTGATGTGGGAGCTGAAGGTGAAGAAGTCGTGCGATAGAATATTCGGTATGATATTCGCCGTGACACCCGAGTTTCAGGGCAAGGGCGTGGAGTCGGGTATGATACAGTACAGCTACGAGACATACATCCGCACCGACCGCAACAGTTACAAGACCGTAGAGTTTGCGTGG
>JAZRLD010000111.1:0-15403 GCA_045646685.1 Alistipes sp. | reverse complement strand
TGATCCCAAATGTTTTGTATGTCGCTATAAATACTCGAATTTACATTGAAGAACTCTTGAAACTCATCGATAACGAGAGTGAATTTTTTTGTTTCACCTTGCTGCATCAAAAATGCAAACAACTCTTGGAATGAGGTTATTCATGGTACAAAAAGATTTAGTTTTGTGGCAATCTCTTTACAATAACTTGCACAAAGGGATGCTTCGTTTTTACGACCAACGAAGAGATAGATAAAAGGCTCATCTCCCATCGCATTGTTGATAAGGCGAGTTTTTCCAATTCGCCTACGACCTGTTACTACTGTCAAGCGAGAATGATCGTTGTAAGATAATTCTCGCACCTCTTGAAGTTTCGCAATCTCGCGTTCTCTGTTGTAGTATTTCATATCATTACTCTCTATTATTAGTTATTGCCGTAAATTTTACCACCGTAACAAAAATAGGTATTTTCTGCAGATTTTACAAATATTCCTCCAAATTTTCATTTACTTCCCTGCGAAATAGGCGGGATTCATCAACTCCATGGCGGTCTGTTCCTCGGTGATTTTGATGTACTTCATAAACTCCTTCTCGGTCTTATGGCCTGTAATCTTCATAATCGCAATCGTGGGGATACCTGCTAAATACATATTTGTTGCTCCGCTACGGCGTGCAGTATGCGTCTTTACAAGTTCACACTTCTCTATCAGGTGCGACTTCTTCTCTCCATTTTCTACATACGACACCTCGACCATATCGACAATTCCTGCCTCGCGAGCAATCTCCTTGATATACTTATTCACCTTCTGTTCGTATGCTTTCGGCAGACGATTTTCGTATTTATCAAGAATTGCTTGCAGCTCGGCACGAATGGGAATAACAACCCTATTACCTGTTTTTTGTTGTTTGAGGTCAATCACGCTCTGTCCGTTCTCCAATGTGCGGATATTACCCTCGTTGATAGTCGAATAATCGCTAAATCGTTGCGCAGTATAACAACCCACAAGGAAAATATCCCTCGCAATACACTTATGTTTATCGCCCTTCAAATCGACCTCGGCAATAGCCTTAATCTCCGACTCCGTAAGGTAGATATTTTCCACCTCGGCTGTCAGCACACGAAACTTACGGCTCTCAATCAAGCCGTTATCGTGCAAGCCCTCCTCGCGTGCGGCACGCATAATAATTTTCAGTTCCTTGATAAGGCGACCTATCGTATTTATTGAATAGTCTTTGGTTGTAAAATAAGCAACAAAATCATCATAGAACCTCAAATCTATATCGCCGAAATCGTATCGCTTATGCTTTATCCTGCAAAATTCATCAAACTGAACAATAAAACCTTTGTAGTTCTTAACAGTCGAAAGCCCGTAGCGCAATTTGTGAATATTAAGACGCTCACCACTCTCCATCTCTCGTACATATCGTGCAATATAATCCGAGAGTGACTCTCGGCTGCGCACACGATTGCCACCGACAATGCTACGAGGGTGATGGAACGCATAGACAATCTTCTCCAACTTTGTCTTTGTCATTGCGTGTTCGGGATCTTTGGTAATCTCTCCAAGAATAAAACTTCGCAACTCCGAGAGATTTTTCATTAGTTCTCGTCCCTGCTGCTCGGTAAAATCTTCCACCGCCGCATACCTACTCTTTACTGTTTGACGCTTACTATCCCACGCATCGGTCAATACCAGATACTGCGTATCGGCATAAAACTGATTACCTCGACCAACGGTGAAGTGTATTTGAACCTTGGCCAATTTATTTTTTTGCGTTGATCGCACACGATAACAAAAGGTTGCCATAGTTTATAGGTTTTACTATGGCAAAGATAGTAATTTTGTCATACATTTGTAATACTATCGCAAAATTTTCTCAAATTTTAATTTATGCCAGTTTTTATCAAGTACGCATAAACCATTGATATATAAGATAATTAAAATTAAAAGGAATTAAATCTGATTAAAAATTTATAGCGTTCGCTTCGGACCTCAAAAAACCCTTCTACAAGCACTTGTAGAGGGGTTTTTAATTTTTTACGCCCTTTTTTACGCCCTTCCCTAAAGACTTTATATACTCTGCGGTTATACTATTAAGGTTAAAAAAATAAAAAAAGAGGGCAACTTATCGCTACCCTCCCCTAAAATTATCTACTACAAAAACAACATCAGCACGAGTTGCGCCAGCAGAACGCGGGCAAACATCGAGAGCGGATAGACCGTAGCGTAGGCTACCGAGGCGTGGTCGCCGGGAATGGTGTCATTGGCATAGTTCAGCGCCATAGGATTGGCCATTGAGCCACACAACATACCGCACGTAGCTCCGAAATCTACCTTCGCCCAACGCATAGCGGCCACACCCACCACAACAACGGGCAGGAGCGTAATCAGGAATCCCAAGCCTACCCACATCAATCCCGTAGGGCTGACGGCCGTAGAGAAGAACTCACCACCCGAGCTCAAACCCAAGCAAGCCAAATACAACGACAAACCAAAGGCACGCAACATAAGATTTGCACTACGTGTTGCGTAGGTTATAAGATGCAGGCGCGGGCCATACGTACCAATCAGGATTCCCACCACGATAGGACCTCCCGCCAAACCCAACTTCACGGGGAAGGCCACACCCGGCAGAGCCAAAGGCACAGCGCCGAGAATAAGGCCCAGCACGATACCAATATATATAGATGTAAGGTTAGGCTCCTGCAACTCCTTCTCGGCATTTCCCAGCACCTTCTCGACCTTCATCACGGCGCGCTCACCGCCAACTACCACAACGCAGTCGCCCATCTGCAAGCGCAAGTCGGGCGTAGCCAACAGAGGCACACCACTGCGGTAGATGCGGCTGATGTTAATTCCGTAACTATTGCGCAGGCGCAATGCACCCAGACGTTTACCGTTTATCTCCGAGCGAGTGATGATAATCTGGCGCGACACAAGCTGACGGTCGATGGCGTTCCAATCGACATTATCACGATTCCAGTCAATACTCTCACGCTTGCCAATCATCGCCTCCATAGTATCCATATCCTTGCGCGAGGCGATAACCAATATACGGTCACCCTCCTGCAAGTGCGTATCATTCGACGGCAGCAGCACCTTACCGTCACGCCACAGACGCGAGATAACAAAGGGCACGTGAGCCAACTCTGCCACATTATGCAGGTCGCGGCCAAAGACTCCGGGGTTTTGCACCTGAAGCGTAGCGAGGAAAGTGTTATTCACGTGCTCCTCGTTAGGCGTTGACATATCCTCCTCGCGTACCCAAAGGCGGCGCATAAGCAGAATAGCTATGATAACACCCACAACACCCAGCGGATAGGTCACCGCACAACTCAACGCGGGGGCTGTCGTAGGCTCACCCATCTGCGCCAAGGTCTGCTGCGAGGCACCGAGTGCGGGAGTATTGGTCGTAGCACCGCACAACACGCCCATCATCTCCGAGAGAGGCACACCAAGACCATAACTGAAGGCCACAGCCATAGCCGTACCAATCATAATTACGGCCAAGCCCAGCATATTGAGCTTCACACCACCCTCGCGAAAGGCACTCATAAATCCCGGGCCAACCTGCACGCCAAGCGAATAGACGAAGAGCACCAAGCCGAAATTCTCGGCAAAGAGCAGCATACGCTCGTCGATGGTCAAGCCGAAGTGTCCCGCCACGATACCCGCGAAAAAGACAAACGTCACGCCCAGCGACACGCCCCACACCCTCACCTTGCCGAAGATAAGACCTACGGCACAGATAAGCGATATGACCACAACGGCCTGCAACGAGGAGTGCGCCAGAAAGAGTGATTCAAACATTTTTCTTATGTTTTATAACAAGGCTACTCCCGCAGTGGCCGGCGTTTGGTCTGCGAGAGTAGCATTTTTCAAGATTCAGTATCTTTATTTCAAAGTCATCTCATCGAAGAGGTACGATGCTCCACCGATACGGTCGATAACAAACAACACGTAACGGATATCCACCGAGATGTTACGGCAGATTGTGGGATCGAACTCGATGTCGCTCATAGTCGAACGCCAAGTACGGTCAAAATTGATACCAATCAACTCGCCCTTGCCGTTAATTACGGGTGAACCTGAGTTACCGCCCGATGTATGGTTGGTAGCGAGGAAACATACAGCTACAGACTTCTTGCCATAGATGTTCTGTCCCCAACGGCCATAATCCTTGCGTGCGTAGATGTCGCGCAACGACTGGGGAATGTTATAGTCGTAGATTTCAGGATTGTCCTTGGCGATAATACCGTCGATAGTAGATACGGGGTGGTGATACTCCGCATCGGCATACTCATAACCGGCCACCTTGCCATAAGCCACGCGCAACGTAAAGTTTGCATCGGGATAGAAAGCACGCTCCTTATCCCACTCGCGCAAGGCACGCATATAGGGACGATAGTACTGCTCTACGGCAGGAACATTGCTCAAGTTGCGATATGAATAGTTGACAGCATCGTTACGAATGGTGTTGAACATACGTGCAAACTCAACCAACGCATCACCACGAACGTCCGATACAGTGATAGGCTCCTTACCCAACAAGCGGCTGCTGCGGAACATAGCATCGACATACTTCTCCACACCGCCGTAGTAGTTAATCTGCACCTTCAGGTCGGCAGGCATACGCTCGGGAGCTACACGCTCGCAGAACTCAACAACCATACGGCGCGCGATAGCCTGATCAATCTGTTGGTTATAGCTCTTGAGGAAGTTCTGGTGAGCCTTCTCAACATCGTAAGTCTTACCCTCCTTCTCGGCACGTGTTACGGCAGTCCACAAAGAGCGAGCGAATGAGTAAGCGTCGATAGTTGCGATAGACTCCGAGTAGAGCTCACGCATATAGTATCCGGGGATTACCTCCTCGTAAGCCTTGTGCATATCGTCGAGGAGAGTTGCATACTCCTTCTTATTCTTTGCCCACTCGGCAAACTCCTTCTCGTAGGCCTGCTTCTTGGCTACTGTACCCAACTTGTTAAGGCCCAGCACCTCACCCTGCCACTTCTTCCACGCATTAGCGATACCAGCGTGTACGGCAGCAAAAGCGATACGCACCTCGGCACTCTCGGCCTGCGCAGCCTCGATAATCTCCAAACGCTGTGTACGCAGAGCAATCTTCATCGGATCAGAGACCTCGGCAACATACTTCACGGCGTCAGATGTTACATACTCCTGCGTGTTACCGGGGAAGCCGTAAATCATTGTAAAGTCACCCTCGTTCACACCCTTGGTCGATACGGTAAAGTGACGCTTGGGCTGGTAGGGCTTATTATCCTTCGAGTAGTCGGCGGGATTGTTGTTCTCGTCGGCATATACGCGGAAGATTGAGAAGTCACCCGTATGGCGCGGCCACACCCAGTTGTCAGTGTCGCCACCAAACTTACCGATTGATGAAGGGGGTGTTCCCACCAAACGCACATCGCGGTAGGTCTGATATACGAACAAGAACTGCTGATTACCGTAGTACATCTGCTCGATAGAGGCGCGGTAACCCTCGCCCTTCTTTGCCTCGGCGATGATATCCTCGGCCTTCTCGCCCTTTGCCAAACGGTCTGTAACATCCTCCATCTTAACCAAAAGGCTAACTGTCAAACCCGGCACGGGAAGCTCCTCGGCCTTCGACATAGCCCAATAGCCGTATGTGAGGTAGTCGTGCTCGACAGACGAGAGGCGCTGAATAGAGCCGTAGCCGCAGTGGTGGTTGGTAAGGAGCAAACCCTCGCCAGAGAGGAACTCGCCTGTACAGCCGCCACCGAACTGAACAACAGCGTCCTTCAAAGAGGCCTTATTTACAGAGTAGACATCCTCGGCAGTGAGCTTGAAGCCCTTGCTTCGCATATCCTTGATGCGTGAGCCGATAAGGCTCGGCAACCACATACCCTCATCGGCCTGCGCCGTAAGGAATGAGCAGCACAAAAGTGCGCAGATGAAAATTTTCTTTATCATAATTCAATGTATTTGTTTCTAAATTACAAAAATAGCCAAAAAAGTGATAACTGCGACTTTTTCTAATAAAAAAAGGTGCTAACCCTGTAGGTCAGCACCTTTTAATCACAATGCGAGGTCAATTATACAGATTCTGTTTATAACGAATCAGCAACATTTCTTATTCTATCTGCAAGGTCGCATAATGCTCCTTTGAACTTCGATATTTCCTCATCGGTAAAGGCACCTTCTTCGCCTCTTTCCTTCTCTAATTTTTGATGTAACCACGAAGGTGATTCGCCAAAGTAGTCCATTGCGATATGCCCCCAAGATATGCTAACGAGAATATCGGCTAATTTTGCTCTAAATTTTGCCATAGTTTTATTGTATTAAAGTTTGTTAATTTGAGTGCAAAATTGTAGACCAATTATGACAACTTGTGACAAAGAGCAAATATTTTAGATTTTTGCACAAAAAAAAGGTGCTAACCCTGTAGGTCAGCACCAAAATATTAATGTTGCAACGCCACCTTAGAAAAGTGGATAGTTGAGGTTATTTTGAGGCTTGTCGCAGATTTTGGATGCGGAGCATACTCGGCGTATGTGAGCAATCCAAAATCAAGCAAGACGCCACAATAGCCCAACTTGTCACTTTTTCTTACAAGCGAGCCTTGATAGCCTTTGACTCCTCCTCATAACCGGGCTTATCGAGAAGAGCAAACATATTCTTCTTGTAAGCCTCAACACCCGGCTGGTTGAAAGGATTAACACCGAGGATGTAACCGCTGATACCGCAAGCCTTCTCGAAGAAGTAAATCAACTCACCGAGAGCCTCCTCGCAGATTGCGGGAATCTCGATACGCATCTGGGGAACACCACCGTCCAAGTGAGCCAACTGTACGCCCAGCTCGGCCATCTTGTTGATGTCGTTCAAACGCTTGCCTGTGAGGAAGTTCAAACCATCGAGGTTAGCCTCGTCAGCCTCAACCTTAACCTCATACTTCGAGTTAGCAACAGAGATGATAGTCTCAAACAACGAGCGCTCACCCTCCTGAATGTACTGGCCCATAGAGTGAAGGTCTGCAGTAAGAGTTACGCTTGCGGGGAAGATACCCAAACCATCCTTACCCTCTGACTCGCCGTAGAGCTGCTTCCACCACTCGGCAACGTAGAGCAACTTAGGCTCATAAGAACCCAAAATCTCAATCTTCTTGCCAGCCTTGTAGAACTCGTTACGAACGATAGCGTACTGTGCAGCCAAGTTCTCCTCAACGGGAACATCTGCCGCAGTAGCCTTCTCCATAGCCTGTGCACCAGCTACCAAAGCCTTGATGTCAACGCCAGCCACAGCCAAAGGCAACAAACCTACGGGAGTAAGAACAGAGAAACGACCACCTACATCGTCAGGAATAACGAATGTGGGGTAACCCTCCTGTGTAGCCAAAGTCTTGAGTGCACCGCGAGCCTTGTCAGTGATAGCTACGATACGCTCGGCAGCCTCAGCCTTGCCGTAACGCTTCTCCAACTCAGCCTTGATAAGACGGAAGGCGATAGCTGGCTCGGTAGTAGTACCAGACTTAGAGATTACGATAGCTGCAACAGAGTACTCCTTTGTAGCCTCCAAAAGCTCGTGAGTATAGTCCTCTGAGATGTTCTGACCAGCGAATACAACTGTGGGGTTAGAGTGCTTCTTGTTGAGGAACTCGAAAGAGTTGCTCATAGCCTCGATAACAGCCTTTGCACCGAGGTAAGAGCCACCGATACCGATGCAGATTACAACCTCGGCCTTCTCGCGCAACTTAGCAGCCTGTGCCTCGATAGCAGCAATCTGCTCTGCGTCGATAGATGAGGGGAGGTTTACCCAACCCAAGAAGTCGTTACCTGCACCCTCGCCTGTGTGAAGCAGGGTGTTAGCCGCAGCGGCCTGTGCCTTCATAGCCTCGCTGATAGCGACGCCAGACTTGGCGATGTCCAATTTAATCAAACTCATTGTTTTCAGTTTTTAGTTTATAATTATTTTCAACTATTTTTTCTGTCACTCTCGGATAGCCTCCCGCGCACCCCTCTTTAGAGCAAGGCGGAAGCCCCCAAATGTTTACGGCCACAAAAATAGTAAAAATTTCTTAACAAAAAGTTGGAAAACTTACCCATCTTTTCACTACCTTTGTGCTGTCAAGTGCAATTATGTCACTTCGACCGCGCCAAGCGGGGGCTTTTTGCGGGTTTCGCAGGCGTGTAATGAGTTGATTTATAAACAAAAAGATATATATGGGATTTTTTTCATTGATGCAGGAGTTGGCCATCGACCTCGGAACGGCCAACACTTTGATTATCTACAACGGTAAGGTTGTAGTCGATGAGCCATCAATCATTGCCCTCGAGTTGCAGACGGGTAAGGTGAAGGCTATCGGTACTGAGGCAAAGAAGATGGATGGCCGTGTAAACCCCAACATCAAGACTATCCGCCCGTTGAAGGATGGTGTTATCGCCGACTTTAAGGCTACGGAGTTGATGTTGCGCGGCTTGATTAAGAAGGTTCGTACCACAAACACTATGTTCTCGCCCTCGTTGCGTATGGTAATCTGTATCCCTTCAGGTTCTACCAACGTGGAGATTCGCGCCGTGCGCGACTCTGCTGAGCACGCTGGTGCACGTGACGTATATATGATTTTCGAGCCTATGGCTGCTGCTTTGGGTGCAGGCCTTGACGTAGAGGCTCCCGAGGGTAATATGGTTATCGACATTGGTGGCGGTACATCGGAGATTGCTTGTATCTCTTTGGGTGGTATCGTATGCTCGGAGTCTATCAACGTGGCAGGTGATGTCTTTACTGCCGACATTCAGAACTACGTTCGCCAGCAGCACAACATCCGTATCGGTGAGCGTACAGCCGAGGAGATTAAGCACGCTATCGGCGCTGCTATCCCCGAGTTGGAGGAGGAGCCTGAGGATTTCGTATTGACAGGTCCGAATATGCTTACAGCCCTGCCCCAGACCGTAACACTCTCATACAACGAGATTGCATACGCTTTGGAGAAGTCGCTCGTTAAGTTGGACGCAGCCTTGATGACCGTGTTGGAGACTATGCCCCCCGAGTTGTACTCTGATATCGTGAAGAACGGTATCTACTTGGCAGGTGGTGGAGCCTTGATTAAGGGCCTCGACAAGCGTCTGTCGAACAAGTGCGGCTTGCCCGTTCACATCGCCGAGGATCCCCTGCGCGCTATCGCTCGCGGTACAAGCATCGCAATGAAGAACGTTGACAAGTTCTCATTCTTGATGCACGGCGAATAATCTTTATTGAAATAACAACATCTCCGCTCTCGGTCGGGCCTCCGGTCGAGAGCGAGGTAGTGTATAGGAGTAATGTATAAGCTGATAGAATTTCTTCGCAGAATACACGTTGTGCTATTGTTCATCATCATTGAGGCAATAGCACTCAATTATTATGCGCACTCCTCATTCTACACGCAGGCCAAGATTCTCTCGCGTGCCAATAGCGTTGTGGGTGGGTTGCAACGCAGTGTATTCAGCGTAAAGCACTTCTTCACTCTGCGTAGCGAGAACGAGATGCTCTCGGCACGTGTGGCCGAGCTGGAGCATAGCCTTGCGGCATACCGCGAGCGCGAAGCCAATATGGCAACCGACACGCTCTCGATGGCGCAGATTGACTCGGCCTTTGTCGAGCAGTTGACACAATACTCATACACCCCCGCACGTATTATATCTAACACGATAAACCGCAACCGCAACTTCATCACGCTGAATCGTGGTCGCCAGCACGGCATCACAGAGGATATGGCCGTAATCTCGCCCGATGGCTCGATGGTAGGTTACATCGTAGGTTGCTCGGACCGTTACTCGGTGGCAATCTCTATCCTCAACGACAAGTTTACCACCAGCGGTAAGATTGTGGGCGATGACCACTTCGGCTCAATAACGTGGAATGGCCGCTCTCCCCACAAGGTGCAGATGAGCGAGCTTACGAAGTATGCCGAGTTTGAGGTCGGTGCGCCCGTTGTGTCGTCGGGTTTGTCGCACATCTTCCCCGAGGGTGTGAAGATTGGTGTGGTGGAGAGCTTCACGGAGAACGATAACCAGACCTCGTTTGATGTTGTAGTGCGCCTCGCTGCCGATATGACCAAGGTTAGCAACGTGCTTATTATAAGCAACAACGGCTACATCGAAGCTACGGAGCTGGAGGAAGAGGTTAAAAGAGATAACAATTAGCGGTACGAGATAGACTATGCAGAAGAACTTGTTATACGTTGGTGCATTCATCATCTTGGTGTTGTTGCAGATTTTCCTGCTGGACAACATCTCGCTGAGTGTATTCTTTCATCCGATGATATACATCGCCTTCATCATTATGTTGCCGCTCGACTACAAGCCGCTGTGGGTGTTGTTGCTCTCGACGCTGATGGGCCTCACGATTGATATGCTTACGGGTATGAGCGGTCTAAATGTCATAGCCACTACGGCTACAGGATTTTTGCGTCCGCTGATGTTGCGTTTGGCCGTAGGTCACGCCACAACCACCGACGACTCGGTGCCCTCGTTACATCGCCTCTCAACAAAACACTTGGCTTGGTATATCTCGCTGATGATAATACTCCACAGCACTATCTTCTTCCTGCTGGAGTCGCTCTCGTTGAGCCATCTGCCCTACACTCTGCTGCGTCTTGCGTTGAGTGCAGCCACTGCGTCGCTGATGTCGTGGTACATCGTAAAATTGTTTACCAAGAAAATTCTCAACCGATAATATGTCAAACAATGACGTACATATACGCCGCACGATATTGAAATTTATCGTGTTCCTCATTTTTGGCGTTATAGCTTGTCGTTTAGGATATATCCAATTAGTAGATACCGACTATAAGGATATGGCCGCTGGCAACGTACTGCGTTACGAGGTGCAATATGCGCCGCGTGGCGAGGTGGTTGACCGCAATGGCGAGTTCCTCGTACAGAGTATGGAGTGTTACGACCTGATGGTTGTCTATCGCGAGATGGACAAGGCAGGTTTTGACACTATGCGTCTGTGCAATATGCTCAACCTCAAAAAGGAGCGCCTCGTGCAGAAGCTCAAGGATGCTCGCGTGAGTCCACGCGCACCGGTGCTTGTAGCCAACTTCGTAACAAAGGAGGCCAAATTGCGTTTCGACGAGCACAACTTCGAGGGTTTCCACACCGTACTGCGTAATGCGCGCCAATACCCGCGTAACATTGGCGGTAACCTGCTGGGGAATCTCGGCGAGGTTAGCGAGAACGACATCAAGCGCGGTGGTGGCGAGTACAAGCGTGGCGACTACATCGGCAAGAGTGGTCTGGAGCGCGCCTATGAGAGTTATCTGCGAGGTGTAGATGGCGTGAAGATTCTCGAGCGCGACCGCCACGGAGCTATCAAGGGCTCATATATGGATGGTATGTTCGACACCCTGCCCATACCCGGCAAGCGCATAACTTCGACCATCGACCTGCGCCTGCAGGCCTTTGCCGAGGAGCTTATGGAGGGAAAGATGGGTGCTGTGGTGGCTATTGAGCCCTCGACGGGAGAGATTCTCGTTATGGCCTCATCGCCAACGTTCGACCCCAATGGTATGGTCGGAAGTCAGCGAGGCAACAACTATATGAAGATGTTGAACGACCCGAAGAAGCCGATGTTTAACCGCGCCGTGCAGTCGCGTTATCCGCCGGGCTCAACTTTCAAACTTGTACAGGGACTTATCGGCCTGCAGGAGGGCGTGCTCACACCCGCCAACGCCTACCCCTGCCATAACGGTTACAGCTATGGCTCAAAGAGAATGGGTTGCCACCCTCACGCCTCACCTCTCGATTTGCGCAATGCCGTGGCGCAGTCGTGCAACGCCTACTTCTGCTACGTATTCCGCAACATCATCGAGAATCGTAAATTCAAGGATGTGAAGGAGGGCTTGGATATATGGGTTGAGTATGTGAAGAGCTTTGGTTTTGGCCGTAAACTCGACTCAGATTTCTTGGACGAGGAGACAGGCTACGTGCCTACGAGCGAGCGTTACAACAGAGTATATCGCGGCTCGTGGAACGGTCACACCGTAATTTCGCTCTCGATTGGTCAGGGTGAGTTGGGATGTACGCCGTTGCAGATGGCTAACCTTGCCGCCATCGTAGCCAATCGTGGATTCTACTACATACCCCACATCGTGAAATCTATCGAGGGACAGGACTCGCTCGACCGCCGCTTCTACGAGAAGCAATATACGAAGGTCGATGCCAAGCACTTCGAGCCTATCATCGAGGGTATGTGGAAGGGTGCCAACGTGCCGGGAGCAGGCACATCGTACCGTGCATATCTGCCCGGATGGGATGTCTGCGGTAAGACGGGTACGGCACAGAACCCAATCGGTCGCGACCACTCGACCTTCCTCTCGTTCGCCCCGAAGGACAATCCCAAGATTGCCATCTCGGTCTATGTCGAGCACGGAGGATTTGGTGCTACGGCGGCGTTGCCTATCGCCAGCCTCTTGGAGGAGTTATATTTGACGGATACAATCACCCGTCCCCAACTTGTTGAGCAGATAAAGAATCTGCCTTACGCTTTACCACGACGTTATCAAGACAATGCAAAGACACGGAAATAACATATCGCTCTTCGAGGGTGTCGATCGCGTAGCCATCATCCTCTACTTCCTGCTCGTGATGGTGGGTCTCACGTGCGTAGCCTCGGCTGGCTATGACGATATGATTGATGGTTTCTTCAATCTGCGTCAGAACCACGTCAAGCAGGGATTCTGGGCTTGCGCGGCATTTATTGTGGGAATATTCATCCTGCTGCTCGACTCGCGCTACTACCATATGTACGCCTACTTCGCCTATGCGGGTGCGCTGGTCTTTACAGCTGGCACAATCGTTATGCCCGAGGCTATCTCGCCCGTAACGAACGGAGCAAAGGCGTGGTATGAGTTTGGCCCCGTGAGAATACAGCCTGCCGAGTTCGCCAAGATTGCCACGGCGCTGGCTATGGCGCGATTGATGAGTAACTACTCGTTCTCGATAAACAATATCAAGCATTTATGCCGCGTGGCGATGATTATATTGTTGCCATTCGTCATCATCTTGTTGCAGAACGATACGGGCTCGGGAGTTGTATTGGGCTCATTCCTTTTTGTGCTATACCGCGAGGGTTTGAATAAGTGGCTGTGTATACCCATCTTGATGGTGGCAATGCTCTTTATCTTCTCGTTCTTGTTCACGCCGTTGATTCTGCTTATCGTATTGATTCTGCTCTTTACCATCTCTAACGCGATGATGATTGGCGGCAAGTGGCGTATGCATATTATTTTCGTCGCCACTATATGTTTGTCGGCTCTGCTACTCTACTCTATCTCGACCGTACTTTTGGGCGGAGCATTCAGCGGTTACATCTGCCTTGTGATTTCGGTTATCGGCGGAGTGGTTGCGGCGGCGATATATGCCATCAAGAAGAATCTCCCCGCCATATTCCTTACGCTTGCGCTCTTCGTGGGCTCAATGATTTTTGTACCCGCCGCCGACCTTATCTTTGAGTCGGTATTGCAAGCGCACCAGAAGGAGCGAATCCTGAGTTTCTTGGGAATCATCAACGACCCAGCAGGTATCGACTTCAACGTCAACCAGTCGAAGATTGCTATCGGCTCGGGAGGTTTGTTCGGCAAGGGATTTATGCAGGGCACGCAGTCAAAATATTTCGTGCCCGAAAAGCACACCGACTTCATCTTCTGCACCGCAGGCGAGGAGTGGGGATTCATCGGCTCATTGGTCGTTTTGGGACTGCTCTGCGCACTTATTCTGCGACTGATGAAGATGGGCGAACGCCAGCAGGAGCCATTCAGTAGAATCTATTGCTACTGCGTAGCCTCCATCTTTCTCTTCCACGCTATGGTCAACCTCGGTATGACCATCGGCTTGGTGCCTGTGATGGGTATTCCGTTGCCATTTATCAGCTACGGAGGCTCGTCGATGATTGCATTTACCATATTATTATTTATAGCCATACGTCTCGATGCCTCACCGACAAAGGGACTTACGGCGCTTAACTAAACCCAAAGACAATGTTATACATTCTCTATCTCATTACCGTAACGGCTGTTGTGTGGTTTTCGATTTTAGCCTCACGCTACATCGATATGATTGACCGCTCGACACGCCTCTCGGGTGCTTTCTTGGGCGGAGTATTGCTCTCGGCCATAACATCATTGCCCGAGCTTTTCACAAGTATTTCGGCAACGATACTTATCGACAACCCTTCGCTCTGCATCGGAAATATCTTGGGTAGCAACCTCTTTAATTTCGGTATGCTGGCCGTTGTTATCTTGTGCTTTATCAAGGGCTTCTCGGCTGCACGTCTTTCGCCGAGCCACCGCTTTGTGATGATGTTCCTGATGTTGATGTATGTGGCCGTGGTGCTTAATTGGCAGGTTATGGGCGACAGCAACATCATCTTCGGCTCGAACGATAACCATTGGCTTCACGTAAGCATAACTACCCTAATCATCATTGCCCTCTACGCCCTCTCGGTGCGCTACCTTGCCAGCGACAATGGCGAGTGCGAGGATGGCGAGTGCGAGGAGGTGAAACTCTCGTTGCGTGCTATTGTTGTGCGCTTCGTGCTGGCCAGCATAGGTATTATCGTGGCGAGTGTGATTCTTACATATATCACCGACGACATCGCAACCGAGCTCAACCTCGGCTCAGGTTTGGCGGGTGCGCTGTTCTTGGGTGTAGCTACATCGCTTCCCGAGGTGACATCGACAATCTCGCTCTTCCGTATGCGTAATTTCGATATCGCCTTCGGAAATATTGCGGGTAGCAACGTATTTAACTACTTCGTCTTGGCCATTGCCGACGTGTTGTACTCGGGTGGCTCGGTATATCACTTCGGCGATGAGAAGGTTGTAAACCTTACAGTTTTCGGCTTGCTCTCATCGATGTTTATCTATATGCTGATTCGTACAAGCAGAACGTGGGTGAAGGTGGTTTGCGGCATAGCGACCATAGCGTGTTACTTCGCATTCCTGATGCTATAAGAGAAAAGGCTGTCCGTTGGACTACCCTTTATCGGCGGCGAATTTTATTTCACCGCCGATTTTGTTTATTTACAACAAATTAGTTAGTTGCGTTGTGAAACGACTTTCTGCGCAATTACCGCTTAAACTCAAATTTTACCCTTTTGCGTGTAGTCTTCTATGTAGTATAAATTAAGTATAATTAAGGTAAAAAATCACTTTTTGTGATACATCGTATCAAAAAAAAGTATTACCTTTACACATTGAAATTGAGTGACTTGGGCTATGAATAACTTTTTGGCGACATACCGCAATGCTGTGAACTGCACCTCTTGTGCAGTCGTTGCATCGTGTGCCACAAATACCCCCCCCCATTACTCAATGTTCTAATAATCAAATAATTAGAGGGTATACACCATTTTATAGTTGGCGTTATGGCTTGTCGTGAGCCGTAACGCCCTTTTTGTGC
>JAZRLD010000110.1:0-10248 GCA_045646685.1 Alistipes sp. | reverse complement strand
CATAGTTTACTCCTCCTGTGATTTGTTAGCAAGCTTTGCACGACGCTTTGCAGAGTACTCAACAGCGTACTTGTCCTGCTTGAAAGTTAAGAAACGAATGATACGCTCGTCACGACGGTAGTTAGTCTCGAGCTTGTTGATCAAAGCACCCTCAGCCTCGAACTCAACGAGGAAGTAGAAACCGGTGGTCTTCTTCTGAATAGGATAAGCGAGCTTCTTGAGGCCCCAGTTCTCCACATTCACGATCTGACCGCCGTTCTCGGTAATGATGCCCTGGAATTTGTCAGCAACCTCCTTCACCTGCGCGTCAGAGAGGACGGGAGTGACAATGAAAACGGTTTCGTAATTGTTCATAATTGAATTGATTAAATGTTGTTGTGCTATTTAGCGGTGCAAAGGTACAACTTTTTTCTCGAAAACAAAATATTTCTATATTTTTTCGGCTAAATCCCACTTTCAGAGCTACTTTTCTACGCGATTAAGCCTCTAATCTATAAACACTCGCTTGAAATCGCCCTTAAAATCGGGTTCATAGATGCCGCGGCACTCCTGAGAGTGAATCTTCACGTGGGGTGTTGCATTGTGCAGACGGTGAGCCTCCTCGGTTGTCCAAATCTCATAGATAAAGAAGATTGTAGGGTCGTCGCACGACTGATAAATCTCATAACGCTCGCAGCCCTCCTCCTTCAAAGTCTCCACGCGGCACTTGAGGAACGAGTCACGCAGTGTAGTCACGTGCTCGGGCTTCACCTTACGCACGATGTTGAGCAGAAGCTTCTTGCCCTCGGGCTGCTGCGCCTCGGCTACGTTGGTAAATGCAAAGAGTGCGATGGCGCACACCATAATCTTGAAAAGTCGTTTCATAACAGGTTATTTTTTAGGTTTTACACTTTTGCGTTGGAAATCTTCGCTCGGCCACGCTGTTTTCCCGACCGAGAATAAGTACAAATATACTGATTTTTCTCTCAATTACCCAACTCTACAAAATTGAATTCCCCGTTTTCGCATTTTGATAGTCAAAATCACTATCTTTGCAACAATATAATTGTATGCATACGATATGTTACCCAAGATAATTACCATTGCAGTCCTCTTTGTCTTCACGCTTCTGCTGATGGCTCTGCAAAAACCTATCTTCCTTTTGTGGTACGCCGAGCGTGCCGCCGATGCCTCTACATCCGACATTATCGGTGTGGTGTGGCACGGACTTCTGCTCGACTCCACAACATCTGGATATATATCGGTTATTCCGTGGCTGATGATGCTTATTGCTGTGTGGGTGAAGATTCCCGAGCGAGTGATGCAGCGTCTGATGACTGCATATTTCGCCGTGATGGCATTTATCGTGGCGCTTATCGTAGCTGTTGATATGGGTTTGTTCCGCCATTGGGGTTTTCGTCTCGATAGCACTATCATACCCTATCTGCGCACTCCCAAGGAGG
The DNA here is from genome assembly GCA_045646685.1 of Alistipes sp. Classification (GTDB taxonomy): domain Bacteria; phylum Bacteroidota; class Bacteroidia; order Bacteroidales; family Rikenellaceae; genus Alistipes. The sequence continues at coordinate 8,806 of JAZRLD010000110.1, read as the reverse complement.
CTGCCGCCAGCGTCACTTGGGGCGACCTGTGGCCTACGATACTTCTTTTGTTTGTCTATGGCGCACTGCTATTCTTTATGTGGCGCCCCATCACAAAGATTTACCGCTACGCAAAGCAGACCTTCGCACAACGAATAACCTCTACCCTCGTAATGCTTCTTGTGGGTGGATTGTTATTCTTGGCTATTCGCGGTGGCGTGGATACCGCGCCCGCAAATGTTAGCAAGGTATATTTCAGCGACAATATGTTCCTGAATCAGGCCGCGACAAATCCTATATTCTCATTCCTCTCCTCTGCCACACGCTCGGAGCTAAAGGATAGCGACTACCGTTACTACACCGACGAGGAGTGTGCCGAGATTTTTTCACAGCTGGCCAACAACAACTCAACCGCGACGGAGTCAATCCTCAAAACGGAGCGTCCGAATGTGGTACTTATTATGCTTGAGAGTTTGGGACGTACCGTTACCGACGAGTTGGTGAATGGCAAGGCCGTAGCGCCCAACATCCAACGTATAAAAAAGGAGGGTGTATGGTTTGAAAACATCTACGCAAACTCATACCGCACCGACCGAGGCACGGTGGCCGTTATGAGTGGCTACCCTGCTCACCCCGTAGTTTCTGTTATGAAGTATCCGCAGAAGGCCCATACCCTGCCCGCCATAGCACGCTCGCTGCAAAAGGAGGGCTACGCTACAAGTTTTATGTATGGCGGCGATGCGAACTTCACAAACACCATCTCGTACCTCTACGGTACGGGCGTGGAGAGTATTATCGACAAGGCTCAGATGCATTTCGACGCACCCACCAACAAATGGGGATATGCCGACGATGTTGTCTGCCCCTACTTTGCCAACGAGGTATTACGCCTTTCGCAGCAGGAGAGACCATTCTTCGCCACACTGCTCACACTCTCATCGCACGAGCCATTCGATGTGCCCCACGCGGCATTTGAGAATAAGATTCTTAACTCGGCTAACTACACCGACCAATGTATCGGCGAGATGATTGACACGTGGCGCAACTCGCCGGCGTGGGAGGATATGCTCGTCATACTCATTGCCGACCACGGTATGCCCTACCCCGAAGATTTGACCACAGGCTCGCTAAAGCGCCAACGCATACCTATGATTTGGATCGGTGGAGCCATAGCGCAGGGCGGTGTTGAGATTAACACCTATGCTTCGCAAGCCGACTTGGCCGCTACGCTGCTTTCACAGTTAGGCATTGCGCACGATGATTTCGCATTTAGCCACGATATTCTAAACCCGAACACTCCTCATTTTGCATTCTGGAGCTACAACAACGCCTTTGGCATAATTGACGCCGAGGGACACACGATATTCGACTGCACACGCAACGCCACAATCGAGCAGAGCGGCGAGTCGTCAACAACCGAGCGACAGGTGCGCAACGGCAAGGCCATAGTGCAGAGTATTCATCAAGATATACGCAAACGATAACCACGAAACCTCAAAAGAGATGAGAAGAGCCTCGAAGATACTTTTTGCCATACTTGTAACCCTGTTGCTGATACTCTTTGCCGCAGATATGATGGTCGGCTCGGTGGGTATTGCCGCGCGTGATATTTGGGCGGCGCTCACGGGCGGGGAGTGCAATCCCATAACACGAAAGATTATCCTCGACATACGCCTGATAAAGGCCTTGATGGCTATCCTCGCAGGTGCGGCACTCTCGGTGAGTGGTTTGCAGATGCAGACTCTGTTCCGCAACCCGCTGGCTGGTCCTTATGTTTTGGGCGTCAGCTCGGGAGCGAGCCTTGGCGTAGCATTGTTTATTTTGGGTGCTCCGCTGTTGGGTATTAAGGGCGGCACGCTGATGACAACGCTGGGTACTGCCGGCGCGGCGTGGATAGGCGCGGCGGCGATATTGATAATGATGGCTGCGGTGAGCAAACGCATAAAGGATATAATGGTGATACTTATCCTGGGTATTATGATTGACTCGGGCGTGAGCGCCATCGTGCAGATTCTGCAATACTTGAGTAACGAGGAGGCTCTAAAGAGTTTTGTCATTTGGACTATGGGCTCGCTGGGCGATGTAACCTCATCACAACTCGCACTTGTCGCACCCGCCATCGTTGCGGGACTCGTAATTGCGATAAGTGTAATCAAGCCTATGAATCTACTACTTTTGGGCGAGTCCTACGCCCGCACGATGGGACTCAACATCTCGCGCACACGCTCGCTAATTCTGCTATCAACAACATTGTTAGCGGGTACGGTTACGGCCTTCTGCGGCCCTATTGGATTTATCGGTTTGGCTATTCCGCACGTTGCGCGCGCCCTCTTCAGCGATGCCGACCACCGCGTATTGATGCCCGCAACGGCACTTACGGGAGCTGTGGCGTTGCTGTTGTGCGACATAGTTTCAAAACTGCTGACGCTGCCCGTGAACACCATCACCGCCCTGCTCGGCATTCCTATTGTTGTGTGGGTGGTAATTCGTAATAAAAATATTGTATAGAGATGATACGATTCGAGAATCTTACGTTGGGTTATGGCGACCGCACGCTTATCCACTCTCTTACGGGCGGGGTGAAGCGTGGCGAGTTGACGGCACTCGTTGGCCGCAATGGTACGGGAAAGAGTACCCTGCTACGAGCCATAGCGCAGTTGGGAGAGATTCATAGCGGCGATATTCTGCTTAACGGCAAATCCTCCGCCGACATTACATCGGCCGAATTGGCCACGTTGGTTGCATTTGTCACTACCGATAAGGTGCGCATCGCAAACCTGCGTTGTCGTGATGTGGTGGCACTTGGACGCGCTCCATATACCAATTGGATTGGCCGTATGCAGCAGCAGGACAACGAGATTGTTGAGCAGTCGCTCGCAGCCGTAGGTATGAGCGACTACGCCGACAAGACAATGGACAGAATGTCAGACGGCGAGTGTCAGCGCATTATGATTGCCCGCGCCTTAGCGCAGCAGACACCAATAATTCTTTTGGATGAGCCTACGGCATTTCTCGATATGCCCAACCGCTACGAACTATGCACGTTGTTACGCAAATTGGCGCACGAGGAGAATAAGTGCATACTCTTCTCAACGCACGAGTTGGATATTGCACTTGAATTGTGCGACTCGGTGGCACTGATTTCTCCGCCACAACTACACATTCTGCCCACAGAGGAGATGGTGCGCAGCGGCCACATAGAGCGATTATTCACTACGGGCATTGTGAGTTTCAACCCCGAAACGCGAACAGTAAATATCAAAAAATAGGCAACCCAAGAGGATTGCCTATTTTTTTCATATTGTAATATCTCCTACAACTTCTCACCAAAAGCCAAGTCGCCCGCATCGCCAATGGCCGGAACGATATACGAACGCGATGTAAGCTCGGCATCCACAGCGCAAACCCACAGCGTGGTTGAGCGCGACGGCAAATGACGCATAGCATAGTCAACACCCTGCTCGCTGGCGATAACCGATGCAATGTGTGTATGCTCGGGCTCGCCGCCCTTAGCTATCAGCGCTTCGTATGCCAACACGAGCGATGTACCCGTAGCCAACATAGGATCAACCAAAATCAACGTCTTACCCTCGAGGTTACAGTTAGAGATATACTCCACCTTAACCTTAAATGAGCCATCTTTCGAGCTCTTGCGATAGGCCGAAACAAATGCGCTATGCGCATCGTCAAAATAATTCAAAAAGCCCTGCTGCAGAGGCAACCCAGCACGCAGAATTGTAGCCACAACAATCTTGTCGCTAATCATCTCCACCGAAGCCTCGCCGAGTGGCGTCTCCACAATTTGAGTCTTGTAGTTGAGCGTGCGCGAAATCTCATAACTCATAATCTCGCCCATACGCTCGAGATTGCGGCGAAAACGCATCGAGTCACGCTGCACCTCGCGGTCACGAATTTGAGCTATAAACTTATTGAGAATCGTATTCTCCTTATTCAGAATGTGAATCATAGCGGCAAAATTTATGGTTGCTAATAGAGGAAATTATTGAACGGATAACGTCCTGCGTGTATCTCACGAACCATACCATAGAGGTCCGAACGCAACTTTTCGATATTCATTCGCTCGACAGCAGAGATGAAGATGCAAGGCGTGTTTGCCTTGGCAATCCAGCTCTTTTTCATATCCTCGAGCGACATATTCTTGCGCGTTGCGGGCGTCAAGTCGTCCTCGTCCTTCTTCTCGTATGTATAGGCATCAATCTTATTAAACACCAGATACACAGGCTTATCGCCCGCGCCAATATCCTGCAAAGTCTGCTTCACGACGGCAATCTGCTCCTCGAAATTGGGGTGCGAGATATCCACCACGTGAATCAGCAAATCGGCCTCACGCACCTCGTCAAGAGTAGATTTAAACGACTCGATAAGCTGTGTAGGCAGCTTGCGAATAAAACCTACGGTATCCGACAAAAGGAATGGCAGGTTATCGAAGACCACCTTGCGCACCGTAGTATCCAGCGTCGCAAAGAGCTTATTCTCGGCGAAGACCTCGCTCTTTGACACAAGATTCATCAGCGTTGACTTACCCACGTTGGTATATCCCACCAACGCCACGCGCACCATCGAGCCTCGGTTTGAGCGCTGCACAGCCATCTGGCGGTCAATCTTCGTGAGCTCCTCCTTGAGCTTCGAGATGCGGTTACGCACAATACGGCGGTCAGTCTCAATCTCGCGCTCACCGGCACCACCACGTGTTCCCGTACCACCTCGCTGACGCTCCAAGTGCGTCCACATACCAGCCAAGCGGGGCAACATATACTCATACTGCGCCAACTGTACCTGTGTCTTGGCATACGCCGTGCGGGCACGCGACATAAAGATATCGAGAATCAAGCGCGTACGATCCAAAATACGGCACGGCATCTCCTTCTCAATGTTTCGAGTCTGCGAGGGCGAGAGCTCATCATCGAAGATGACAACGTCAATCTCATTCTCCTCGCAATACTTTGCAATCTCCTCCAACTTACCCGGGCCAACGTATATACGCGATGAGGGTTGTGGCAGGCGCTGCGTAAAGCGGCGAATGGTTACAATATCGGCCGTCTCGGCCAAAAACTCCAACTCGGCCAAAAACTCCTCTGCCTGCTCGACAGGCTGGCCATCACGAATAACAGCCACCACCACAGCGCGTTCACGCAAGTCCTGCTGCTCCTCGGCCTGCGGAGTGATATTTTCTTTGGTTTTTCCCATCCAAATAGATAAAAAAAAGCATCCCGAAACAATATAGTCGCGGGATACCTTATATTAAATACTACGTATTAGTTCTGAATCTGGAACACAACGGGCAAGGTGTACTTTACACGTACAGCCTGATTACGCTGCATACCCGGCTCCCACTTCGGAGAACTCTTAACAACGCGAGTCGCCTCCTCTGCCAAAGAACGGTCGGGGCTCTGAAGAATCTCGATGTTGGTGAGTGTACCGTCACGCTCGATAACGAATGACATAATTACACGACCAGAGATACCATTCTCCTGAGCGATCTGAGGATAGCGGAGCTTACCCTGTACCCAGTTACGGAAAGTATTAAGGTCACCACCACGGAACGAAGGCATCTTCTCTACCTTGATGAAGGGCTGATCCTCCTCGATCTCCTCCTCCTCAACCTCTACAACTGTGGTCTCGACCTCCATACCCTCCTCGAACTCGTCGAATGAGATCTCGGTAGTGATCTTGGTGTCGTTAGTCACGATGTCAAGGATATCGTTAAGAACCTTGATCTCAACCTTCTTAGGAGCCTCAGGTGGCTTCTGCTCGTTACGAGTAATCTCTGTGATCTCCTCCTCAATAGGACCATAGTTCAAATCGACCTGCTCGATACGATACTCCTTCGGAGCGTAGAGGAACGCACCAATGGTAATAAGCAATGCGATAATCAAGCCGATCTCAAGGAACAGACCCTTCTTATTCTGAAGGTCTGCCTTAGGTGATTTTTTAATCTGCATAACATTAATTTTTATTTTTCAATTTAATTTGTTCGTTCGTTTTAAGTTGGGCCCGCACACTAACGCTCTACATAGCAACGCATTACCCACACCCAGCCGTTATCTCCACTCCTCGATTTGACCAAATCGCGCAACGCCCGCCATACACTCCAAAGCCACAATTTCAAGGCCTCAACCCCTCGAAAACCGCCTCAGAAACGCATATGTGCACAGTTCTTTTGGCAAATATAATCATAAAAATCTAAAAAATAACGTATAGTGAAGAAAAATCTGCAAAAAATTTTTACTTTTGTTGCCGTAGTAAATATTTCGCTATGTCACAAACCCCCAAAAAGTGCCTTTATGGCCTCACTCTTAACGAGCTTCAGACGCTCTGCGCCGAGCTATCTCTGCCCCGTTTTGCGGCAAAGCAGATAGCGCGTTGGCTATATGTGCGTCGCGTGAAGTCAATCGAAGAGATGACCGATTTATCAAAGGCGGCACGCGCTGCGTTAGAGGAGCATTACGAGCTGGGCCTCGCGGCTCCGCTCAAGGAGAGTTGTTCTGCCGACGGCACAAAGAAGTATCTCTTCCGCACCTCGCAGGGCGAGTATATCGAGTCGGCCTATATTCCCGATGGAGAGCGCGCAACGCTATGTGTCTCATCGCAAGCGGGTTGCCGTATGGGTTGCCGCTTCTGCGCGACGGGACGTCAGGGATTGCAACACTCACTCTCGACGACGGAGATTATCAACCAAATTCTCTCGATTCCCGAGAGCGAACGACTGACAAACCTCGTCTTTATGGGTATGGGTGAGCCGCTGGACAATATGGACAATGTAATGAAGGCACTGGAGATTATCACTGCTCCGTGGGGTATGGCGTGGTCGCCCACGCGAGTGACACTATCAACGGCTGGCGTGGCGCGCGAGTTGGAGCGATTTATGAACGAGACAAAGGTGCATCTTGCTGTGAGTCTGCACAATCCCTTCCACGACCAGCGCGCGGAGATTATGCCTATCGAGAACGCCTACCCGATTCGTGAGGTGTGCGACATTTTGCGTCGTTACGACTTCACAGGTCAGCGCCGCGTGTCATTTGAGTACATCGTAATGGAGGGGTTGAACGACTCGCCTGCACATATAAAGGAGCTTTGTCGTCTGCTCGACGGCATAAAGTGTAGAATTAACCTTATCCGCTTCCACAAGATTCCCGACTCACCCTACTTCTCGCCCTCAGACGAACGTATGCGCAAGTTCCGCGACACGCTGACGGCCAAAGGAATACAGACAACAATTCGTGCCTCACGCGGAGAGGACATCAAGGCGGCTTGTGGTCTGCTATCAACTACTGAACGTAAATAAATTAGAGATATGATAAGCATCATCGAAAAATATTTCCCCACACTCACCGAGCGACAGAAGGAGCAATATCGCGCCCTCTACGACCTCTATGCAGATTGGAACTCAAAGATAAATGTCGTATCGCGCAAGGATTTCGACCAACTTTACGTGCGCCACATACTGCACTCGTTAGCCATTGCCAAAGTGTGTCAGTTTGAGGCGGGTGCAAGAGTACTGGACGTAGGTTGCGGCGGCGGTTTTCCAAGTGTGCCGCTGGCGATTATGTTCCCTGACGTGCAGTTCGTATCGGCGGACTCCATCGGTAAGAAGATTACCGTAGTGAAGGGCGTCTGCGAGGGGGCAGGTATTACCAATATAGACGCGCGTAACGTGCGCGTGGAGCTGATTCCCGAGAAATTTGACTACGTGGTATCGCGCGCCGTGACGGAGATGCCGCAATTCGTAAAGTGGATATGGTCGAAGATTGAGCGCGGGCAGCGCGGCACGCTTCCCAACGGAATCCTCTACCTTAAAGGTGGCGATTTGAGCGAGGAGCTGGCCGCCACGAAGATGAAGTGGCAAGAGTTTCAGATTGCCGACTTCTTCGAGGAGGAGTTTTTTGAGACGAAGAAGGTGGTTTATACTGCAAAATAAAATAAGGGTGCCCATTTCGGACACCCTATTTTTCTTGCTTACATATATTAGATATTGTATAGCGATAGCTACTGCAACTTCTTCAACTGCTCCATCATCCACTTCGAACGCGCAGTCTGCTGCTCGGGATAGGTCCAATGCTCAATCTCGGGAACAATCCAAAGCTCCTTATCGGCCGTAGGGATAGCATTGTAGGCAGCCGTTGTCGATGTAGGACAGCAGGTCATATCGTTGAATCCGTATGAGTAGAATACAGGCACATTGACCTTACGCGCAAAGTTAGCCACATCATAGTAACGAGAAGTCTCGATGCGCTCCTTTGTTGCCATATAACCATTGCGGAACGCGTGAGGCCAACCACCGCCACGACCATACAGGTAGCCTGTCATATCGGCCAAAGCGGGATAGAAAGCAGCCAAGCACTTCACCTTAGGATTCAAAACAGCCGTGGTGATAGATAATGCTCCACCCTGCGAGCCGCCCGTTACGCCGATGCGATTCTCGTCAACAAAATCCAATCCTGCCAAGAAATCCACGGCACGAGCACAACCTACATATATACCTTTATAGACATACTTGTCTTTGTCGTCCATATTATAGAACTGGTACTCGTTCATCATTCCCGCCTTGAGTTGTGCATAAATCTCGTCATCCATAACTGTGGGAATATGGTTGATACCCAACTCCAACGTAACAAACCCCTGCTCCGCCTCTGTATAGAAACCCGTGCGGGCACGGCAACCTGCGCCCGGCACAATCAAGATAGCTGGCAACTTATCGCCCTCCTTCATTGTGGCGGGAACGCACATCGTTCCGTACATACGACAACCATTGCGCAGATTCTGAAAACTTGCCGAATAGACCTTTACCTTGGGGGTACACTTCTCG
>JAZRLD010000109.1:0-27144 GCA_045646685.1 Alistipes sp. | reverse complement strand
AACCGTAAGGATGATAACGTACGGGTAACCAACGAGTTATCGGCGCAGTATGGCGTTGTGGCTGAGCCACTGTATGCCGACCTTACCGAGGCTGATGCCGCCGAGAAGATTTTCGGCTACACGCAGGAGCGAGGAATAAAGGTCGATGTGCTGATAAATAATGCGGGAATGTTGCTCTTTTCGCAACTTGTGAACACTCCCGCCCAGCAGCTGGAGCGCATCGTAGCGTTGCACTGCACAACACCCACGAAGCTATGCCGACTCTTCGCCACGGATATGGCAGAGCGTGGTGGCGGACGAATAGTTGTGATGTCCTCCATCACGGCGTGGACACCCTACCCCACAATCTCGCACTATGCGGCAACGAAGGCATATCTGCACAGCTTTGCGCAGTCGCTGTGGTATGAGATGCGTGGTCGGGGCGTGAGCGTCACTGCGGTATATCCCTCGGCGGTGGATACGCCGTTCTATGATTTGAGCGATAAGATGCGACGACGATTGTTAAGCTGCGGCGTGATGATGAGCGCCGAGAGCGTGGCTCGCAAGGCTCTGAAGGCGATGTTTGCAGGTCGCAGGCGTTGCATACCGGGACTCCTGACAAAGCTCGAAGCAGCCATCTGCTATCTGCTCCCTGCGTGGGCACTACTCCCCATACTAAAGATTCCTGCGGTAAAGAGAATATTAGAGAGAGTATAAAAAAAGGCTGTCAAAAATGACAGCCTTTTATAATATTATACACAAGTATAACCGCCGTCCACGGCGATATTCTGTCCGTTGACGTATGTGCTGCTGGGCGATGCGAGGAAGATAGCGCAAGAGTCCAACTCGCCCGACTTGCCGTAGCGCTGCATAGGTATGTTGCTCTTTGCAAGTGCCTGGAAGTAGTCGCTGTCGAGAGTAGCTGTTGTGAGGTCGGTGTAGAAGTAACCCGGGCAGATGCTGTTCACAGTAATGCCGTGCTTACCCCACTCAGCCGCCAGCGCACGGGTGAGATTCACTACGCCACCTTTGGCTGCGTGATAGGGCGAGCTACCAACAATCATATTACCCACCAAGCCATACATCGAAGCGATGTTGATTATGCGACCATACTTCGCCTTAATCATCTCCTTGCCGAACTCACGTGCACAGACAAACGTTCCGAAGAGGTCAATATCCATCTCGTGCTTGAACTGCTCGTCGGTGATATCCTCGGCATTAGCCACGGCACCCGTACCAGCGTTGTTCACCAAAATATCTACACGACCGAAGCGCTCGATTGTTGCCTGCACGGCAGCTATAACATTCTCGGTCTTTGTAATATCGCAAGCAAAGGGCAGAACCTCGACACCGAACTCCTCGGCAATATCCTTAGCATTCTGCTCCAAAAGATTCATTCGTCGAGCAAGGAGCACCAGATTAGCTCCCTGATTAGCAAAAGCCTTCGCCATCTGAAGACCCAAGCCTGTTGAAGCGCCTGTAACAACGGCAACTCGTCCTGTAAGGTCAAAATAGTTCTTCATAGTTCTCTGTATTAATAAAACCTAACAACCCTTGGAGTGTATTTTTATAATAAACACTCCGCTACGTATAGCTTAACAAATATATTTAATATTTTTTCTAAAAACCTTAAAAATATGCATAAAAAAATGCCCCAAAGAACATAAAAATTCTTTGAGGCATAGAAAAAGCCGATATTTATGCAGTTATATGCTAACGATTATTCGGCTCGATAGGCACTATCCACTACTTCTCGGGGCGCATTACAACCTTAACGATGTTGCCATCAGCGAGAATCTTCTTTGCCAAAGCCTGAACATCGGCTGCCGATACGCTGTTTACTGCGGGGAGATACTCCTCGACAGTGTTGATGCCATACTTATAGTAGTCGTCAATAGCTGTTGACCACCAGTTGTTCTGCTCCATAGACTTCGAGAAGTTCTTGTTCTCAAACTCACGAGCCTTGTTCAAATCCTCAGCCAAAGGACCCTCAGCTGCAATCTTCTCAATCTCGGCTACGATGATAGCTGCCAACTCGTCTGCCATCTGCTCGTTAGTGTCGAATGCAATCTGAACGAAGTACTCCTTAATGCGAGGTGCGAGCGATACACGTGAGCTTACGCCGTATGTTCCACCCTTCTCCTCACGGATAGACTTGAGGTAGCGGTTGCTAAGTGCTGCTGAGAGATACTTCGCAGTGATGATATTCTTCATTGTGTACTCTGCATCGCCCGAGTAACCGAAGAATACCGATACCTTGGGCTGCTCCATCTTAACCTTGAAGTCGTTCTCAACGCCACCCTTTACGGTGCGTACCTTGTCGTCTGTATATACGTTAGCGGGCTTCTTTGCTGTGGGCAATGAGCCGATATACTTCTCAACCAAGGGCTTCAACTCCTCGGGCTTCATATTACCCACGAAAGTGAAGCGGAAGTCAGCAGCGTTAGAGAAGAGCTGCTTGTGAATCTCGGCCATATGCTCGAGCTTGATGTTTGCCAACAACTCGGGAGTGAGCTGCTGACGGCGGTAGCTGTTGCCGTACATAGTGTTCATCAAAGTCTGCGAGAAGATGAAGTCGGGATCTGTCATCTGGTTTGCAAGCATAGCCTCGTAGCGCTTCATCAAAGTATTGAAACCATCCTCCGAGAAGCTGGGAGCAGTGAACTGCAAGTAAAGGAGCTGGAACATAGTCTCCACATCCTTCAACGCTGCGCTGGCGCTTACCGAGTGCTTATACTGCGCTACACCAAGGCTTGCGCGTACGCTCTTACCTGCGAGCTGCTTGCGGAGGTCAGAAGCAGAGAACTTAGAGATACCTGATGCGCTCATTACGCCACCCAACATCTGTGAAGAGTAGTACAAATCGTCACCAAAGACTGCTGCACCACCGTCAGAAACGGCCTGAACAGAGATATTGTCGGCCTCATAGGGAGTCTGCTTGATAACAACCTTAATGCCGTTCTTCAAAGTCCACTCAGTTGTGCCGAGTGAAGCGTTCTGTGCGCTCTTCTTCACGGGTGAACCCTTCAATACGCTCTCATCAGAGATCAAAGGCTCCTTAACAACATTATCCTTGAAAGGCTCAACATCGGCCGCTACGGCAGCCTTCAAAGCCTCTACGAGCTCCGCCTCGGTGGGGATAGCAATGCCATCCTTCTTGGGAGAGTTAACAACGATAACTGCATTCTTCATAGGCTGGTACAACTGCTTAACGGCAGCATTCACCATATCGCAAGAGATCATCTCCACAAGCTGCTTGTCCAACTGATACTCAAACTCGGCATCGTAGATAGGAGTACCCTCGCGGAAGTTGCTGATGCACATATCGGCAAAGTCGCTATGCTCGCGGTCGTCGCGGCTCTTGTAACGACGATCCAAGCCAGAGATGATGTTATTCTTCGCACGCTCAAACTCACCCTCGGTGAAACCGTGGCGACGCATACGCTCCATCTCGGTCAAGAGAGCCTTGTAACCCTCCATCAACTTGCCGTCCTGTGTCATCACCTGACCAATGGTTGTCTCCAATGTGGGGCAGATACCGAAGCTACTTGCGGGGCTGAAGCCAGCGTGAATGAAGGGAGCATTAGGCTTACGAGAGATATCAGACAAACGCTCTGACATAATATTTGAAACGTAAGACTTCAAAATCTCCATCAACTCGTATGTCATAGTGTTCTTCATCTCCTTGGGCATAGCCTGCGACTTGTAGAAAATCATCAGGTTAGACTGCTGCATCTCGGGGTCGGCATTGACGCTGACAATAGGCTCGTCGTTGTCGGGCACCACGATAACATCCTTCTTTGCAGCATCGGGACCAGCGGCGGGGATGTCGGCCATAATGGTCTTAATCTTCTGCTCAACCTTATCTACGTCGATATCACCAACTACAACAACTGTCTGATAGTCGGGGCGATACCACTTGTGGTAGAACTCACGAATATCGTCGTAAGTAAAGCTTGCCAAGCCGTCCAAGTAGCCGATGAGGTTACGGTCCTCGTAGAGCGTACCCTTACCGAGGGCCTTAATCATCTTGATCTGTGCACGCCAAGAGGCAGTCTCGCTGGTACGCAACTCCTCCTGAATAACACCACGCTCGGCGTCAATCTCCTTGGGGTCAAGTGTGATGAAGTGTGACCAGTCGTGCAACACGAGCAACGCAGAGTCGATAACGCTCTCGCGTGCGATGGGCACGTCGGTCATAAAGTACTGTGTCAAATCCCAAGAGGTGAAGGCGTTGAGGTTAGCACCGAACTTAACACCGATAGACTCCAGATACTCGCGGAGCTTGTTGTCAGGGTAGTTCTTCGTGCCGTTGAATGCCATATGCTCGAGGAAGTGAGCCAAACCCTGCTGGTTGTCACCCTCCTGAATAGCACCTACATCGTGAACGATATAGAACTCAGCCAAGCCCTTGGGCTTCTCGTTGTGGCGGATGTAATAGGTCAATCCGTTAGGCAGCACGCCCTTGCGAATCTCCTTATCAGCCGGCAGCGGCTGCGAGGGATCCATCTGAGCGAAAGCTGCGGTCATACCCATTATGATGGTTACGACCAAAAATAAAAACTTTCTCATAATTCTTTCAGTTTTAAAAATTTCCTTATTGTTATCTCTCTAATCACGGCCTAACTTGCGGCCACTGGCCGCATTTGCAAGTCCTACCCTCCCCTAAATCCCCTCCTCGGAGGGGACTTTGGTCGCCGCAAGCGGCTCCAGATTGCAGAACCCGAGGTCGTTTTTAATCAATTAGTTCTTCTCCTTTGGCTTTTTGTGGATACACAATCCTGCAATCAGACCTATGAGCATACCTATACCCATACCGAACTGCAACTTGCCTATCAGCATACCGACCACAGCACCTACACCAAGACCGATGACCATACCCAACGTCATATAGGTCTTGACCTCCACAACGGGAGTGTGTTGCTTGGCCTCCTCCATCAGCACCTCGTCCTCCGAGGGCTTGGGACCCTCGTCGCCCTCGAAAGCGCTCTCATCGACAAAGGGATTTTTATACTTTATCTTTTTCTCCTTGTTCTCCTCCATAATCTTATATATTAGTCGCAAAAACACCGCGCCATACTACAAAATTAAACTAATATTTTTTAATATATGCCTATTTTCCTCTTTTTTTTGTCTTATATGTCGTATTGGTGGAATGCGACAACCCGAAAAGCGGTAAAAATTATAATAAACCGTAAAAATATTTTCCCCGCAACTTAATAACCACAACAAAATATCACTATATTTGTAATAGAATAGAATGACAAACTTAAAACACTTAATAACTATGAACGTAAATAATGTAATGGCAGATCTCGAGCGCAAGCACCCCGGTGAGAGCGAGTATCTGCAGGCAGTACGTGAGGTATTGGAGTCAATCGAGGAGGTTTACAACGACCACCCCGAATTTGAGAAGGCTAAAATCGTGGAGCGTATGGTCGAGCCCGACCGTATCATCACTTTCCGCGTAACGTGGGTTGACGACAAGGGCGAGATTCAGACCAACTTGGGCTACCGCGTGCAGTTCAACAGCGCGATTGGTCCCTACAAGGGCGGTATCCGTTTCCACGCTGCGGTAAATCCTTCGATGTTGAAGTTCCTCGGTTTCGAGCAGACATTTAAGAATGCCCTCACTACACTTCCTATGGGTGGTGCAAAGGGTGGTTCAGACTTCAGCCCCAAGGGCAAGTCTGACGCCGAGATTATGCGTTTCTGCCAGGCCTTTATGTTGGAGTTGTGGCAGAACATCGGCCCCGACACAGATGTTCCCGCAGGTGATGTGGGCGTAGGTGGCCGCGAGATTGGTTATATGTACGGTATGTACAAGAAGCTCGCACGCGAGTACAACACAGGCGTTTTGACAGGTAAGGGCCTTACTTGGGGTGGCTCATTGGTACGTCCCGAGGCTACAGGCTACGGTGCGCTTTACTTCGTAGAGCATATGTTGCAGCAGGCAGGCAAGTCTATTGAGCGCAAGACTGTGGCTATCTCAGGCTTCGGTAACGTAGCGTGGGGTGCAGCACAGAAGGCTACAGAGTTGGGTGCAAAGGTTATCGCTATTTCGGGTCCCGATGGCGTTATCTACAACCCCAACGGTATGACTCCCGAGAAGATTGACTATATGTTGGAGCTTCGTGCATCGAACCGCGACATCGTGTCGCCCTTCGCAGAGCGTTTCCCCGATGCAGAGTTTATCCCCGGTAAGAAGGCGTGGAGCATTAAGTGCGACATCGCGTTGCCTTGTGCCTTCCAGAACGAGCTTACAGGCGAGGACGCAAAGGAGTTGTTGGCAAACGGCACTTGGTGCGCTGCCGAGGTATCGAATATGGGTTGTACACCCGAAGCTATTGCTGCGTTCCAGCAGGCTGGTATCTTGTTTGCTCCGGGTAAGGCAGTAAATGCTGGTGGTGTGGCAACATCGGGCTTGGAGATGACACAGAACGCACAGCACCTCTCTTGGTCAGCCGAGGAGGTAGATGCAAAGTTGCACTACATTATGTCGCAGATTCACCAGGCGTGCGTAACATACGGCGAGCAGCCCGACGGTTACATCAACTACGTGAAGGGTGCGAACATCGCAGGCTTTATGAAGGTTGCACAGGCTATGCTGGAGCAGGGTGTGATTTAATTCGCAGACCTATAAATAGAAAAGGTTGTCCACGAAGGGCAACCTTTTTTTATATGCGTTCTAATATTCTGCGAACCATAGGGATTTTCATTACAGGCAACAACGCCCACGCGGGTAGAAGCCAACAGATGGCTGCCTCGACCTTTGTCAGGAATCCCGGCAGACAACGGCGACGACGAGAAAACATTGCCCGCAGAGCCTTGCGAGCCACACTCTCGGCCGAGAGCATCACACCACAGCGCAACAGCAGTCGGCGCATCTTGTCGTCCAAATCGTAAAATGGCGTATCCACCGCCGAGGGATACACCGTCGTGACACTCACACCTCGGGCGCGCATCTCATACCAGAGCGACTGCGCAAAGCTATGCAGGTAGGCCTTCGTTGCGGCGTAGTGCGAAATGGTGGGATAGGGAGTCCACGCCGTGATGGAGGACATAATAAGTATATGACCTCGGCCACGCGCGGCCATATCGCGGGCAAAGAGCTGGCAGAGTTTTGTGGGTGTTGTGCAGTGCAATGCAATGATGCGCTCCAACTGCGGAGCTGGAGTATTGACAAGTTGCGAGAAGAGCAGCATACCTGCATTATTTATCAGCACCTCGACCTCGACGCCCAAACTCTGCACGTGGTCGTATATCTTCTCGGCCGCATCTGCTTCGGTGAGGTCGGCATACAAAGGCTCGACCGCAACGCCATATTGGCGCGACAACTCCTCAGCCACGCGGACATTATCCTCCTTACGGTTGCTGACGATTATCAGATTCCACCCCTTGGCTGCCAACTCGCGCGCATACTCTCGCCCGATACCCGACGAGCCGCCCGTTATAAGTGCGTAGTTCATCGCAGATTTACTTTAGCCATTCGTGCCGACATCTCGGCATACGCCGCCTGCGTCAAGAGCCAGCTGCGCTTATCCTCCTCGCGGCGGTGCGAAAGGAATTTTCCGAACAGACCATTCTCATCGCGTCCCTCGCGCCACGCATAGTCGAGCGAAGCATTTACGGCACGCAGGTATGTATCATTGCCATCACGACCATAGAGTGCAATCAGGCCGCGCAACATAACAGCATCAAACCACACATCGCCCGAATCCATCATACGAATCTGCTGCTCGCCATCTGTCAAGGGCTTAAACCAACGCTCGTAGCACCCTGCAGCGGTCTTCTGCGCCTCCGCGAGATAGTGCTCCTCCCCCGTCAGGGCGTGAAGCATAGCACCCGCCTCAATCATCTGACCGCTATTGTATGAGTATTTCGCGCGGCTAATGCGGCCCGCAAGCGAGATATTATCGAAGTAGAGTCCATCCTCCTTGTCGTGCAGCGTATTGTAGCACCACGCATACAACTCCTTGCCCGCCTGCAGGTAGGCCTCGTTGCCCGTAGCCTTGTAGAGCTTCAGCGCCGCCACCGCGGCAGGGGCATTGGAGCAGGCATTCTTCGAGTGTTTCTTCTGCTCGCACCAATAGATACCGTCGCCTAACACATCGTCGCGGCCACTCTCCACAAACTGCCACGTCTGCTCGGCACGCTCCAAATAGCGCTTCTCGCCCGACGAGAAGTAGAGGTCCACAAAGTCTATCACGAGCCAGATATTATCATCGTAGAAGCGGTCCGACTCGCCCACGGTGACGTATGACGAGTAGGCGTAAGGCGCGCGCGTAGTGTCAAAGTACATATCCAAACCAGCAATCACATCGCTGTCGATAAACTGTAAATGCTCGGTATCACCCGTTACCTCATACAATGCCGACATCATTGAGAGCGTTCCCGAGTAGGGCCACAGATAGGAGTATTTATTCACCTGATTATCGGCTCCCTCGGCCAGATAGGTGGCACGTGCGGCGGGGTCGATGGGATAGTTCTCGGCAAGCAGGGTCGTATGGTCCACATCGTAGAGCGTGTAGAGCGTCGTGCGCATCTGCTCGGCACGGGAGAGATTGGGATTTGGCTGGCTGCAAGCCACTATACAAAGTGCCACAAGCGCAGCAAAGAGGGTATGAGTGATTTTCATAGCTATAAATTTTCGTTACTTTTCACAAAAATAGTAAATTTGCTGAAAATACCGCAATTATGGCAAAAGAGATAGAACGTAAATTCTTGGTCGAGGGGGATTTTATGCCCTACGTGACCAGCTCGTCACACATCGAGCAGGGTTACATCGCCAAGTCCGACTCGCTCACGTTGCGTGTGCGTACGCGCGACGACAAAGGCTACATTACAATCAAGGGCCGCAGCAACGAGGCGGGTATGAGCCGCGACGAGTGGGAGTATGAGATTCCCGTGGAGGAGGCACGCGAGTTGCTGCGCTTCAGCCGTGGCACGATAGACAAGACACGTTACCTCGTTCCCGCAGGGCGTCACACCTTCGAGGTGGACCGTTTCTACGGCGCAGATAAGGGGCTCATTGTGGCCGAGGTGGAGCTTGCGGACGAGTATGAGGAGTTTGAGCGTCCCGCGTGGCTCGGACGCGAGGTTACGGGCGACCGCCGTTACTATAATTCGCAACTGCTGAAAAATCCGTTTTTGCTATGGGAAGAGTAGGTTTTATGGCTCTGCTTTGCGCTCTTATGGCGCTCGGCGGAGGCGCGGCCTCGGCGCAGGAGGTCGATTTCGACAAGAAGATGAAGGAGTACGGGCTGGTGGATATTCAGTCGCTCGACAAGGAGATTCGCGTGGAGCTGAAGTACGCCACCGAGGATAACTTCGTGGGAGAGAATATGTACGGCTCACTCACCACGGCCTACCTGCTACCCCACTTTGCCAAGAGGGTTGTCGAGGCGCAGAGGATTCTGCGCGAGCGACACCCCGAATACTCGTTGTTGGTATATGATGCGGCGCGTCCCATCAGCGTGCAACGTCGTATGCGACGGGCTGTGGAAGGTACGCCCTTGCAGATATATGTTGCCGATGGGCAGAAAGGTGGCCGACACAACTATGGTGTGGCGGTGGATTTGACAATTATTGATGGCGCGGGCCGACCGCTTGATATGGGTGCGGGTTTTGACCACTTTGGAGATGAGGCGTGGGTTGGAAATGATAACGATGTGACACTCGCAGCATATAAAGCCTATGTTGAGGCTCTGCGCAAGCGCGGTAAAATTTCGGCCGAGGCGGCAGCAAACCGCACGCTGCTGTTAGAGATTATGGATACAGTAGGTTTGCGCCCCTATGTGAAGGAGTGGTGGCATTTTCAGGAGCGCATCTCGATGAGTGCCACAAGGGAGAGATATAAGTTGTTGGATTTTTAATAAAAAAGCCGGCCCTATTAAGGTCGGCTTTATCAATTTTAGAAATTGTATAACAAGAGCTATTTTGAAGCTGGCGTAGTCCGAGAAAGCGGAGCATACTCGGCGTATGTGAGCATTTTGAGGACAAGCCAGATGCCAAAAGAGCCTTGTTAGACGGTTTCTATTATTTGTCTTTACGCTTTTCAATCTGACGCTTCAGGACATCTTTGGCTGCGTCAATCGCCTCCTCGAAGGTGTGAGCCTGCTCCTCAACACGAATGTCACCGCCCGGCATTCGCAATGTAATCACTGCGATCTTGTTACCCTTCTCGTCGTCCTTCTCAAGTTTCAACACTACATCGACTCCTGTAGCCTCTTCTGCTACGCGGTCCAACTTGGCTAATTTCTTCTCGATGAACTCAATGAGCTTACTGCTGGCATCGAATTTCACTGACTGGATCTGTACGTTCATAGCCTTCAAATTTTAGTTAAACATTATATATACGTCAGTGCCAACCTCTGTCGTATGCCTTCGGTGGCAACTGCTCGATTACAAATGTGACCTACTCATCCGTAGGTTGCGTTTGGCGGGGATGCGCTACGGCATACACTCGCTGCAACTGCGCTATATTGTTGTGCGTATATACCTGCGTAGCCTTGAGCGACGAGTGGCCCAGCAACTCCTGTATCTCGCGCAGGTCGGCGCCTTCATTCAAAAGGTGTGTTGCGAAGGTGTGGCGCATAACGTGTGGCGACACCTTACCCTGCACTCCGCACTCCCGCAGAAGGCGTGCCACGCTGCGCTGTACGTCGCTACGCGATATACGTCCTCCACGCTTTGATAAAAATAGTGCTTTTTCGTGATTTATGCAAATTTTTTCGGCCGAAAATCGCTCTACATACACTATTATTTCCCGCCGCAGAGCCTCGACAATGGGCACTATGCGCTCCTTATCGCCCTTACCGCGCACACGCAAGGCCAAGTAACCATCGTCAAAATGTTGTAAATCGACAGCCACAAGCTCCGCCAGACGCAAGCCGCAGGCGTATAACATCAATACAATCATCGCGTTGCGACACGTAACCCAATCATCGCTACGCAAATCTCCACGCACACGCTCAACGACAACCCTCAAATCATCCTCAGCAACGAACTTAGGCAATCGTCGTGCCGTTCGCATAGCCGTGACGGCGGCAAATATATCGCGTTCGATGATACCCTTGCGGCGCAGATACTTATACATCGAACGCAACGATGCCACCGCGCGATTTATCGAGGCGCTATTCATCGTTCCACCATCGGCGAGGTACATAATCCACTCGCGCACATCGGCCGAGCGCACCTCCAGCAGTTCGAAATCGCCCTCGGCAGTAGTGCTCTCACCCCACGTGAGAAACTGCTCCACGTCGTGGCGGTAGTTGCGTACCGTCAGCGGAGAGTAGCGACGCTCGGAGAGCAGGTAGTCGATAAAGTGGTCTATAACCTCGCGGTTTGTCATCGTAGAGTTGTTCTATATAAACAAAGGTAATTATATTTTGATTTATTTACAAAAAAGCTTTAGGACTTACCGAATCCGAAGGTGCAACAAAAAAAAGGTTGCCTGACTTTTGTCAAGCAACCTTATAATTTATTTATTGCGAGAGTGTGGATAAAATGTGGAATTTCAAGGCCTGCGAAGTCCGAGAAAGCGGAGCATACTAAACGTATGTGAGCATTTCGAAGAGGAGCGTAACGCCGAAATTACCATTTTAGGCGCACTCGATATGAGCAATTACTCTACGGGAATATCCTTGTTTACGTTCTTTGAACCAACCAAACCGTAAAGAAGCATATAAGCCAAACCAGCAACTACAACCCAGTAGCTGTTGATGAAGCCAGCAGCGTCAGCTACCAAACCCTGAATGAAAGGCATAATACCACCACCGCAAATCAAGGCCATAAAGATACCTGATGCAACGGGAGTGTACTTACCCAAGCCCTCAGTAGCAAGGTTGAAGATAGAACCGAACATTACTGATGTGCACAAACCGCACAAGAACATAAATACCATACTTACGGGAACCTGAACGCCAACAACGGGGATAGTCATACGAACTGTCTCGGGGATGAACATCAAGCAGAATACGAATACCAATGCCAATGAGCAAGCGAAAGTAAGCATCTGCTTAGAAGATACCTTACCACCGATAACACCACCCAACAAACGGCCCAACATCATACAGAACCAGTAGAAACCTACGATAGTACCTGCAACTACGGGACCTACGCCCTCGTGGCCTGACATATAGATGTTAGCTGTGTTAGGAATACCTACCTCAACACCTACGTAGAAGAAGATAGCAGCAGCACCCAATACGAAGTGACGGAAAGACATAGGACCGTGAGGATCCTTCTTTACCTTACCGCTAATACGTGCAGCCTTCTCCTCTGCAGTCTCCATATGAGGCTCGGGAATAGCCGAGAAGTAGATAACAACGAATGCAACAGCGAAGATTGCCATAGCGATAATCAACGCGGGAGCAGCGTCAGCTACGCTTGCCTCTGAAGCCTGACCACCGATGAGGTAACCCAACAAGATGGGAGCGATAGTACCACCCACTGAGTTGCAAGAGCCACCGAGCTGGATAAGCTGGTTACCCTTGTTACCACCACCACCGAGTGTGTTCAACATAGGGTTAACAACGATGTTAAGCATAGTCATAGAGAAACCTGCTACGAATGCACCCAACACGTAAACGCCGAAAGACTCAACGTAACCTGATGCGAACTGAATACCAACACCTACCAAACCTACCAATACGGCAGCAAGTGAAGTGAACTTGTAACCCTTACGCTTGAGGATGTGACCTGCGGGGATACCCATACAAGCATAAGCGATGAAGTTAGCCAGCGTACCGAGCTGAGCCATAGCGTTTGATGCACCGAATTGATTCTGTACGATAACACCCATTGAACCAGCGAAGTTGGTTACGAATGCAATCATAAAGAACAACATAAACATCACGGCAATAGCCAAAACATTGCCTTTCTGATTGTTTGCCATAAATTGTTTTTTTAAAGATTAATAATTTGGTTATTTAATGTTTTGTTTTCTCTATTTATCACGCTCGGCAATATAAGCACACAGATTCACCAACGCCGTGCGGTAGGGCGAATCGGCATAGTTAGCCAGGATTGCCGTTGCGCGGTCGATGTAGGTCTGCATCGTGCGAGCCGCCATAGCCAAACCGCCCGTAGCCTCCACTACGCCCTGCAGGAAATCAACCGCAGAGTCATCGTCCTTGCACTGCGAGAGTTTATCCAGCAACTGCAACTTCTCGGCGGGGCTGCACTTCTCCAACACCTCGATAAGCGGCAGAGTGATTTTTCCCTCGCGCAGGTCGTTGTTCTTGGGCTTGCCCGTGCGTGCCGAGCGGCTGTAATCGAGAATGTCGTCCTGAATCTGGAACGCCATACCTATGGCCTCACCGAAGCGGCGCATCTGCTCCACATCGTAGCGTGATGCCTTTACCGACACAGCACCTGCCGAGGCACTGATGCTGATGAGGCTGGCTGTCTTTTTGTATATAATCTCGAGGTAATCCTGACGTGTGGTATCCTTATCGGCGGCGTGCTGGCTCTGCAACACCTCACCCTCGCAGAGTGTGGCCATAGCACCCACGATGTGTGACACCAAATCAAACTGCGCACTATCCAAACCCTGACTCACCGTGCGAGCCAAGATGTAGTCACCCAAAATCACAGCGTTGCGCGACTGCCACAAGGCATTAGCCGAGGGCTTGCCACGGCGCGTGTCGGCGCTGTCGATAACATCATCGTGAATAAGAGAAGCGGTGTGCAGCATCTCAACCATCATTGCTGCCAAGTAGGTGCGCTTCGAGCAGTTGCGCTCGCCCTCCACCCAATCGCGGAAGTTGGCATCGGATACAAGAGCCGAGCAGAGCATAACAATAATGGGACGAACGCCCTTTCCGCGCGACGAGAGGACGTGAGAAATCATTTCGGACATCAACTTGCCCTCCGACGAAAAGCGGCTTCGGATAAACTCCTCGAAGGCTTCGAGGTCCGCGGCTATGGGAGTGCGAATTGAATCAAGTGTAATCATACAAAAAATGGTTTTATAAACGCGCTTTACTTTGCAAATATAGTAATTTTTCGCAATTACACCTCGAAAAAGGAATGTTTTTCGTAACTTTGACGCACTAATATTAACGATGAAATGATATTTGATTCTGAAATAGCAAAAAAAACTCTCGTTTGGGGAGCCGCCATAGGCCTCTTTTTCGTGGTTGCGGCACTCTATTTTGCGCCCCAATTTGGTGGCGAGGTACTCGTACAGCACGACGTGCAGCAGTATGAGGGTATGAGCAAAGATATTCTCGACAACCGCGCCGCAACGGGCGAGGATGCACAGTGGACGGGCGGTATGTTTGGCGGTATGCCGGCCTACCTTATCAACGTGAAATACCCCTCGCAGGCTGTTAAGGGCACGATAGGTAAAGTGGTGAAAATCATCGACACACCCGCCTCGTTCCTCTTCTTTGCGATGACGGCTATGTGGATAGCGGCCTTGCTCTTTGGCCTTAGTCCGTGGGTGGGGCTCATAGCGGCTTTGGCTTACGGTTTTTCGACCTACTTCCTGCTGATTATCGGTGCTGGACACATCACCAAGATGTGGGCATTGGTATATGCTCCGCTGATGATGGGCGGCGCCTATTACGCTTTGCGTAAGAATATGTGGGTTGGAGGTGCGCTGACTGCGCTGTTCACATCGTTGGAGATTGGCGCAAATCACCCGCAGATTACATACTACTTCATTCTGGCGATGGCCATAATGTGGCTCAGCGAGGGTATTTATGCGTGGAAGGAGAAAAAAATCAAAGATTTTTCAAAGCGCACGGCTATTCTCGCCTTGGCGGGAGTGGTGGCCGTAGGCTCAAACCTCTCGCCGTTGTGGCAGACAATGCAACACTCAAAGGAGACCACACGCGGTGGCTCGGAGCTGGTAGCCAAA
This sequence comes from Alistipes sp., assembly GCA_045646685.1. GTDB lineage: Bacteria > Bacteroidota > Bacteroidia > Bacteroidales > Rikenellaceae > Alistipes. The sequence goes on along the minus strand of JAZRLD010000109.1, from coordinate 12,296 downwards.
GATGCGGAGAGCGGCACTCAGGGTCTTGACCTTGAGTATGCTACGGCGTGGAGCTACGGTCGTGCCGAGAGTCTGAATATGTTTGTGCCCGACTTTATGGGTGGTGCTTCAACCGACACCTTCGCCGAGGATGGACCCGTTGCCGAGGCATTGAAGTCCTACGGCTTGGAGCAGATGACACAATATCTCCCCCGCTATCGTGGCGAGCAGCCCTACACGGCAGGTCCGACATACTTGGGTGCGGCGGCTATCTTCTTGGCCGTTTTGGCACTTATGCTTCTGCCCAACCGCCAGCGCTGGTGGATTGTGGGTGCGAGCGTATTGGCGCTGTTTATGTCGTGGGGACAAAATATGATGTGGTTCACGGAGCTTCTGTTCAACATCCTGCCCGGATATAATAAGTTCCGTGCCGTATCGACCGCGCTGGTTGTGGTGCAGTGGACCGTGCCTCTGTTGGCGGCAATGGGTGTGGCGCAGATTATCAAGGCCGAGGCTGACGATAAGCGTCTGCGCAAGGCACTCACGTGGGCTACGGGAGTATGCATAGGTGTGCTTGCGGTGATGATTATCGGTGGTCGTCACTTGGGCGACTTCGGTATGCAGGAGAGTGGCGAGATGCTCACCGAGCAGTTCCGACAGATGTTGGAGCAACAGGGTGCGCAGGAGTATGTCAAGCAGGGCCTGCACGAGCAGTTGGCGTGGAGCACAGCTTCGGGTATAGCCGAGGAGCGCGCTATGGCGATGCGTGGCGATGCGTGGCGTTCGCTCTTGTTTGTGGTGCTGGCGGCAGTTGCTGTGGCGGGATACTCACGACGCAAGGTAATAAAGAGCGGCGCGGTGTTGTGCTGCGTGCTGACCGTTATTGTGGCGGCAGACCTTATTGATGTCGATACGCGCTACCTCAACCACGACTCGTTTGTAGATGCCTACGCGGCAAAGATTACCCCAACGGAGGCCGACAAGCTCATTATGCTGGATAAAGACCCCGCATATCGCGTGCTGAATCTTACGGTGTCGCCATTCAACGACGCCACAACATCATACTTCCACCGTTCGGTGGGAGGCTATCACGGAGCGAAGTTGGCACGATATCAGGATATGATTGACCGCCACCTATCGTACTTGCGCGATGGTGTGCTGGATATGCTCAACGTGCGCTACGTCATCGAGTCGCCCGACGCGGAGGGTGTTCTGCTGCGCGAGACGGCCAATGGTGCGGCGTGGATGGTCACAAGCGTTGTACGTGCCTCATCGGCCGAGGAGGAGATTGAGCTTGTGGGCCGCATCGACACCAAGCGCGAGGCGGTGATGAGCAAGGAGTATCTGCCCCAGAATTTCAACTTCTCGGAGGGTACGGTAACACTTGAGGAGTATCGCCCCAACTACCTGCGCTACGAGGCTGAGAGCGCGGGCGATGCACTCGTTGTCTTCTCGGAGATATTTACCAAGCAGGGCTGGACGGTGACAATTGACGGCGTGGAGGCAAAGCCCCTGCGTGCCGACTATATCTTGCGTGCCGTTGAGATGCCTGCAGGCAAGCATACCATAGAATGGAGCTACCGCGCACCCAACTGGGCGCTTGTGGAGGGCATAGCGATGGCCTTCTCGGCGGCGGTACTCATAGGATTTTTACTAACCTTAATCTACTTTATACGCAATGCGCGACGACAAAAGACTGAGGCGTAAGGTACGCCGTTCGTACATAGTTTCGACGATAAGCATTTCGCTCGTTCTCTTTCTGTTGGGCTCGGTGGGATATATGCTCTATGCGGCATTTACCTCGGCACACACTCTGCGTGAGAGCATCACACTCTCGGCCGAGTTGGACAACAAAGTCGATGCGGAGCAGCGTGGCAAAATCGAAGAGAAATTGCTCGCAATCGAGGGCGTGACGGGCGTGGAGTATGCGGCCAAGGAGGATAAGATAAACGACGAGGAGTTCCGCCGTATGTTCGCATCGGAGATTGAACACATTTTGGAGGAAAATCCCCTGCGCAATAGTTTTGAGGTGGCCATTGCCTCGGCTGACCGTGAGGCTACAGATGCGGTGGCGGATAAGATTTCGGCTATTGAGGGGGTGGTTTATGTGGCCTACCCCGCATCGACTATCGAGCGTCTGCACTCTACAATCACGAAGATTACCATCGTGCTGGCAGCCTTTGGCGGTGCGTTGCTCGCAATTTCGCTTATACTTTTGAACAACACGATTCGTTTGGCGATTTTCTCGCGCCGTTACCTTATCAACACGCTGAAGCTGGTGGGCGCTACGAAGGGTTACATTATGCGTCCCTTCCTCTCGACGGCAGCCAAGCAGGGCGTGTGGGCTGGATTGGCGGCAAGCGTATTGTTCGGTGCGGCACTAATCGGTCTGAGTGGTGCTATGCCCGAGATTATGGCCACATCGGAGCTGACAAAAGCGGCTATCGTCGTAGGCTCGATGATTGTGGGCGGCGTGGCTATCTCACTGCTGTTCACCTCGATAGCGGTAAACAAGTTTGTAAATATGAAGTCTAACAAGATATATCTATACTAATGAAAAATATTTTCGAAAAGGTGCGCGCGCGATTCAACGCCGCAACAGATAAGAACGACGAGCAGATGACGCTCACCATAAAGAACTACATCCTGCTCATTGCGGGCTTTGTGGTTATCATCATCGGTATGGTACTGATGGCAGGCGGCGGCAGCGACGACCCCAACGTATTTAACTACGATATGTTCTCGTGGCGACGCATTACGCTCGCGCCTATTCTTATCGTGGGTGGCTTTGCCTTTGAGGTTTACGCTCTGCTGAAAAAGTTTTAACCTATGAAGAGATTTTTTGTGACTTCGGTCCTCTTGCTGATGACCGTTGCAATATTGCCTGCCTCGGCGCAGAAGCGAGCAAAACGCGATGCGGAGATTGAGGCATTGATGCGCACCGTAGAGATGTTGGCCACGAAGGTGGATTCGTTGCAGCGCGAGGTGGATAACCGCGTGCCCGTCAGCAAGCCCATTGACCCCGAGTGGGAGAAGTGGCAAGATGTGCGTTACAACTACGGGTTCAACACCGCACAGCAGCCCATCTTCAACACCATTGATGGCGTGTTGGAGTCAACCGTAATGCTCTCTGTTCGTGGTGGTCGTGGCCGCTGGAACAATCAGGGACGCCCCACCTCGGCCTTTGTGGATGGCGGACACCTCTTCGAGGGCTGGAACGGCACGGAGACCTGCCGTCTGACGATGCTCATAGGCAAGTATGCGCCCGACCTGGCCTGCATACAGGTATATTCGCCCAAGGGACTCTACCGCGACGTGCGTCACTTCGGCTGGGTGAAGATTGGCTCGGACGAGAAGAATCAGGGTGTGGACTTCGGTCGCTACTGGGCAAAGACATTTGTACCCTTCTCGCTGGCGGCACTCAACAAGACTCCCGAAGGCATACACTACGAGAATTGTCAGTTGGAGGGCGTGGGTGTACCCGTAGGTACGCTCTACTACGACACAACGGTGGGTAAGGTGCGTTGCTACACCAACGAGGGATGGCGCTACCTGTCATTTGAATAGGTCTGCCCACCGCAAAACGATTATAAATAAAAAAACTTAGATAAATGACTATTATTGAATCAGTTATACTCGGTGCCGTACAGGGTCTGACCGAGTTTCTGCCCGTATCGAGCAGTGGCCACCTGCAGATTGCAAAGGCTCTGCTGGGCGTGGAGATTGAGGAAAATCTCGCCTTTGATGTTACGCTGCACGCGGCAACCGTACTCAGCACAATCGTGATTCTCTGGCCCGAGGTGAAACGCCTTATCGTGGGCGTATTCTCGCGCCACTTTAACGCGGAGCAGGCATACGTGCTGAAGCTCATTCTCTCGATGATTCCCATCGGAATTGTGGGCTTCGCATTCAAGGATTATATTAACGCTATGCTTGAGTCGCCCTACATTCTCACAATCGTAGGCGCTATGTTGTTGCTCACAGCCGCGCTGCTCGCCTTCGCATACTATGCACGCCCCCGACAGAAGGAGGAGATTTCATACCGCGACGCATTTATAATCGGTATTGGTCAGGCCATAGCCGCTATGCCGGGCCTCTCGCGCTCGGGCACAACCATCGCAACGGGTCTTCTGCTCGGCAACAAGAAGGAGTCGATGGCGCAGTTCTCGTTCCTGATGGTGCTGGCTCCGATTTTGGGTGAGATGTTCCTCAATATCGTTAAAGGCGAGGTGGCATTTGCATCTATCGGCATCGTTCCGATGTTGGCTGGATTCATCTCGGCATTCGTTGTGGGTTGCTTGGCTTGTAAGTTTATGATTGGCATCGTCAAGCGTGGTAAGCTCATCTGGTTTGCCGTGTATTGCGCTGTGGCAGGCGTGGTGTCAATCGTAAGCAATTTTATGTAAATCCCTTATTTTCAATAAATGACAGAAAACCAATCGTTGGTGGGTGTAGATTTCAAGGAGGGCTACATCGCCATTATAGATAAACCTCTGGAGTGGACCTCGACAGATGTTGTGCGCAAGATAAAGTATGCGTTGCAGCACCGTCTGGGTTACAAGAAGATTAAGATTGGCCACGCCGGCACGCTCGACCCTTTGGCTACGGGCGTACTAATCGTCTGCATCGGCAAGGCCACAAAGATGGTGAACGACCTGCAAGCCGAGGAGAAGGAGTACATAGCCGACATCGAGTTGGGCGCGACAACTCCGAGCTACGACCTCGAGCACCCCATCGACAAACGTTATCCCACCGAGCATATCACACGCGAGATGATTGAGCAGGCACTGCGCGACCTTACGGGCGAGCGCTTGCAGGCACCCCCTATCTATTCGGCAAAGAAGGTTGAGGGCGTGCGCGCCTACGAATTTGCCCGCGCAGGCGAGGAGGTGGAGTTGAAGAAGGCACTCATCAATATCTACGAGATGGAGATTCTCTCTTTGGAGATGCCCCACCTGAAGGTTCGCGTGCGTTGCAGCAAGGGAACATACATCCGTTCGTTGGCTCACGAGATAGGCCTCGCGCTCGACAGCGGAGCACATCTTACGGGGCTAAGACGCACTCGCAGTGGCGGTTTCACAGCAGAAAATGGCTGGAAATTGGAAAATTTTATGGAAAAGTTGAGCGAGCGTGAAACAAAATAGCGAAAATTTCGTATTACTTATTGATATTTGTGTCTTTCACCGTTAAAAACCTAAGGTTGAAAAAATTATGAAATTATCTCAATACGGATATGAGCTCACGGAGGAGATGTTGGCAAAGTACCCCGCCGACAACCGTGACGAGTCACGTTTGCTCGTACTGAATCGTGCCACCGGAGCTATCGAACACCGCATTTTCAAGGACATTATCGAGTATTTCGACGAGAAGGACCTCTTCTTGTTCAACGACACCAAGGTATTCCCCGCACGCCTCTACGGTAACAAGGAGAAGACCAACGCCGAGATTGAAATCTTCCTACTGCGCGAGCTCAACAGCGAGCTTCGCCTGTGGGACGTGCTGGTTGACCCCGCACGTAAGATTCGTATCGGCAACAAGCTCTACTTCGGTGCTGACGAGATGATGGGTGCCGAGGTGATTGACAACACAACATCGCGCGGCCGTACGTTGCGCTTCCTCTTTGACGGCTCATACGAGGAGTTCAAGGAGGCTCTCTACCGCTTGGGCGAGACTCCCCTGCCGCGCTGGATTCGCGAGAAGGTTGAGGAGGAGGACGCCGAGCGTTACCAGACAATCTTCGCCAAGCACGAGGGTGCTGTTGCCGCCCCCACGGCTGGCTTGCACTTCTCGAAGCACCTCTTGAAGCGTATGGAAATCAAGGGTATAGACTCTGCTTTCATCACACTGCACGCAGGCTTGGGTAACTTCCGCCGCGTGGACGTGGAGGATTTGTCGAAGCACAAGATGGACTCTGAGCAGTTTGAGGTTACAGAGCAGGCTGCCGAGGCTGTGAACAAGGCTAAGCGCGAGGGCCACAAGGTAGTGGCAATCGGTACAACCGTAATGCGCACCATCGAGACTGCCGTATCGACAGGCGGTATGATTAAGGCTATGGACGGCTGGACAAACAAGTTCATCTTCCACCCCTACGACTTTACGGTAGCGAACGCTATGGTGTCGAACTTCCAGTTGCCCGAGTCAACACAGTTGATGATGGTGGCTGCGTTTGGCGGTTACGAGAACGTAATGAACGCCTACGACGTAGCTAAGCAGGAGGGTTACCGCTTCGGTACGTATGGTGACGCAATGCTTATTATATAAGTAAGCGCGTGCTATTAAAAAATTTTTATTATCTTTGCATTTTGTAAAACCCAAGAAGTTATGGCTTCACGCAAAATATTATACGTTTGTCAGGAGATTATGCCCTACCTGCCCGAAACGGAGCTTTCGACACTAAGCCGCCGTTTGGTGCAGGCTATGCAGGAGCGTGGCAATGAGATCCGTACGTTTATGCCGCGCTACGGCTGCATCAACGAGCGACGTAACCAATTGCACGAAGTGATTCGTCTGTCGGGTATGAACCTCATCATCGACGACAACGACCACCAGCTCATCATCAAGGTGGCTTCGATTCCCTCAGCACGAATTCAGATATACTTTATCGATAACGACGACTTCTTCGCACGCAAGGCTGTCATCACCGACGCCGAGGGCAACGAGTTTGAGGATAACGACGAGCGCGCTATCTTCTTCGCACGTGGTGTGCTGGAGACCGTCAAGAAGCTCAACTGGTCACCCAACATCGTACACTGTATGGGTTGGATGTCGGCCATCGTGCCCATCTACCTGAAGAAGGTGTTCAACGACGACCCCTTGTTCCGCGACGTGAAGGTCGTGGTGTCGCTCTGCGACGACCGCTTCGAGCAGCCTTTCAACGAGGGCTTCGCGCAGAAAGTGGCAAATGAGGGCGTAAAAGATGAAAAACTTGCGGATTTGACCCTTCCCTCATACGAAAATCTCTATCGTTTCGTTATAGATTACGCCGATGGCATTGTTGTAGCCTCGGAGAGTGCTAACCCGACACTTGTCGAGTACGCCCGTCAGAGCGGTAAGCCCGTGATGGAGTTCGAGAAGAAGGAGGAGGCAGAAATGTTCGACAATTATAATCGTTTCTATGAAGAGTTATAATAGAATAAAGAGTTTGCTCACCGCTGCGGTAGTTGTTGCGGTGGCAGTCCTGATGACATTGGGCTGTACTACCACTGCAGACTATACCCTCGGTCAGGAGTTTGCTCCCACCAACCAGCAGATGATTACGCGCCACCGTCTTTACCAGAATGGTATTGTTAAGGAGGAGAATCAGGAGGATGCCCCCTGCCGCGTCTTCGAGACACGTCTTTTCAAGACCGACTCGGTAGAGTCGGACCGCTTGGGTACGTTCTACCTCGGTTTGCAGAAGCACAACCGCTTTGGTGTACGCAAGCTGGGCTTCTCGAGTCAGATTTTGCATATGATCAACGTAGATGACTCGATAGGTTTCGGTTATCGTCCTATCTACGACTCTACAACGATGATTTTCGAGTTGGATACATTTGTCGGCGACTCAACTCGCCCCATACAATATAATGTATATCTCTTGACAAAGGATTTGGTTGATTGGGAGAAGAAGGATACTACATTCTACGTGTCATACGACCCGCGTGAGGCAGGCCACATCGAGCAGAATGCAGAGCCTATCTTTACATTCAATTTCCCCGATCAGGCCAATGGCGTATATACCAACTCTACGGAGTTCCGTCTAAAGGAGGGCAAGGGTGCAAAGCAGCTCATCAAGGAGCTCTTCTGTATGGATAAGCTCGACGCAAACGGTTTGGCAAACAACAATATAGACCTCTATAAGTCTGACTCAGCCTTTATCCGCAAATACAAGGGCTTGTGGATTGAGCCTGCGGCAGACCAGCCCGAGGGCGAGGGCCATGCAATGGCATTCTCGGATCAGACATCTGGTATCAAGGTGTATGGTCGTGTGCGTAACCCGGGAGCCGATGCTGACATCGTCACCGATACACTTGCTATCGCATACTACTTCAACGATACATACTCTGAGGGCTTCGGTAACGTTACGGCGCAGAGCGCGCAGTACGACTTCAAGGGCACAGAGCTTGAGAATCTTCCCCTGCTTGAGACAGAGCAGAATCGTGCCGAGGTGGATATGGCATACGTAGATGGCTGTGGCGGTATTATGACCGAGTTGAAGTTCTCTGACGAGTTCCTGCTCTCGCTCTACAATATCAGCAGCGGCGACAAGGATTATGTTTCAGCGGCTATCAATCAGGCTGCGTTGCGCTTCTACTTGGAGGGCTCGGAGTATGATTACAACCTGATAGATCCCCTGCCTATGACCGACAAGATGAACGAGTCTATTCCTCGTTTGGGTATGTACACCAACTACAAGGATTTGACTCCCATCATTGACTACCTCTACACACAGGAGGATGATGAGTCGCTCTACTACGACGGTTATCTGAATCGTAGCCGCGCGATGTATGAGATGAATATCTCGTCGTTTATTCAGAAGTTGGTGAACGACCTGCTGGAGTTAAAGCCAGAGGCTGACGGCAGCATCGACCTCTCGAAGTTGAAAACTGCAAGAGTGATATACCTGGCTCCGAGCGCCTACGACCGCTTTACGTTCAATCGTTCGGTGATTCAAGGAAGTAACACAAAGACCAACCCTGCAAGCATCTCGTTGGAGTTGACTTATACGTTGGTGAAATAGAGATAGATAGTTATACTCGACAAACCTAAGTGACGAACTTAGGTTTTTGTCGTATTTAAGAATAAAGTGAAATGCAAGAGAATTTAGTCATTGTAGAGTCACCCGCCAAAGCGAAGACCATCGAGCGTTTTTTGGGTAAGGACTACGTCGTAAAGTCGAGCTTCGGTCACATCCGCGACCTTGCGAAGAAGGGCCTCGGCGTGAAGATCGAGCAGGGATTTGCCCCCGACTACGAGGTATTGCCCGACAAGAAGAGAGTGGTCGAGGAGTTGTCGCGTTTGGCTGAGAAGGTTAACACCGTATGGTTGGCATCCGATGAGGACCGCGAGGGAGAGGCTATCGCTTGGCACTTGGCCGAGGTGTTGAATCTGCCCGTAGATAAAACCAAGCGTATTGTCTTTCACGAGATTACCAAGAACGCCATACTTAATGCCATAGAGTCACCTCGTACCATCGATATGAATCTGGTGAAGGCCCAGCAGGCACGCCGCGTGTTGGACCGCATCGTAGGTTTCGAGCTCTCCCCCGTGTTGTGGAAGAAGATTCGTCCCGCACTCTCGGCAGGCCGCGTGCAGAGCGTAGCCGTGCGTCTTATCGTAGAACGCGAGCGCGAGATTATCGCCTTCCGTTCGACACCCTACTTCCGCGTTGTGGCGCAGTTCTACCCCGCAGGAGATGAGAGCAAGACAATCTTCAAGGCGGAGCTCGCGCACCGCTTCGAGACAAAGGAGCAGGCCGAGGCATTTTTGCAGAGTTGCGTAGGCGCATCGTTCACCGTATCGAAGGCCGAGGAGAAGCCCACGAAACGTTACCCCGCAGCACCCTTTACAACATCTACACTCCAGCAGGAGGCTGGTCGTAAGTTGGGTATGTCGGTGGCGCAGACTATGAGCGTGGCGCAGCACCTCTACGAGCAGGGACTTATCACATATATGCGTACCGACTCGGTAAACCTCTCATCGCAGGCTATCGGCCAGTGTAAGACAGAGATTGAGAAGCTCTTTGGCGAGAAGTATTCGGCGGCGCACAACTACAAGACCAAGACCAAGGGCGCACAGGAGGCTCACGAGGCTATCCGCCCATCATATATCGACCGTCAGCAGATTGATGGTACTACGGCAGAGAAGCGCCTTTATGAGCTTATCTGGAAGCGTACCGTTGCATCGCAGATGGTAGCGGCCGAGGTGGACCGCACAACAATCGCCATAGATATGGACGGCACCGAGTGGCAGTTTGCCGCTACGGGTGAGGTTGTCCGCTTCGACGGTTTCCTGCGTCTCTACTCGGAGTCAACCGACGATGACCAGCAGACGGAGAACAGCGAGGCAATCCTGCCGAAGATGGCTGTAGGCGAGAAGGTTATCTCACAGCAGATTATGGCTACGGAGCGTTTCACCGTTGCGCCCGCACGCTACAACGAGGCATCGCTCGTTAAGCGCTTGGAGGAGTTGGGTATCGGTCGTCCTTCAACATACGCTCCCACCATCACCACCATCATCAATCGTGGCTACGTGGTTAAGCAGAACAAGGAGGCGCAGAAGCGCAACTACACTGCGCTGACTCTCTCGGCTACGGGCAACATCTCTGAAAAGACACTCTCGGAGAGCTACGGCAAGGAGAAGGCTCGTTTGGCACCCACCGACATCGGTATGGTTGTGAACGACTACCTCGAGAAGCAGTTTGCGCAGATTATGGACTACAACTTCACCGCATCGGTGGAAAAGGAGTTTGACCACATCGCCAACGGCGAGATGACGTGGGACGAGATGATTACACGTTTCTACTCACCCTTCCACGGCTTGGTGGACAAGGCTATCGAGACGCAGACAACGAAGAACTCACAGGTACGTGAGCTCGGCATCGACCCCGAGTCGGGTATGATGGTCAAGGCACGTATCGGTCGCTATGGCCCTATGGTGGAGATTGAGGCGAAGGAGGGCGAGAAGGCACGCTTCGCATCGCTCAAGAAGGGACAGCTCATCGAGTCAATCTCGTTGGAGGAGGCGTTGGAGCTCTTCGCTCTGCCACGTAACTTGGGACGCTATGAGGGCACGGACCTTATGGTCGGCATCGGTAAGTTCGGTCCCTATGTTCGCTACGGCAACTCGTTCGCATCACTCACAAAGAGCGACGACCCCTATACTATTCAGTATGAGCGCGCAGTGGAGCTTATCCAGCAGCAGAAGGCGCAGGCGGCGGCTACGGCAACACCGCTCAAGAGCTTCGAGGAGGACAAGGATATGGTAATCCGCAACGGTCGCTATGGCGCATACATCGCCTACAAGGGTAAGAACTACCGTCTGCCCGCAGGCCGCAAGCCCGAGGATATGACCTACGAGGAGTGCCAGAAGATTGTATCGACAACGAAGAAAAAGTAACGAAAATATATTCTAACAACTAAAAACTGATAAACTATGAAGAAACTTATTCTTTTGGCAGCCATCGTATTTGGCGTTGTAGTATCAGCTGCAGCACAGAAGGGCGAGGGTTACCAGTTCACAGACAAGAAGGTCGTAAAGACTGTACCTATCACAAACCAGTATCGTAGCGGTACTTGCTGGTGTTTCTCTACTCTCTCATTCCTTGAGGAGGAGGTTTTGGCAGCAGGTGGCGAGCAGATGACACTCTCACAGATGTGGGTTGTACGTCACGCTTACTTCGACAAGGCTATCAAGTATGTTCGTTTGCACGGTAACCTCAACTTCGCTGTTGGTGGTGCTGCTCACGACGTAACAGAGATGATTAAGAAGTATGGTATCGTACCCCTTGAGGTTTACTCTGGTTACAACTATGGTACAGAGATGCCCGAGTTCGGCGAGATTGACAACGTATTGAAGGGTTATGTTGATGCTATCATCCGCAATGGTAACGGTAAGCTCACAACTGCTTGGATTGATGGTTTGAACGCTATCCTCGACACATACTTCGGCGTACGTCCCGAGAAGTTCACTTACAAGGGTAAGGAGTACACTCCCAAGTCATTCGCAGAGTCATTGCCTATCAAGATGGAGGATTATGTGGAGATTACATCTTACACACACCACCCCTTCTACTCTAAGTTCATCTTGGAGGTGCCCGACAACTGGATGTGGGACGCAATGTACAACATTCCTATGGGTGAGATGATGGCTATCGTTGACGCTTGCCTCGAGGCTGGTCATCCCGTAGCTTGGGGTACAGACGTTAGCGAGAAGGGCTTCAGCCGCCAGAAGGCTATCGCCGTAATTCCCGAGGTTGTAGAGAAGAACACTATCGGTTCAGACGCAGAGCACTGGGGTAAGTTGTCAGACGCTGAGAAGCAGGCTATGATTAACAACCTCGAGGGCCCGATGAAGGAGAAGACTATCACACAGGAGATGCGTCAGGAGGCTTACGACAACTACCAGACAACAGACGACCACGGTATGGTTATCGTTGGTACTGCTGTTGATCAGGCTGGCAATCCTTTCTACAAGGTTCAGAACTCTTGGGGTGACAATGGTCCTTACAAGGGCTTCTACTACTTCTCACGTCCTTTCGTAGAGTACAAGACTATGGATATTATGGTTAACAAGAACCTTATCCCCAAGGACATCAAGAAGAAGATGGGTTTGTAATC
>JAZRLD010000108.1:0-9089 GCA_045646685.1 Alistipes sp. | reverse complement strand
GTTATCGGCTGTGGCCTCCATCTGTTCCACCTCATCGTCACCTACCATATGCAGACGGTTTTCGTCGATGGCGTAGAGTGCCTGTCGCTTATGGCGCGCGAAGGATATGGCGTGGTTGTAGGCTATGCGGTAGAGCCACGTTGAGAATGAACTCTTGAAGTTGAAGAACCGCAGGTGTTCAAATACACGCACAAAGACATCTTGCGTCAGCTCCTCGGCATCTTCGCGGCTACCAACGATGCGAACTACGAGTGTATGCACGGCCTGAGCATAATGCTCGGCAATGTGGGCGAATAGTTCTGTCTCGCCACGCGTGATGCGCTCTATAAGTTCCTTCTCGTTGTGTAGCATAGTTACCCTTTAGACGCAAAACGGTCGAAAAGGTTACACGAAATTACGAATAAAATCCTCTTTAGTGTTTATTTAATATATGTATGGAAAATTTTTCGCGAAAGGCTGTAACCTTTTTGCGTGTTGTGCGTCTAATAAGGCAAAGAGAAAACGAATTGTTAAACCTTAAAATTTATATGTTATGTTAGAATTTATGATTCCTCTCTCTATTTTCGGATTTGGAGGTTATTTTGCCTACAAGCTTTTTGAGCTGTATGGTATGCGTTCAGAGCGTAAAACAATTATCGAGCGTCTTGATGCAGCTGGCCTAAATGAGTATGTTAAGCGTATGCCTATCGGAGTGGGTGGCGGAAATGTTAGGGCTGATGGGTATGAGCCTAAAAAACAGATTCCTGCAAGATGGGTATTGCGTTGGGGCTTATTGGCTCTTGGATTGGGAGTAGGTTTATTTATTGCTTGGTGTTTCAGTACGCAGAAACTTCATCAAGATGTCTATAGAGTTTATGACCAAATGGAAATATTATATTTATGTGGAGCTTGTTGTGGTGCAGGTTTGGGATTATTTATCTCATTTATTACCGAGACAATTATTGCCAAAACGAGCGAAGATTAGTCTTTTGAGATTATACAAACGAAAAGGGCTGGAAAACTCCAGCCCTTTTATTATAGCTCGTGATTGCACAGCGCGTATTAGCACTTGCTGATTCCGATGCGTGCCTCCTCGTTGTCTTTCTCTAACTTTTCGTCCTCTTCCCACTCGAACATCGGGAACTTCGTGCCGCCCGCGAGAGAGAAACGTGTATAGGTGATAGGCAGGCCGCGCTGCAGGAACTTTGTTTCGTAGGCGGTCTTTACCGACAACTCCGCATCGGCATAGCCTGTGCCGTAGATGTCGTTGTTCGATGCCTCGCAGGGCAAATCGAAGTGCTTTACCACCTCGTTTGTATAGCCGTAGAGGTGCTGCGAGTCGGTCTTAAGGTTAATCCAGCCATCAGAGGCGAGGAACTGCGCATAGTACTCCAAGAAGATGGGTGAGGTGAGGCGTTTCTTCGCACGGCGAGTCTTGAGTTGCGGGTCGGGGAAGGTAATCCAAATCTCGGCAACCTCGCCCTCAGCAAAGAATGAGTTGATAAACTCGATACGTGTACGCAGGAAGCCGACGTTCTTCATACCGTTCTCCGTAGCGGTCTTCGCTCCGCGCCACATACGCGCACCCTTGATATCCACGCCGATGTAGTTGGCGTTAGGGTTGCGCTCGGCCAGCGCAATGGTATATTCGCCCTTGCCACAGCCCAACTCCAAGATGATAGGGTTGTCGTTCTTAAAGAAATCCTTGTGCCAACGACCTTTCAGCGGGTGGTCCTTGTGAAAAATATCCTCAAATTCGGGCTGTACCATACACTCGAATGTAAGGTTCTCGGCAAATCGTCTGAGTTTATCTTTTCCCATTGTTATCTCTTCATTTGAAAGTTTATTCCTGCGGCCTCGACGCCCACAACGCTCTGCTGTGGTGCGATAACCATCGTATATTCTCCCTCGCAACGCAACGTTACATCTTGGCGGTAGGGTAGCTCAATGTCTGTTGTTACGGCTGTCGGATTCTCCCACGATAAACTAACGGGGAGAGTTACCTGCTCGCTGTAACGCAGCGAGTCGGGCGTCATAGTCGTAATCTCCAACTCCAACTGCTTGGCCTTGAATCGGCGGTTTACGTGTAGCACGATGTTGAGGTCGTAGTTATTCTCGGTCTGTTTGTTGGTGTACGCAATCGTAGTCTCCTCCGACCAATCGTTTATATCCACATCCTCCATCACAACACTACACTCGGTTGTGCGGCACTGCGCAAAGAGCAGAAGCGTTACGACCGAAAGTAGTATTTTCCGTATGGCTCGCATCTGCTATTGTTCGTTGGTGGGTTTATTATCGCTCTTGTTTTGCTCGTGCTTCTCGCCCTCGCGCTTTTGCCACTCACCACGACCACGTCCGCGATTGTTGAAGTTGCGGCGACGGTCACGACGCTCTCTATTCTCGCGTGGCTCACGATTCTCGTGGCTCTCCTGTAGTGGCTCGCGATTGTCGTTACCCTCTGCAGGTTGTGTATCTACGGCCTGATTCTCTGTGGGACGGTTTGAACGGCTTGGGCGCTGACGACGGCGGTCATCACGACGACGCTCCTCACGGCGCTCCTCGAGTGGCTGCTGCTCGCCCTCCTGCGGGGTTGTGGCTGCATCTGCAGACTTGGGCTGACGCTGGCGGTTGTCCTTGTCGCGGCGGTTGCGGTTATTGCGGCGGCGCTTGTTCTGGTTGTCGAAACGTGTGATGCTATCTTCCTCGGTGCGGAATGTAGGCTCCTCCACGGTGGGCATATTATCCTTGTCGATGATAGAGTCCACCTTGCGACCAGCGCGGTTGGCGGCGATAATCTCGCGGACACGTGATACGGGAATAGTTACAACGTTAGCCATAGCGTCCTTGCTACTGCTGAACGACATTGTGCGGCCCAAGATATCGGTCTTAACCAAATAGTACTCGCCATCCATAGCTTGCAGCGGCTCTCGCACGCGGGGTAACTTCTGGCGTGCATCGGCATATACGTCATACTCGTACATCAAGCAACACTTGAGCTTCGAGCACTGACCAGCCAACTTCTGCGGGTTGAGCGATATATCCTGCACGCGCGCAGCGTTGGTCGTTACACTCGAAAAGCTTGATACCCACGATGCGCAACAGAGCTCACGTCCGCAAGCACCGATACCACCAATGCGACCTGCCTCCTGACGTGCACCAATCTGCTTCATCTCGATGCGGATATGGAAACGCTCGGCAAAGACCTTGATAAGCTCACGGAAATCGACACGGCCCTCGGCAATGTAGTAGAAGATAGCCTTAATCTTGTCGCCCTGATACTCTACGTCGCCAATCTTCATATCGAGTCCCATCTCGGCGGCAATCTGGCGCGACTGAATCATCGTGTCGTGCTCCATAGCGATAGCCTCCTGCCAACGCTCAATGTCGTAGGGCTTGGCTTTGCGGTAAATCTTCTTGTACTCGCCGTTGAATGGCGTGAATCCCGTGCGGCGAATCTGCTTTGCCACCATATCGCCTGTGAGCGAGATGATTCCAATGTCGTGACCGGGAGAAGCCTCTACGGCCACAATGTCACCGCGCTTTAGCGGGAGATTGTTGACATTCTTATAGTACGAACGGCGTGTATTCTTGAAACGAACCTCGAAAATATCGGTCGGGATATTATCTGGATACTCCTCCAGCCAAGGGGTCTCGTGGAGTTTGTAGCAACCCTCTACGGGCTCAACGCATAACTCTTCGTTACAATCGCATACGGTAAATCCACGACCGGGCTCGGGTATATGTTTTTTTCTACAATTATTGTTACAACTCATCGTTTGTGAAAATTTTTGTAAAGATATGAAATTTTTTTTAATTATCTACACTCATTTCCAATCGCTTTATATTCTTTCTTACGCGCCGTATGGTCATCACTGCACAGCACGTCAGTCCCACGATGAAACCTACGATGAGTCCGTTGGCTTTCATTCCGCATTTGAAGGCGAGAAGATAACCTACGGGGATATTTATCACAACATACGATACGAAGACGATGGGCATCAGAATCTTTACATCTTGCAGGCCACGCATAATGCTGATAGATATGGCTTGCAGGCAGTCCGATACCTGAAAAAGTGCGATGTAGATAAGCATCGAAGCGGCAATCTCGATGGTCTGCTCATTGGTGGTGAAGAGTGCAGGAATCTGATACCTGAGCGCAACATAGATTGTCGCAACAGTGATATTCCAGAATAATCCCATCTGATACGCAGCATTCATCGTGCGACGCAGGCGCGAGAAATCCTTGCGGCCATAGATATGCGAGCATAGAATGGTAGTAGAAGAACCTATGGCGATGATAATCATAAACGTAACGTTCATCATATTCACACCAATCTGGTATGCGCTGACCGATGCCGCGCCGAAAGCCAGCACCATAATACCCGCCACGACAAATGCGCTCGACTCCATAAACATATGGAAGGCAATGGGGATACCCACCTTCAAAATCTCTGCAATGCGGCGGAATTTAATCATCGACTTGCTGAATAGATTATCTGTGTAGGCGCGGAACTTGGGTGTTGTGAAAAAATATGCCAACATCATAACGCACTGCAGGATACGCGAGATAAGCGTGGCATAACCCGCTCCTAAAGCTCCCATAGGCTCAAAACCGCACTTGCCAAAGATAAAAACCCAGTTCAGCAGAATATTCACCGTATTGGCCACGATGATTGTAACCATCGCCACGCGCGTGTTGCCCACACCCTCGAGGAACTGCTTTATCGTGCCCCATATCATTACGGGAAACAAGCTCCATATCAGCGTGTTGTAGTAGGGTATAGCCATATCCACTACGCCACCAATCGAAGCGTCAGCATCGCCTCCCATCATCAGCGAAGCCATTATCGGGAACATCCCTCGCAATAGAACGAGCAATAGCGTCGCCGCCACGCCAATCAGTGAGAATAGCAGCAAACCATTCTGCAACAACTCACGTACGTGTCGATGTCGCTCCTGTGCAAATCGCTCGCCAACCAATGGCGTCAGGCCAAATGTCAACCCCAAAGAGGTTATGAAAATTATAAAAAACAGATTCGTCGCAAACGACACAGCCGCCAGCGGCGTGGGATCGTCACCTCCATAGTGCCCCACCATCGCAGTATCGGCCAGCTGCACCGTAATCTGTCCAATCTGCGACAGAATCACTGGAAACGCCAATCGCAGGTTCTCCTTATAATAATCTTTATACAATCTAAACGCTTTCATAGGCCGCAAAGATACTACATTTTGCGATACACCTCTCTTTTAAGCCCCATTTTCGGTCCTTCTTCCGAAAAAAATGCTCCCAGAGCTCAAAAAATCTGTCCAAAACATCGTTATTTCCGCGAAAATTTGTATATTTACATTATGGTAAACACCGCTACAGCCCGATTTACCCCAAAAAATCCTTTTCGGCCTTGTATCGCAGGTTGTACCTATTATATATATAACTCAAGTGCAAAATAAATTGTAAAAAAAGATAAAAATATTATTGCAGTGTGAGAAAATATTATTACATTTGCGCAGTGTATGGAGTACTATATGGCGACGAAAACGCCACTTTTTAGGGCCTAATTCTTGGAAACGATTGATTTTCAAGACGATTGGGTCGCCTAATTTGGTTTATAACCGCGTGGTATTCCAGATGTAAACAGGAGATAAGAGAATTTTTTATTTATTATTAACTTTTAATTTTTATTATTGTAATGGAGAAGAAGTTTTATGTTGCTCCCTCGGTTGAGTTGATCGAGGTTGCTGTAGAGGCTGGTTTCGCTGCATCTGAGACTGTAGGTGATGAGTGGTTGGAGTAATACCACAAAGCCTAAAAATGAAAGAGACAATTAATCATTTTTTTTAATTTGTACAAATTTATTATTATGAAAAAACTTTTATTCTATGCTTCAGCTGTTGCTGTTTTGTTCAGCAGCTGTTCACAGGATGCTACTGAGGACATTGCTGTTCAGTCAGGACACAAGGTTTTCACAGCGTCTATTAACGTAGAGG
Organism: Alistipes sp.; assembly: GCA_045646685.1. GTDB lineage: Bacteria > Bacteroidota > Bacteroidia > Bacteroidales > Rikenellaceae > Alistipes. The sequence continues at coordinate 3,125 of JAZRLD010000108.1, read as the reverse complement.
ATGAGGCCCAGACTCGTTTGGAGCTCAATGGCAACACCTACGTATGGCAGGTGAATGATGCAATTGGTGTTGCATCAAAGGACAACAAGGATGCTAACATCCTCGTTTCTAACACCGTATCAGGTACAATGCCTGCTTTCTCTGTAACATCTGAGGATTACAACCGTTGGTTGAACATCGCAGAGGCTACAACTCAGGCTAACCCCTTGTATGTTTACTTCCCCTACAAGGCTAATACAGTTTTCGAACTGTCTGGTTCTGCGGTTAATGTTGACTTGACTATCCCTGAGGTACAGCGCTATGCTGAGGGTTCTTTCTATCGTAACACTGTTCCTGCTGTAGGTTACATCGCAGAGTACAACGGTAGCGAGACTAACGTTGATCTTAAGGTCCCCACTGCTTTGCTTCGCGTTAAGATTGCAGGTTTCGGTGACGCTAAGAATGTTTCAATGAAGATTAAGAGCGCTGCTGGTACTTACTACAAGTTGGCTGGTACAAGCAAAGTTAACGTTGCTCCCGTTCTTAAGGCTGGTAAGACTAACGAGTATGAGGAGTATGCTCCTGCTTTCGCTGAGCCTACCGAAAATACGTCTGAGATGGTAACAGTTGATTTCGGTAACTTGCCTGAGACTTTGAAGTACAACGGTATGGTTGACATTCACTTTGTTATCCCTGCTGGTCTTGATCTTTCTGGTGCTACTTTGGAGTTCTCTATTGATAAGTTCGCAACTGGTACAGAGGTTAAGACTCACACATTCAAGGTTGCAAGCGAGCACAACAAAAATGCTTATAAGACAAAGGCTAACGTACGTACTAACGTAGGTAATGAGGCTAATCCTAAGGTTATCTCATTCGGTATGTCTAACAAGTTTATGGTTGATTCTGCTGAGGCTTTCTTGGCTTACGCATACTTGAGCCGTCCTAATGTTTCTAATCTTGCTGCGAATCCTACTGCTTCATTCATCGCTGACTATGCTTATGCTGCTGAGATGATGGGTATCGAGATTAAGACTACTGATGATTATAAGAAGGTAGCTGCTGTTGAGGCTTTGCTCGTTGCTGATATCGACTTTGCTAACTATGGTAAGGAGTGGGCTGACGCTAAGCTCGCTGCTATCGAGGAGGAGACTGCTCAGAATGACGGTTCTGATTTCTGGTACAACGCTTTGACTTGGTATAAGGGCAATGATTATGCTATCGAGCCTCTCTCATATAACGCTATTTACGGTTTCGATTCTCAGAATCCTTGCACAATTAAGAACCTTACAGTTCTTGGTTCTGGTTTGACAGAAGGTGCAGACTTGTCTAACCTTGTATTGGAGAACATCACTGTAAACGCAAAGGTTGTTAAGAACTCTAAGGGTGAGCTCGTATGGGATAGTAAGCAGACTTCGAATGTTGGTCTTATCGCTGGTGAGGCTAACAAGTGGACTGTGTCTTACGGTGGTACTCCTAACGCAATTGTTATTGACAATGTAACTATCGGCGAGGGTAACGTTGTAAACGCTGGTTTGGCTACTTATATTGGTGGTCTCTTCGGTTACGTAGCGGATACTACTGATGCGAAGTCTATCAACATCAAGGAGGCTGCTCCCATCACTATCAATGTAACTCCTAACCCTAAGGGCTGGAATTATAATCCTACCGTAGGTCGTTTGTTTGGTTTGGTTGAGAAGCCTATGACTCTTAAGCTTGATGGTAAGTTCTCTTGGAGTGCAACTCAGACTGCTCTTCCCGTTATTGGTCGTGCTTGGGCTACTATCGAGGCTGATAAGGCTCAGTCAACTACTATGAAGAACGCTGGTGTTGTAGGCTCAACTGCATATTCTGATGCTACTCCTTCAAGTGCTTCAGTTATCGTTGAGGGTGTTAGCTACTGGAACGGTGCTTATGTTGCTCCTGACTCAGGTAATACAGCTTTCACTGCTGAGGAGTTGGCTTATGTACTTAGCCGTGACAATTCTGCAAACTTTACTTTGACTAACGACATTGATATGCAGTGCTTCCGCACTACTACATCAGAGCAGGTTGTTGACATTAAGAACTTCAACTATTCTACATACAATGTTGATACTACAGTTAAGACTGCTGCAACTGCATCAACTGCTGCTGTTTACAACGTATTTGAGATCAAGAATGTAATTGCAGACGCAACTGGTGTTCCCGCATTGTTCGGTGGTGAGGGTAACGTTTCAAACGTTAATTTCACTAACGTAGTAATCAATGGTGCTGCTACAGCAACTGACGCTGCTGGTTTGGCTGTAAAGGGTATTGCTAAGAACGTAGTTATCGACGGTCTCGTAATCAACGTTGCTAAGGCTGCTGCTCTTAAGAATGTTGGTGGTGTATTTGCAACTGCTACTGACAAGTCTATCGCTGGTGCTGGTGTTGAGGTTAAGTCATTTATCTTGAACTACGAGGGTACTGCTAAGCCCGCTGCTGGTGTTGTTGCTGGTAAGTTGGAGGTTGAGTTGACTAAGGAGCCTATGACTTTGGGTATTACTAAGTTGACAGGTGCTCAGTCTCAGAATGTGTATAAGACTATCGGTAATGCACAGACAAAGGTTGAGTTGGCAAGCTATGGTGGTACTAAGTCTTACTCATACCACTACTATCCTTATGGTACAGTACACGTAAAGAATGCTCAGTTCGCTCCTAACGGTGTTGTTAACGCTGTTTTGAACGCTAACGAGGCTTCAGTTGGTGTTGCTAATATGGATAAGTTGGCTGCTGGTATCGTATTTACTTGGACTGGTACTGCTGCTAAGCAGGTTAGCATTACTGAGGGTGAGTTCAAGGATTACACAGTAAAGACTAACAAGGCTATTGGTAACTCTACAGCTGCTTCTATGTTCTGGGGCTTCACTGATAAGGCTCCTGTAGCTGCTAACTAATCTTGAATAGATTATTTAGTTAATCGATATGTATCCCCCGGGCTTTTGCCCGAGGGATTTTTTTTGTTATATTATTTCCTTCGTTTTTATCTCATACTCTATATATAATATAAATAGGTATCCTCCCGTCCCCCGCCGCCCCCCCCACTCCCCGCCGCCACCTCCCTGGGTTTTCCGGCGCTTATGTCTCCGTTTCGCTGGTTACGGGCGGGGTTATCCGGAAAATCAACC
>JAZRLD010000107.1:0-85556 GCA_045646685.1 Alistipes sp. | reverse complement strand
GCGCCTAAAGAAGGTTGGACAGAAGGCCCGCGAGGATATGGAGCGATTCTTGGGCAAGAAGGTCTTTTTGCAGCTCTTTGTGAAGGTGCAGGAGGATTGGCGCAACAGCGAGCGACAGTTGCGTCGCTTTGGTTACGACTTGCAGTAAGATAATAATACGCATTTAGATACGTTCTACAAATAAACTTTACGATAAGACTATGCGTCGAAGCATAATAAGGACAATACTCACTTTGGCCATCATTCTCTCTGCGTGGTGCGCCAGTACGCAATACAACAAGGACTATTTCTACTGGATGGGCCGTCAGTCGATGATGAATGACAACTTTCAGGAGGCAATACGCATCTTGAATGTATTGTTGCGCTTCGACAACGATGCTCACGAGGGTTACTTCCTGCGCGGTATCGCCAAGTATAATCTTGACGACCTATTAGGTGCCGACACAGACTTCTCGATTGCCATCGAAAAGAATCCCGTATTCACCAATGCCTATACATACCGAGCCATTACCCGCTCGCGCTTAGGTAATTACGACGATGCACTTAACGATTTCCACGAGGCTATCGAGTTGCGTCCCGACCTACCTGGCCCGTATTACAGCCGAGGCGTTACGCGCCTTTTGAATCAGCAATACGAGGAGGCCATTGCCGACTTCGATATGTTCATTCGTCAAGAGAAGAAGGTGGCTGATGCGTACATCAATCGTGGCGTGTGCTATCTCTCGCTGAAGGATACGTTGCAGGCATACGAGGATTTCAATACCGCAATTCGTACCAACCGCGAGGACCCCAACGGATATAACCGCCGTGGTGTGCTGTATATGCAGCAGGAGCGTTTCAAGGAGGCTGAGGAGGATTTCGATACAGCCATTAAAAATGACTCGGCATATCTGCTCTCGTTTTTCAACCGAGCGTTGGTTTACTCGGACACAAATCGTCCGATGTTGGCGTTGAGCGACTTTAATCGTGTTATTGAGCTTGACTCTACAAACTCGCTCACATACTTCAACCGCGCCATTGTCCGTTCGCAGATTGGCGACTATAATCGCGCCTTGGAGGATTACAACCGCGTGGCACAGTACTCGCCCGACAATGTGTTGGTTTACTACAATCGTGCAGGACTCTACTCGCAGATTGGCGACGTGAAGAGTGCCATCGACGACTATACTCACGCCATAAAGCTCTACCCCGACTTCGCCAACGCCTATCTCAACCGCAGCTACCTGCGAGCTATGATGGGCGACCCGAAGGGTGCGCGTCAGGATAGACAGACAGCCGAGAAGAAGATTGCCGAGTACAAAACACGCCTGAGCGACTCGACATACTCAATCTATGCCGACACTACGCAGAAGTTCGACAAACTACTCTCGTTCGATGCGAAACTTACGGGTAGCAGCTTCGACAACGCCACAGCCAGCAGCTCTACGCCGCAGGATGTGAATATGAGGCTTATACCGCTTTTCAAGTTCACGCTTATGAATCCCGACTCGGCTATGTTGGCTCGCTCGGCTGTATATCACGCGCAGCGTCTGGAGGATTTCAAGAAGATGGTGAACAACCCCCGACTTATGCTCTCTTACGAGCAGAGCAACATCGCCCCCGACTCGCTCGTTATGATGGACCGACAGTGGGTAGAGGTTATGCGCCGCGAGGAGCCTACGTGGATTATGCTCTTCGAGCGAGGTGTTACGCAGTCGCTTATCAAGCAGTACACCAACGCTGTAAGCACACTCACTTCAGCTATTGCTGCAAATCCGTCAAATCCCTTCCTCTACATAAATCGTTCGACAACGCGCGCCGAGATGATTGATTTTATTTCGTCAATCGACAACTCATACCAGCGTATCACAATTGATACCGATCCTGCAAATCGTCTGCTCAACCGAGGCTCACGCACGTACAACTACGATGACGCCATAGAGGATATAAACAAGGCTATAAAGCTCTACCCCAACTTCGCGTATAGCTACTACAACCGTGCTAATCTGCACGCTATATCAAACCGTCTGCCCGATGCCTACGACGACTATACAAAGGCTATTGAGCTTAATCCCAACTTCGGCGAGGCTTATTACAACCGAGGTTTGGTACAGATATTTATGAAGGATACGCGCAAGGGTTGCCTCGACCTATCGAAGGCAGGCGAGTTAGGTGTAAAGAACGCCTACGAGGCTCTGAAATACTACACGGCGGCTAACGAGTAGCAAATCAAAAAGAGAACTAACAAAAACTTAAATTAAATATTATGACACAAACAATTCGCAAAAATCTTAATGACCACGCTTGGGCGCGTTGGACAGCGATGGCTCTAATCGCACTGATGATGCTCTTTGCCCATATGTTCGTGGATGTTATCTCTCCGCTCAAAGAGCTTATACAGTTCCAGCGCGGTTGGACTTCTGATGTATTTGGCACATACGCTGGCTCGGAGTATCTTCTCAATGTATGGGGATTCCTCATCGTTGCTGGTATCATTCTCGACAAGATGGGTATCCGCTTTACAGGTGAGCTCTCGGCTATTATTATGTTTGCTGGTGCTTGCATCAAGTACTACGCCGTTAGTGATGCATTCGTAGGCACTGGATTGGAGGCGTGGCTCAACTCTTGGTGGGTTGCTATGCCTGGTAGCGCAAAGCTCGCATCATTTGGATTTATGACTTTCGGTTGCGGCTGCGAGATGGCGGGTATCACCGCATCGAAGGCGTTGGCTAAGTGGTTCGAGGGCAAGGAGATGGCGTTGGCTATGGGCCTTGAGATGGCATTGGCTCGCGTTGGTGTATTCTTCATCTTCACCATCTCACCCCGTATCGCAGGTATCGGTGGTGCAAACCCCGATGTAGTACGTCCCGTAGCATTCTGTACAGCTCTTCTTCTTATCGGTCTGTTGTGTTACACTATCTTCTGCCTGATGGATAAGAAGTTCGACAAGCAGCTCGGCGAGACTGCTACAGGCGAGAGCGAGGAGGAGTTTAAGATTGGTGATATTGGCAAGATTTTCAGCAGCCGTCTGTTCTGGATTGTGGCTATGTTGTGTGTACTCTACTACTCAGCTATCTTCCCCTTCCAGAAGTTTGCTGCAAATATGTTGCAGAGTAACCTCGGCATTTCGGCTACCGCTGCATCCGATATTTTCCGCTGGTTCCCCATCGGTGCAGCCTTCATCACACCGTTCCTCGGTTGGTTCCTCGACCGCAAGGGTAAGGGTGCTACGATGCTTATCTTGGGTTCACTCTTGATGATTATCTGCCACACTACATTTGCATTGGTATTGCCCGCATTCCCCAGCAAGATGATTGCATTCTCGGCTATCATTCTACTCGGTATCTCATTCTCGTTGGTACCCGCAGCGCTGTGGCCCTCAATTCCCAAGATTATGGACAAGCGTTACTTGGGTAGTGCATACTCGCTCATCTTCTGGGTGCAGAACTTCGGTTTGAGTGGCACACCTATTATGATTGGTTACGCGTTGGAGAAGACTAACCCTGGCGTTGCTGAGCAGATTGCAGCAGGTGTAGAGGGTGCAACATACAACTACACCGTTCCTATGTTGCTTTTCGCATCACTCGGAGTATTGGCTCTCTTGTTTGCTTTGTGGCTCAAGGCTGACGATGCTCGCAACCACTACGGTTTGGAGCAGCCAAACATCAAGTAACAGAGCGTTATGAAAAACATATTCATAAAGTTATTATTCGTAGTGGGCATCTTGGTGCCCACTATGCTTTCTGCCCAGAGCGTAGAGCAGATGGCCGACACATTCTGGGACAAGACATCGTGCCGCGAGCTCACAGCCGAGCGTCGTGCCGCAATGGCCGAGATGCAGACCTATGTAAATACTTTCACACATACGCTCTTTAGCGAGTATCTGAAAGCCCCCGCAAACAGCGACAAGGTCGAGGGTATTGAACAGTGGGGATTGATGAAATACTACAATATGGCTCTCGATAAGTTGCTCGCGGAGATTCCCGCAACGAAGGTTCGCAAGGGCGAGGTTGTAGTGTGGCAGCTCTACAATATGGGCTACGTTGTGAAGACTCAGACGCAGTGCTTCGGCATTGACCTCTATCACAAGTATGCCGAGAAGCTGGCGCCGATGATTGATTTTCTGCTCATCACGCATAATCACGGCGACCATCAGTGGAAGCCTCTTATTGCCGAGTTAGAGCGTCAGGGCAAGGCCGTTTATTCAAACTTCCTGGAGAATGGTCATAAGGTTACCACGGGCGACGAATTTACGGTTGGCAACATCAGCATTAAGGTTACAACTGTTGACCACAACAAGACGCTAACCAACTTTGTAAACACCTACGAGGTTAATTGCTATGCAAAGAAGGGTAAGCCTTATGTGATGTTCTTCACGGGCGATGCGCACAACTACGAGCAGCTTAATCCATCGGGCAAGGTTGATGTGTTTGTCCCCCACTTGGCCGTAGGTCTTAATATGGCCGAGGCGGTGAAAAAGATTAACCCCGCAGAGGTGTTGATGTCGCACATCTTGGAGTTAGGACACGCTATCAATAAGTGGCGCTGGTCGTACGAGTACGGCATTAACGAGTGCGAGAAGCTCCAGCGCGAGGGTGTATATCTACCTGTTTGGGGTGAGAAGATTGTGCTGAAACGCAAATAAATAAGAAGGCTGTCCGATATTTCGCGACAGCCTTTTATTATATCAAAAAAAACCTCCCCGTAGGGAGGCCGCCGCTAATCAATGTTGTCAAACGAATGATATATGAAATGGTGCGGCTAAATATATTCTTGGTATTCAATATCCATATCCTGCAACTCTTCGGGCAACTCCACTCCCTCTGCAGCATAATATTCTTTTAACTCTCGTATAGCATACTCAAAATCTTCTATAGCCTCCTCTTTGGTATTACCCTCACCTACAATTGTAGATTGAGTATTTGATGTATATGCAGAATAGATTCCATCTGGACCTTTCTCAATTAACACTATTACCTTCATATAATAATTTATTTTGTCATATTATATACCTCTTCCAACTTATCACACATCGCTGCCCACGAAAATCGTTTGCGCTCCTCGGCAAAGTTCTCACGCATAGCCGAGAGTGTATCACCCGAATAAATCTGCTGCATAGCCGCAGCTATTGAATCGGCATCAGGCTCGCACACCAAGCCCACGCGACCATCGGGCACAATCTCAGGCAAGCCTCCCACACGCGTTACAATCATCGGCAGAGAGAAATTATACGCGATCTGCGTAACACCGCTCTGCGTAGCCGTGCGATACGGTAAGACCAAACAATCGGCCGCAGAGAAGTAATATTTCACATCCTCATCGGCAATAAACCTATCGTGCAGCACTACCCTATCCTGTAATCCCAAGCGCTCAATAAGCGCGATATACTTCTCGCGCGAGGCATAAAACTCGCCTGCAATAAGCAGTTTTCGGCCTTCGGGTTGCCACTTCGCCCACGCCTCAAGCAGTAGATCCAAACCCTTATAATCGCGAATAAGACCGAAAAATAGCGTATAATCCTCCGCGAGGTTTATTCCTATCTTCTTGCACGCCTCATCGCGCGGCACAGCCTTACCAAAGTTCTCAAACATAGGGTGCGGCGAGAAAATAGCTGGCGCCTGCGTGTATGCTTTCAACTCGCCGTGCACCTGCTCGGACATATACACAAAGCCATCGACTGCACCCAAGTAGTAGTGATTACAGGGCTTATCTATAATATGGTGTTCGTGCGGCTCCACATTATCAATCTGGCATACGACCTTCGTCACGCCATTCGTTCTTGCAATGCGGGCAATCGTTCCGAAGCAGGGCGCCATAAACGGAGTCCAATACTTCATCAGCACCATATCAGGCTTCTCGCGCTTTAGGCGCAGGCCGAGGCTAACCCAATTCAGGGGATTTACCGTATTCATCACTCGCTCGATATGCAGGTCTGCGGGCGCAGGCGTTTCAACATACTGCGTCTTTCCGGGAAAGAGCAACGAGGGATACTGCACCGTAAAGGTATAGATACGCACCTCGTGGCCACGGCTCTGATACTCGCGAGCCATAGTCTCCATTATTGACGCCAATCCACCGCGATAGGGGTGCGCAGGTCCGAGAAGAGTGATTTTCATACGCTATTTCATTATCTTTCGTTTATTCAGCTCCGCCTGATATGCTCGTGCATTAGCCAAGTGCTGCGAATAACTCTTGGCAAAGTTATGATAACCATCAAATGTAGGACGCGCACAGAAGTAGAGATAGTCGTGCTTCTCGAAGTTCAGCACCGCATCGATAGCCTGAATACTCGGCATACAAATGGGTGACGGTGGCAGACCTTTGTTGATGTATGTATTATACGGCGATTCATACTTCAAGTAACTCTTCAAGATTCGGCGCAGGCCAAAGTTCTGCATTGCATACTTAATGGTAGGATCGGCCTGTAAGGGCATACCCGTACGCAGACGATTCATATATACACCCGCCACGCGCGGCATCTCATCAACCTTGCGAGTCTCCTCATACACGATAGAGGCCAGCGTAGCCACCTCCACGCGATTCAACCCCGTGCGCCTGCGCTTCTCATCACGCGCGCCGTTCCAGAAGTTTTTATACTCCTTATACATACGCTCCACAAACTCCTCAGGCTTCACGGTCCAATAAAACTCGTATGTATTGGGCAGGAATATCGAGAACATAGTAAGAGGCGACTCAAAACCCATCTTCTTGGCCAAAGCCTTGTCGGTAAGTACGTTTACCAACTCCACCGAATCGGCTTCTAACTGCGCGGCCAACTTACCTGCCAACTGCGCAGGAATCTTCACGTTGTTCATCGTCACGTTCACAGGCGTCTGCAATCCGAGCTTGAGCATACGCACAATCTCAATTACATTCATACCATCCTTTACCACATAATGTCCCTTCTTGAACGACTCCTTGAGGTTCAATCGCTCGGCATAGATATCAAAGGCAAAATGGTGCTTGATACTGGGTTTCAGAGAGTCGATAAGTGCCTCATAATCGGTATGACGCGACACATACAACTCCTTTTCCTGTAATACGGCATTACCCTTAAACGATACCACACCCCACGCAGCTACGCCCGCGCCAACGGCCACAGCCACGAGAAATATCCATAATAATAGTTTTTTCATCTTATCCAATCATTTATACAATTGTACAAATATACGATTTACCCGCCAAACTGCAAAGCCCGCAGATGATAAACACGCAGTGGCGGCAAAAAATAATCCTACATCAAATATTGTACTTTGCGGAAAGTTTACTAATTTTGTACTAATAGGCATTCAACGGATATATTTTTAGTGAAAGAATTTTCTTTTCTGTGGAAGAAACAATATAACCATCTAAAAAAATAAACTATGAAAAAACTACTCTTTTTGCTGTTCTCCCTTACAGCATTTGTTGCCTGTTCTGAGGGGGGGGGAATAATGAAACCCCAAAACAGCCTGAAATTGCTCTTGAAGTAGAGGCTTCTGATTTTACCCCTACGGGAGGTTCTGACGTCATCACCTTCACCGCTTCTGAAGCGTGGACAGCCGAGGTTATAAACACTCGCGCCGATAGTTGGTGTAGCGTAAATCCCACAAGTGGTAGCGCTGGCGATGCGGAGATTACCGTAACCACACAGCCCAACGACACTCCCGACGACCGTTCTGCATCTATCGTTATCAAGGCTGGCACCGTCTCAAAGACCATTACTGTTATCCAAAAGCAGAAAGATGCTCTTACTGTGACAGCTTCAAAATTTGAGGTTAAAGCCGAGGGTGGCGAGGTGACAGTCGAGGTAAAGGCAAACATCGATTTCAGCTACGAGATTGACAAAGAGGCTTCAAGTTGGGTTAAATATGAATCAACTCGTGCATTAAAAACTTCTACTCTTCTCTTCAAGGTCGATGCAAATGATGATATCGAGAAGCGCGAAGCAAAGATTCAAATTAAGAGCGGTGAGTTTAACGAAACCGTAACAATCTACCAAGAGGGCGCCGAGCCTACAATCATTCTCTCACAAAACGAATATTCTGTGCCCGCCGCTGGCCAAACTATTGCCGTAGAGGTTAAGAGCAACGTCGATGTTGAGTTTGTTATCCCTAACGATGCAGAGTGGATTACAGAAAACTCTACACGCGCACTCTCTACCAACACATTCTACTTTGATATTGCCAAGAATGAGGACTACGACGGTCGTGTTGCAGAAATTAAGTTCGTCAATACAGCCAATGGCATCTCTGAGGTTGTCACCGTTTCTCAGTTGCAGTGCAACACCATTGTAGCGGCAGAGCCTGAATATGCAATTTCAGACGAAGGCGGTGAGCTCGATTTGGAGATTCAGACAAATGTGGAAATCGAAGTAGCCATCTCCGAGAATGCTCAATCTTGGATTACTATTGTTGATACTCGCGCTCTCGAGAGCCAAACTCTGCATCTTAACATTGCCGCAAACGATACCGATGAGGACCGTGAGGGTGTCATCACAATTTCGGGCGAGGATGTAGCTCAAGAGATTGTGATTAAACAAGCTGCGTTGACACCCAAGAGCCAAATTATCTACACTACTACTGACGGCAATATTGTTGATGTAGCAGCATCTGCATTCGATGTTGACATTAAATCTAATGTTTACGAGAATGGTCAGGGTGTAATTACTTTTGACGGCGTACTGACCACTATTGGCGATGAGGCATTCCGCGATCAACTTATTCTCAAGAGCATCGTTATTCCTGATAGCGTAACTAACCTTGGAATGCTTGTTTTTTGTAATTGCTATAATCTCGAAAGCGCAACTCTGCCAAATGGTATAGAATCACTTAGTTATGGTTTATTCTATAATTGCACCAACCTTAAGAAGTTTAGTATCCCCGAAAGTGTAACACGTATTGAGGCTACTGTTTTCAGAAATTGCGATGGTTTTGAGAGTATTGATATTCCTGAAAATGTTACCACAATTGGCATTTCCGCATTCATGGGATGTGACAATCTAAAGAGTATAGTAATTCCTAACAAAGTTGAAAGTATTGGAAGACAAGCTTTTCAAGTATGCAAGAATCTTAAGAGTGTATATATCTCAGGTAGTGTTAAAGATTTTGGGGAAGATGCATTTGATGGCTGTAGTAATCTACAAGAGGTAACTTTCTCTGAAGGCATTGAAACAATTGGCCGTCGAGCATTTCGCGAATGCAAGATAGAAAAATTAGTTCTTCCAAGTACTTTAACCTCAATTGGAGATTATGCATTTGTTCGTAATCAAATACAGAGCGTATATTGTAAGGCAACTACACCTCCAACAATAGTCAATGATATTTTACAGGGTAATCCTATTACTAACATTTACGTTCCTTCTGGTTCTGTTGATGCCTACAAAGTTGCCAATGGCTGGAAAATTTACGCTGATAAGATTGTCGGTTATTAAGTAACAATGTTATTTCTTCTGCTTTAATACATTTACGCCCATCACAAAGTATTTTTCGTGATGGGCGGTATTTTTAACAACTAACTACAAATAATATAAAATCCCAAAGGTTTTTAATATACACACCCAAAAGTCTCATCCATCTTTAATATTTATTACACACCGACCACAATGAATATTTTTGCACGTTGATATATAAACCTTTTGTTGCAAAAATTTCAAACCTCATTTTTTGTTTTAACTATATTTTAGTACCTTTGTAGAGAGGTATGTTCTATACGCTTGGCATACCCCGCAAAACTAACCTAAAAACCATCAAAACAGAACCTGCCGCACTGCTTTATGTAATAGCGGCAAACAGCTTATTATGAAGGGATTTATCCGTTTAACTCCGATTATCGCTTCGGTTATCATATTGTTATGCGCCACAACCCCGCGCCATAACGTGAAGCCGATGTACACTACCGATATAGCTATCGCCGCCAATGGCGAGATGATTATAACCAACAAGGGCACAAACGACGTTCTCGCGCTCTCACCCGATGGCAACACCACGCAACGCTGGGAGTTCAACGAGGCACCTACAGGCGTAGCCATCTCGGGCACAACAGCTTTTGTCACAAGCAGCCAAGAAGAGGGTTACATCTCAGCTATAAATCTCGGCAGCAACGAAATCACATACAAAACCCCCACGGGTATAGGCGCCTGCTCGCCTATCGTAAGCGCTGATGGCGCAAAGGTTTACGTACTCAATCGCTACAAGGCTACCGTCAGCGAGATAGATGCCGCATCGGGCAATGTGTTACGTGAGGCAAATGTTTTGCGCGAGCCCTGCGCCGCTGTTTTGACTCCTGACGGAAAATATCTCTACGTAAATAACTTCCTTCCTGCGCAGCGCGCCGATGTAGATTATGTGGCGGCTGACGTCTCTATTATTGATTGTAATACATTCCAAAAAATCAAGGATGTAAAGCTCAGCAACGGAAGTAATGCTTTAAGAGGTATAACCTGCTCGGCCGATGGAAAATATGTCTTCGTTTCGCACAACCTCGGCCGTTTTCAAGTACCTACATCACAGCTTCAGCAGGGCTGGATGAACACCAACGCTGTCAGCGTGATAGATACTTCTACGCAGACGCTCATCGGCTCAATGTCCATTGACGAACCTGACCGTGGCGCTGGAGGTGTATGGGATATCGCCTGCAACGAGGAGTATTTGATTGTATCTCAGTCGGGAACACACGAGATTAGCATTATTGAGTACGCCCCGATGATTGAAAAGTTGAAGGCCTACCCCGACCACTCGAAGATGGATTACGACCTCTATTTTATGCGCGGAATACGCACGCGCTTACCCATCGAGGGTAACGGACCACGCAATATGACGCTAAAGGATGGCAAACTATACCTGCCCACCTATTTCTCTGACACACTGAATATTGTAAATTTCGCAGACCAGAAGATTGACTACATAGCATATAATCCCCACCGAGTGGAGGCGCCTGCCGATATGGGCGAACGCGCCTTTAACGATGCGGCTCTCTGCTTCCAGAATTGGCAATCGTGCAACGGCTGCCACCCGGGCGATGGTCGCACCGACGGAATGAACTGGGATTTGATGAACGACGGCATTGGCAACCCCAAGAATTGCAAGAGTATGCTCTTTAGTTTCGACACGCCTGCCTGTATGATTTCAGGAATCCGTGCCCACGCAGGACTTGCTGTAAGGGCGGGATATAAGTTTATTCAATTCTGTGATATTCCGGAAGATATGGCTTATAATGTAGATGAATACATCAAGTCACTCAAGCCACTACAAAGCCCCTATTTGGTCAATGGCGAGCTATCGGAAAAAGCTCTGCAGGGCCGCAAGGTTTACGAGAAATATGGCTGTGCCAATTGTCATTCGGGACCATATTATACAGATATGCAGATGCACCGCATAGGCGAAGATGTTGAGTTTGACGCGGGTTGGGATACTCCTACTCTGCGCGAGGTGTGGCGTACGGCCCCCTATCTGTTCGATGGACGAGCCGCGACAATGGAGGAGGTATTTACTGTACATAAGCACGGTATTGAGGGCAAGATATCGAAAAAGGATGCCGAGGCTTTGGCTGAATATGTAAATTCTTTGTAAAAGACCGATGATAAAGAAGTTATACCATATATATCGTTCACAGGAGGCGGAGTTCGAGAGGGCTCTCGGGGAGATTTTGCACGCCATTGCAGCTGAAAATAAGAATGTTATTCGCATTGTATTTTTCGGCTCACCTGCCGATAACAACGAGTATGCCGAGCAGCGCCAAATGATAGAGCTTGCCACACGTGCAAAGTTCAGCAACACCCCGATGTTGGCTTATATCGCCCAAGCACCACTCTGCAGTAGCTTAGCCGCCGAGGTCACAACCATTGCAGAGAAGGATATCAAGGAGATTGTTTTCCACGAGGATTATATCCTAATCAACGGTGCGGAAATCATATCTGGCGGCATCTATTCCGACACCGAGCTGGGCATAGATCAGCAGGCTAATGCTATCTTTTCACGCATAGGCCAAATGCTCAAAAATGAGAATATTAAGGTCGATGATATCGTGCGTCAGTGGAACTACATTGAGCGCATAACCCATCTCAGCGAGAGAGGTCAGCACTACCAACTATTCAACGACTCGCGCAGCCATTTTTACAACTCCACGCAGTGGGACAATGGCTACCCCGCCGCTACGGGCATAGGCACGCAGACTGGAGGCGTAGTGGTTGTTTTTGATGCCGTAAGAGATAGTAAGCAGTGTAGTACCGCGATTGACAACCCGCTGCAAATCTCTGCTCACGCATACTCACAGCAGGTGCTAATCAACACCACCGATGCGCATAAGACAACACCCAAGTTTGAACGCGCGCGCCATATCGACGGCACGGAGCAGATGATATATATATCAGGTACGGCGGCCATACGTGGCGAGGATAGTTGCCAGCAGGATATTGTCGGACAGACAGCTCTCACGATGGAGAACATCGACCACCTTATCAGCGTGGAAAATCAGCAGGTAAGTGGCGTAATCCGCCCCGCAAAAATGGAGTACGCAACGATGCGTGCCTACCTAAAGTATTGTGATAATTTAGACGATGTAACAACCTGGATAAATGAACACTACCCCAATATGCAGACTCTATATTTATGGGCCGACATCTGCCGCGAGGAGCTGCTAATTGAGATTGAGGGTATAGCTACGCAAATAGATTAACAACATAAAAATAACCGCTATGAAATTCAAAATTTTCACCCTCGCAGCCCTCTTGTGCGCAACAATGGCGTGGGGACAGGTGACACCTGAAAAAGCTGCACAGATGCGGACTAATGCCGAGATGGAGTTTTTCAATCTCGAATCGGTACGCAGTGCATACAAGGATTTCTGCAAAAACTCATCTTACGATGCCACAACCTACGGAGCAAAGCTCAAAGAGTTGGAGCAGATGTGCGCTAACAGCAACGCAAAAGCTGAAGATGTAGTTAAACTAAAACGCGAGATTCTGCTCTCTAACCCCTTGTTGGACAATGCTAAAATTATCGTTGGTCGTTATCGCATCGGTGACAAGGCACGCAGTGTTATGGCGCCCTCGCTCGGTACGCAGAACAACAACTGGTCTAACCAGTCCTCTTCGTCACGTTCGGGTTTCGATGCCGAGATTGCAGAGTTGACCAACCTGCGTGGCAACATTCAGAGTCGCACAATCTACAAGCCCGAGCATAGCACATCGGTGACCGACTTGCTCCTGCACTGGGATGGCGAACGCATCCTCTTCACCGCTGCCGACAAGAATAAGCGTTGGGGCGTTTATGAGGTAAACCGTGACGGTTCGGGTATGCACAAGGTTATCAATTCCGAGGAGCCCGATTTGGAGTTCTTCGACGCTGCATATATGCCCAGCGGTCGCATTATTGCGATGAGCAACATTGGTTATCAGGGAGTTCCGTGCGTGAATGGTAGCGATCAGGTGGGTAATATGATTTCATACGAGCCCACGACAGGAGCTATGCGCCGTATGACTTTCGATCAAGATGCCAACTGGCACCCGCGTGTGATGAACAACGGCCGACTGATGTACGTACGTTGGGAGTACACCGACCTTACACACTACTACTCACGTTTTGTGATGCACGCCAACCCCGACGGAACGGAGACAAAGGCGTTGTATGGTAGTGGCGGCTGGTTCCCCAACTCAATCTTTGACGTGCAGCCCCTACCTGGCGGCTCAAATACATTTGTTGGTATTATCTCTGGCCACCACGGCATTGCTCGTTCGGGCCGTTTGATTCTCTTCGTCCCCTCGATGGGCCGCAAGGAGACCAATGGTATGATTCAGGAGATGCCCTTCAGCAAGCGCGAGATTATCCCCATCATCAAGGATGAGCTGGTTAATGGCGTATGGCCGCAATTCATTAAGCCCTACCCTGTTAGCGACAAATATTTCCTCGTTACGGCAAAACTTACCGAGGAGTCTTTGTGGGGTATCTACCTCGTGGACGTATATGACAATATGACTCTCGTTGCAGAGTTTGAGGGCGAGGGCCTTATCAACCCCATCATCGTAAACAAGCGCCCCACTCCACCGATTATCCCCGACCGCATCAAGCCCAACGACAAGGAGGCAACGGTATTTATTCAGGATATATATCAGGGCGAGGGCCTTCCCGGAGTTCCTGTTGGTACGGTTAAAAAGTTACGTGTATTTGCATACGAATATACCTATGTAACATCTGAATCTGACCACATTGCACAGGGTATCCAGAGTGGTTGGGATATCAAACGTAATTTGGGTGAGGTAGATGTTGAGCCCGATGGCTCGGCTATCTTCAAGATTCCCGCAAATACCCCCGTATCGTTCCAACCCCTGGACGAGGAGGGACGCGCTATTCAGTGGATGCGTAGCTGGGTTACAGGTATGCCCGGTGAGGTTCTCTCGTGTGTTGGTTGCCACGAGGACCAGAACTCATTGCCTATGCCCAAGCGCGTGATGGCATCGACAAAGGCTCCTGCGCAGTTGCAGACACCCGAGGGTGGCGTACGCTCGTTCACATACGAGTTGGAGATTCAGCCTATTCTCGACCGCAACTGCATCGCGTGTCACAACGACAAGGGCGCAAAGCCCGACTTCAGAGGTGGTATCACTGATATTGACGTAAGAGATGCACAGCAGGGAAGCTACAGCACACCCGCACGTCGTGCCGAGTCTGGCCGTTTGGATTTGACACAGAGCTACTTGAACTTGCACCCCTACGTAAATCGCCAGGGTCCCGAGGCTGATATTTATGTAATGAAACCTTATGAGTATCACGCCTCTACAAGCGAGTTGGTTCGCATCTTGAAGGCTGGTCACCACGGCGTGGAGCTTACCGACAAGGAGTGGCGCACACTCTATAATTGGATTGACTTCAACGTGCCCCACCACGGCCGCTTCGTACACAACAAGGTGTGGTATTGCGACACCGACCAGTACACACGCCGTATTGAGTTGGCAAACAAGTATGCCAATGGCGCAGGCGTTGAGTGGAAGCGAGAGTTGGAGGAGTATGCCAAGTGGGTAGAGGAGCATAAGCAACCCGCAAAGGAGATAAAGAAGGTTGCAGAGCCCAACTACAAGGACCTCACAAGCAAGAAGTTCCCCTTCTCCACCGAGCAGGCACGCGAGATGACCGAGAAGTATGGCCAGACACGTCGCTCGATTGAGATTGCGCCAGGCGTAAAGATGAATTTTGTTCGTATTCCCGCTGGTACATTCATTATGGGTAACAACCATCGTGGCCTTACAAACGCGCCCGAGAGCATTGTGAAGATTTCAAAGCCCTTCTGGATGTCAGAAACAGAGATTACAAACGAGCAGTACAATGTCTTCGACCCCAAGCACGACAGCCGCTTTACAGCGCAGTTCTGGAAGGACCACGTAGGCCCCGGATACGCAGCAAACCGTCCTACACAGCCCGTTATACGCATCAGTTGGAATCAAGCCGTAGAGTTCTGCAAGGCTATCAGCGAGAAGTGTGGTGTAGAGATTACACTGCCTACTGAGGCTCAGTGGGAGTGGGCTTGCCGCGCAGGTAGCGATACTGATTTCTGGTATGGTGATTTGAATAGCGATTTTGCAAAGAGTGAAAATCTTGCCGACCAATCATTGCGCAAGATGGCTGTATCGGGCGTTGACCCGCAGCCTGTGGCGGAGAGCAACTGGGTATATAAATATTATACATATATGCCTCGCGAGGATAGTGTAAACGATGGTACGATGACTATTGCCGATGTTGCGAAGTATGCACCCAACGCTTGGGGATTGTACGATATGCACGGTAATGTGGCCGAGTTTACCCGTACCACATACGCCCCCTACCCCTACAAGGGCGAGCCTGCGAATGGTGACAACAAGGTTATTCGCGGTGGCGCGTGGGACAGCCATCCGAAGAATAGTACAGCTTACTTCCGCAAGTCATATCTTGCTTGGCAGCCTGCAAACAACGTAGGTTTCCGAGTGGTGATTGAGGAGTAATCGAACATAAACAAATAATAAACGCGGCCTTCTTCGGGTCGCGTTTATTATTTATTCCATCAGCAAACTATCAGTTTGAACACGTGGCGTAGCCACAAACATATCCCTATCCGTAGGCCACTCCTTTACGCGTGTCATAGCATCACGCACCGTGCGACCAATAGAGTTTGTAAACGAAGCACCGCGATAAGAACTTGTATTGGTCAAAAGGACATACGAGATACCCTTATCACGATAATCGATATAGGCGCACGTTCCCGACATCGTTCCTGTACGAATCAGCGAGCCGTTACTTGCGTTATATCGTGCCCAGCCCAAGGCATAATCGCCCTTACGTGTGATATTACGCATCTGAGCAACACTCTCTGCCGACAAAACATCGGGCACACCCGGCTTGCCGTCAATAGAGGCCACCAATCGCATCAACTCCACAGATGAGGCAACCCACGCACCTGCGCCCTGCAAGCCACGAATATCGTTACCACCATACTCGCGCAGGCGCATCTCGCCCGAGCCATCATACGACTCGATACGCTCCTCGTCGTGACCATAATATTTCACCTCCTTGGGATAACGCTCATCGTAATAGTTACGTGCAATATGCATATCGTAGCACCCTGCAGGCCACAAAACGTGTTTCTGAAGATACTCCTCGTAACTCATACCAGACACCTGCTCGATGATACGCGATAGGACGAGATAACCTACATTTGAGTACTGCGCCGTGCCACCCGGAGCGCAACGCAGGCGCAAACCAAGCTGGAAGGCAATCACCTCATCAGCCGTAGGTGTAGAGTCTAACTCCTGCCAACGCATAACATCTGCCGTGCGGAACATCGGATCGCCCATACGGCGGCTAAAGCCCGAAGTGTGATTCAGCAGATGACGTACGGTGATATTTGTTGCGCGCTTATCCTTAATCTCCGTAAACTGATCCAAAATACCCTCTGGGCCAAATACTTTTCTGTCGAGCGTAAGCAATCCCTCGTCGCAAAGTTTCATAATACCTACGGCGGTGATGAGCTTCGATGCCGATGCAATGCGGTATATATCCCCCACTTCGGCTTCACGCTCCATCTCCTTGTCGGCCCAACCAAATCCCTTGCTATAAATAAGGTGCTCATCCTGCATAACGGCGAGCGAAGCTGCACGGATATTATTGCGAGCCATCCAGCGAGTGATGTACTTCTCCATACTCTTCATCGCAGGCAAATCCGAGTGGTAGTTATATATCGAATCATTAAGACGATATCCGATATCCTCTTTCTCAATGACAACAACCTCCTCGCTCTTGGTGCAACATCGGTGGATAAATATCACTACACCGATAAGCAACACCGTAAATATCAAAAATATAGCTCGTTTCATCAAAATTTAGGCTTATTAAAAATAAATCAAGAAATGATTTTAAAAATCTTGACCAAATCGCGCAAAATTACAACTTAAATTACATTTATACAACTGCGACCATAGGATTGAGAAACAAATATGACCGTATTTCAGCTATTTTTACTATTTTTGCAACGCAAAATACAAACATAATGAAAAAATTAACTCTCTTTATCATACTGCTCGCTGGAGCCATCTCTCAAGCCATTGCACAGACCGATTCTTTGACAATCGCAAAGCTAAAGGAGGAGGTCAAGCGCGAAGTGATGGCTGAACTCCAAGCGGAGAAAAATAGCGTCAAGGCTACAGACGATGGCGTTAAGCTCAAGCTTTACGGCTTCGTAAGAAATTATATCAACTACGACACCCGCGAGTGCATCGCTTTGACGGGAGAGTTGTTTAACATTCTGCCCAAGGACGTGGAGCTAAACGAGAATGGCGAGGATATTAACGCTACACCCAAGGCTGTATTCGTTTCGTTCACATCGCGTTTCGGCATCGAGGCGAATGGCCCTACCATTCTTAAGGCGGCAAGCTCGGCAAAGTTGGAGGCTGATTTCTGCGGATACACACCCAAGAACATTCTTCTACGCATACGTCACGCATACGTTCAGCTGGCGTGGGAGCGCACAAAACTATTGTTGGGACAGACGTGGCACCCCTCGTTCAATATGGCTGCGCCATCACTTATGGGTTATAGCGCAGGTGCGCCATTCGCCACCTCTTCGCGTTCGCCTCAGATTAGCCTTAAGTACGATGCAGGCAAGAATTGGGAGATGTTGTTGGTAGCCTTACAGCAGATGCCCGATGCCTCTTACGGTATCAATGGCAAGTCGCCCGACTATGCTCGTTGGAATATTTGGCCCGAGTTGTACGCCTCGGTTGGACACAGAGGAGAGCACCTTTGGTTTGGTGCGGGCGTAGATGTATTGAGCCTTATGCCTCGCAGGACAAGCACAGCTCTACATACTACAATTAACGCAGACGGAACGCAGACAATAACACCTATGAATGTTCGCGCTAAGGAGCGCGTATTGGGTATCTCACCCGAGGTATTTGCCGATTACAAGAATGGCAAATTCAACATCAAGGGTAAGCTCATATATGCCGAGAATGCTTCGCACCTAACTATGCTCGGTGGTTTTGGCGCAACATCGTACGACCCCGAAACAGGCAAATATGAGTATGCCCCCACCCGCACCGTAACATCTTGGATTGACGCCACATACGGACACAAATGGCGTGCAGGAGTATTCCTTGGATACACTAACAATCTCGGCGCAAAGAAAGATTTTATCTCTACCGATGAGTTCTGGGCTTTCGAGGTTAAGAATGTCGATTATGTATATCGCGCAGTTCCTTCCATTGTTTACTTTGCCAAGAATTTGGAGGTAGGATTAGAGGCCGATTACACCGTAGCAGGATATGGTGATTTAGCCATCGACGGCAACACCAAGGCGTTGCGCGATGTAAGTAACCTGCGTACAAGTTTGATTGTGAAATATAAGTTCTAACAAAAAGACAAGCCCTCCCGACCGATGTCGAGAGGGCTTTTTTATTACTTAGAATAAACGTATTTTATCTGTTTGAGTCCTGCATCGTCCGAAGTGTCGCCATAGTGCAAAATATACTCGCCAGCCAAAGGATTCATTCTGCCAGATTCGGGATTCCACCATAGAAAAGTCTCCTCATCGACAGGGATTCTTACCTCGGCTGCCTCGCCCGCCTTCAACGATACACGCTTATATCCTCGCAAGGTCTTAATCGGACCCTCGGCATCGTCGGGACGGCTAACGTAGAGCTGAACGACATTATCACCATCGCGCTTGCCCGTATTCTTCACCTTAACGACAAACTCTGCGCCGTCAGTGCCCTTCACAACCTTACCCTTACCAAACTTAAAGGTAGTATAGCTCAAGCCGTGGCCAAATGCAAACTGTGGCTTGCCATCGAAGTAACGATAAGTGCGGCCCTTCATATCGTAGCACTCATAATCCACGAGCTGGCTGTCGTTAGCATAGAATGTCAAAGGTAACTTTCCCGAAGGGTTAACATCGCCATAGAGAACATCAGCCACAGCCTCACCACCAGCCTGACCAAGATACCAAGCCTGAAGA
This sequence comes from Alistipes sp., assembly GCA_045646685.1. Taxonomy (GTDB): domain Bacteria; phylum Bacteroidota; class Bacteroidia; order Bacteroidales; family Rikenellaceae; genus Alistipes. The sequence continues at coordinate 66,122 of JAZRLD010000107.1, read as the reverse complement.
ATAGCCTCGCAATTCTCTGACTCATCGGCAAAGGCCATTGCGCTACCCGAGAAGTTAACAAGCACTACCCTCTTGCCAGCCTCTTTCAAGGCCTTCATCAACTTCTTCTGCACCCCGGGAAGTTCGATAGTTACTCTGTCGCCACCCTTAAATCCGGGAGCGTTTACGTGTAACTCCTCACCCTCAAGGCAGGGAGCAATACCGCCAGCAAAGATAATTGTTTCGTAGCCTGCGGTAGCACGAATAATGCTATCGTAATCAAAATCGGTATTATCGGGGTTATAGGTCGCCTTCATTGACACATCGCTATTCTCGGCCGCAGCGGTAGTCAAACCCGCCACATAAGGCACACCGGGCAGATATTCCACATTCACGCCCTTTCGCTTCAATGCTCCAAGCAGGCTCTCGGGGTGCAACGGGAAGCCGTTATAGTTTCCCCAGAACATCGCAGCCTCATCGGCATTGGGGCCCATAAGCAACACCTTCTCACTCTTTTTAAGAGGTAGGATTCCATCATTCTCGAGCAATACGATACTCTCATCAGCTATCTTTCGCGCCAAAGCGGCGTGCTCGGCCGAGCATAACTTATCGGGCGAGATATTATCCCACTCCGACTCGCCGTCCATCTCACCAAGCATATAACGGTACTCCATAACCTTGATGATACCCTCATTCAGCTCCGCCTCGGTTATCAAACCCTGCTTAATAGCCTTGGGGATAGCGGGCATAGCCGAGCCACACTCCATATCCATACCTGCTTTTACGGCCGCTGCGGCTGCATCGGCGTTATTCGTTGCCCACTTATGACCGTCGTAGAAATCCTTGACAGCCCAGCAATCGCTTACAACAATACCCTTGAAACCCCACTCCTTCTCAAGAATATCGCGCATAAAACGCTCATTAGCGCCCGCGGGATAACCGAACATACGGTTGTAGGCAAACATCACCTGATCCACCTTAGCCTTCATCACAAGGTCTTTGAATGCTGGCAGATATGTCTCCCATACATCTCTCTCTGATGCCACCGCATCGAATGAGTGGCGTGCCCACTCGGGACCAGAGTGCAGAGCATAGTGCTTCGCGCAGGCCATAGCCTTGATAGTTCCATCACCTCGCTTGCCCTGCAAACCGCGCACAACGGCCATTCCGAGCTGCGAGGTAAGATACGGATCCTCGCCGTAGGTCTCCATACCTCTACCCCAACGCGGGTCACGGAAGATGTTAATATTCGGAGTCCAATACGACAAACCCTTGTACCACATATCGCTATCGTTTGCCGCGCGAGCCTGCACCCACTTGATACGGCCCTCATCGCTAATAGAGGTAAATACCTGCTCAAGCAGTTCTGTATCGAACGACGCAGCCATAGCAATAGGCATCGGGAAGACCGTAGCATTACCATTTCGGGCAATGCCGTGCAGCGCCTCATTCCACCAGTTGTAATTTCTAATACCAAGGCGCTCGACCGAAGGCGAGTTATAAATCATTAGCGCCACCTTCTCGTCCAAGGTCATATGCTTGACGATATCCTCAGCACGCTCTCTTGCCGAACGCGTCGCATCTGTAAAAATCGGCTGTGCCGACAGCAGGATTGGAGCAAATGACAACACCAAGGTCATCATAGCCAAACGAGTGAATTTCCTCTTCATATTTTGTAGTTTTAAGTTATCTCTTAATCAGCTTTTTCGTAAGCCATCTTCTTACGGGTATATCGTACAATTTAAGGCAAGCATAAGCGAGCAAAATACTTGACACAATGACTAGCAACGAAGCACCAAACGTTTCGCCGAGGGTGTATTTCTGATTTTCAATCAGCCATTTATAGAATATGTACATTATCGGATAATGGACAATGTAAAGCGGATATGAAATATCGCCAAGGAAGCGATTTATGCCACTTGTAATCTTATTCTCGCTCTTTCCGCACGCGCCGAGCCACACGATAAACGGGAATACAGCAGCGATGCAGATAACCTCATACAAGCTATTGATACTTATCGCTTTATCACAAGTCAAGTATGGCACAGAAAATATCACAATCAACAACGCGCTGCAAATCCAAAACGCACCTTTCACACTCCTTGCGCTAAACTTTCGAGCTAACAACATACCCACCGTAAACGGGAAAAGCATACGCACTACGCCACCCCAGAAATTCACCGAATCGATAGTCCAGCCCACGCCGACGCTATCATATCCCGACAAATCTCCCACAAAGAAATAGGCGTGCAAAATACCAAGAACAGCCGCCAACGCAGCCAATGCCTTGGTCGAAAAACGGCGTATAACAAGCGCATAAAGAATATTGCCAACGTACTCAAAAAAGAGCGACCACATAGGGCCATTTAGCGGAAACATTTCACCATTTCCGCGCACCTCATACTGCGCGCCCGGCACAGCGGGAATCATAAACATCGTCAGCAACAAAGCCACCATCACCCAACCGACAGACGTCACACTGCCATCCCAACGCATACATCCATCGAAGAGAAACGCCACAGCGCCAATCACCGCACCCATCACAAGCATAGGATGAAGGCGAATAAGGCGACGCTTGAAAAAGCCGCAGATGCTCATCTTCTGCCAGCGGTCATCGTAAGCATAGCTTATCACAAAACCCGACAGAATAAAGAAAAAATCCACCGCTATATGCCCGTGATTAAGCGTTCTGATAATGCCATCACCCACGCCATTTGTCGCGCTCGCGAATGCAAAACCCTCAAAAATATGATACACCAGCACCATCAATGCTGCCACACCGCGCAACCCGTCAAGCAGCTCATAATGCGGCTTTGTATCAACAAAATTCGTGTATATAGGAGGTGGTTTCATTGTTAATATCTAAGATTATACATTCACAAATATAGCAAAAGCCTTTGAAATTACAAAGCAACATTCATTTGCCCGAAATTAAAAATAGGCCGACCACAAACTCACATCGGCCGCTCAAAACAATCACAAATACATCTAATAACACAATTGTTTTTATTTATTTCACTCATATAATGGTATATTTCAATATATTTTCCTACCTTTGTATGCAATCTCACCCCGAGGGGGGGGGCGTTTTCTAAGCAGATTAAATACTGATAGAATAATGCACCGAGAGCAAAACGTAATATTTTTCACCCAGAAATGGTATAACAGCCTGAGGTATAGACACAAACACACTATCTCAGGAAGCCGAGATAGTGCTCATATGCAAAATATATTTTAGATGATAAAAGAAAAAACATACGAAAATAGCGATGAAAATCCAGTATGGTTTGCAATGAGCGCGACATTTGGTAGAGCAATGAAAGCAAAAGCATTTTTGGAGAGTAAGTCCATAGAATGCTTTGTTCCGATGAAATATGAGATTGTGATCGACAAAAAACAAAAAAAACAGAGGAGACTTGTTCCAGCCATAAACAATTTAATATTTACACATACGACAAAACAACAGATACAATCATTAAAAGCGACTATAGGATACTTGCAATATCTCACCAAGCCCGAGAATGGAAAGAATGTCCCGATAATTGTGCCCGAGGATCAAATGGAGCAGTTTATAACAGTATGCAACACGCGTAATGACAAACTTGTATATTTAAATCCTGATGAAATTGACCTCAAAGAAGGTACTCCCGTCAAAATTATAGGAGGAGCATTCGACGGAACAATTGGAACATTTGTAAAAGTGAATAAAGGGACTAAAAAAAGAGTCGTAGTAAACATTAAAGGTATAGCAGCTGTAATGATTGCTGAATTCACAGATGGATATCTGCAAGTTTTAGAATAATAATTACCTCGACATTGATTGTATAAGATATTTTTTATACGCTACAATGTGGCCCAAATTTAATAATAATGAACAACCTATTACCAATTTTGATTTCTGCAACAGTAGCTTTATGTTGTACATTATGGATTCATCCATACATCTTGAAAGTAGCTGTAAAGAAAAATATTGTAGATAATCCTGATGCGAGAAAATTGCAGCGTGTACCAATCCCTATATTGGGCGGTATAACAGTTGTATTTGGAGCTCTATCTGGACTTATGTGTTTTAATTTATTTGGAAATTTTAGCGGATTATTCCCTGTATTTGCGGCTGTCATCATAATAATGATAGTCGGCTTTTTGGATGACATTATTTCGCTATCGCCGAAGGTTAGATTCTTGGTAGAGATATTGTTGGTAAGCTATCTTATATACGCTACAGACTGTCAAATTAACAATTTCTATGGATTATGGGATGTTAATATAATACCCGATTACCTCTCTGTTCCATTAACTATTTTTGCTTGTGTAGGCATTATTAATGCTATCAACCTAATTGATGGAGTTGATGGATATTCATCTGGGTATAGCATCGTGAGTTGCATCATATTCGGTGTGATGTTCTATATATTGGACAATATCTTGATGGTAGCTCTTGCAGCTATCGTTGCGGCATCATTGTTGCCATTCTTTATTCATAACGTATTCGGCAAGAAATCAAAAATGTTTATTGGAGATGCTGGCACGCTATCGTTAGGTATAATCTTTTCTGTTTTTGTAATTACTATACTATCAACATCTATTGATAATGTCATAATTACAAACTCTAATTTAGGATTGATTCCTTTTACACTTGCGGTGTTGTGCATCCCCGTATTTGATACACTTAGAGTTATGAGTGCAAGAATTGCAAGAGGAAAATCCCCATTTAGTCCAGACAAAACGCATTTACATCATTTATTTATCGAATTAGGGTTTAACCATATATGTACCACAATATTAATAACCTCTATCAACTTATTCGTAGTGTTATGTTGGTTTGTATCCTATAAATGCGGCTTGTCGATAGATTTGCAACTATATATAGTTATTGCATTAGGTGCATTTGTTACGTTCATATTATATCCATTTACAAAAGCCCAAATAAGGAATAACTCTTCAATTTATCATAAACTCAACAAGGTGGCGCAACTAACCCGCATTGAGCGCAAAGGCTTTTGGCTACTCATTCAAAAGTTGGCAGATTGTCAAATCAAGGATGAAGTAAGCGAGTTTTAATTAGCCGCCTCTATAATTATGAAAATAGCAATAGCAGGTACAGGATATGTAGGTCTTTCGATAGCTACACTTTTGGCGCAGCACAACGATGTAGTGGCCGTTGATGTGGTGCCGGAGAAGGTCTCTGCTATAAACGCCCGCAAGTCCCCTATCAAGGATGAATATATAGAGGATTTTTTTGCTAAAAAAAACTTGAATATCAGGGCAACCCTTGATGCCAAAGAAGCATACTGCGGTGCTGAATATATTATTGTTGCCGTGCCAACAAATTACGACAGCCACAAGAATTTCTTCGATACATCACTTGTTGAGCAAGTAATAAAACAGGCAACTGAAATAAATAAAGATGCTTTCATTGTAATTAAATCAACCGTCCCTGTAGGTTTTACCGAGAATATCATAAAAAAAGTAGGTTCTGACAACATCATCTTTTCGCCAGAATTCCTGCGAGAGAGCAAGGCTCTTTATGATAATCTATACCCAAGTAGAATAATCATCGGACGAGTGGAATCCAACGAAAAGGTTATTAAGGCAGCTGAGACATTCGCAAACTTGCTTCAACAGGGAGCTTTAAAAGAGAATATTAACACTCTCTTTATGGGGCCCAATGAGGCAGAGGCTGTCAAGCTATTCGCCAATACATATTTGGCACTGCGAATTAGCTTCTTCAATGAGTTAGACACCTATGCTGAAACAAAGGGCTTAGACACTAAATGTATCATCGAAGGCATCGGTCTTGACCCTCGAATTGGCACACACTACAACAACCCATCATTTGGCTATGGAGGTTACTGCCTGCCCAAGGACACAAAACAGCTTTTGGCTAATTATCAAGATGTTCCGCAAAATATGATGACAGCAATTGTCGAGAGCAATCGCACGCGCAAGGACTTTATTGCCGATCAAGTTCTCAATAAGGCTGGCTATTACTCATATAGCGAACAGAACAGATATAACAAAGACAACGAGAAGGAGTGCATCATAGGCGTCTATCGTTTAACGATGAAATCAAATAGCGACAATTTCCGACAAAGTGCAATCCAGGGTGTTATGAAGCGCATTAAGGCAAAGGGCGCGACAGTTATTATATATGAGCCGAGTTTGGATAATGGAACATCATTCTTTGGTAGCGAAGTTGTAAATGATATATCACAATTTAAGGCTCGTTCTCAGGCAATTATCGCCAATAGATACGACGCCGTCCTCGATGATGTTAAGGAAAAGGTATATACTCGAGATATTTTCAGGAGAGATTAAATAGTTTATTAACAAATATGAAAGGTATAGTATTAGCTGGTGGTAGTGGTACACGTTTATATCCTATCACAAAGGGAGTTAGCAAGCAGTTGCTGCCCATTTACGATAAGCCGATGGTATATTATCCCATCTCGGTTTTGATGTTGGCGGGTATTCGCGAGATTCTTGTTATATCCACTCCTCAGGATTTGCCCGGCTTCAAGCGTCTGCTGGGCGATGGTTCCGATTATGGAGTACGCTTTGAGTATGCCGAGCAGCCGAGTCCCGATGGCTTGGCGCAGGCGTTCATCATCGGCGAGGAGTTTATCGGCAATGATTCGGCTTGCCTTGTTTTGGGTGATAATATATTTCACGGTGCTGGTCTTTCGAAGCTCCTGAAAGAGGCTGTGCAGACTGCCGAGGAGGAGCAGAAGGCAACCGTATTCGGCTATTGGGTAGATGACCCCGAGCGCTATGGCGTGGCCGAGTTTGACGAGCAGGGCAACTGTTTGAGCATCGAGGAGAAACCTCAAAATCCGAAATCGAATTACGCCGTTGTAGGACTCTATTTCTACCCCAACAAGGTTGTAGATGTAGCTAAAAATATCAAGCCCTCGGCTCGTGGCGAGCTTGAAATTACCACTGTAAACCAACATTTTCTTAACGATGGCGAGTTAAAGGTACAGACTCTCGAGCGCGGCTTTGCTTGGCTCGACACAGGCACACACGACTCTCTTGCCGAGGCCTCAATCTTTGTCGAGGTTATTGAGAAACGTCAGGGTTTGAAGATTGCCTGCTTGGAGGGTATCGCATACCGCAACGGTTGGATTACCGAGGAGAAGATGGTTGAGTTGGCGCAGCCAATGATTAAAAATCAGTATGGTCAATACCTCTTGAAGGTTGTTGATGAACTCAAGCGTAAGCGTAAAAAGTAATTGAAATGAAGGTTATTAAGACAGCCATAGAGGATGTGGTAATCATCGAGCCCGATGTATTTGGCGATGCACGCGGCTACTTCTTTGAAAGCTACTCGCAAAAGAAGTTCGATGAGCAGGTGCGCCCCGTAAAGTTCGTGCAGGACAACGAGAGCAAATCGAAGTATGGCGTGCTTCGCGGTTTGCATTTCCAGAAGGGCAAGGATGCGCAGAGCAAATTGGTACGTGTGGTTAAGGGACGCGTATTGGATGTTGCGGTGGATATTCGCAAGGGCTCCCCTACTTTCGGCAAATATGTTGCCGTTGAGCTTACCGAGGATAATCATCGTCAGTTATTTGTGCCACGTGGTTTTGCGCACGGCTTTTCAGTGTTGAGCGAGGAGGCCATATTCCAATATAAGTGCGACAATATCTACGCCCCACAATCGGAGGGTGCCATAGCGTGGAATGACCCCGATATAAATATTGATTGGCAGTTACCCGCCGAAGATGTACTACTTTCGGCAAAGGATTCGGCACACCCGATGCTGAAGGATGCAACTGATTTGTTTGACTATAACGTGGACTACTATGCAGAGTAAACGAGTTCTTGTAACGGGTGCTAACGGACAGTTAGGCAATGAGATGCGCCGCCTTGGCGCGGTATCACCCAACGAATATATTTTCACCGACGTAGCCGAATTGGATATCACCAACCGCGATGCGGTGATGGCTTTTGTAAAGGAGAATAACGTAAATATCATCGTAAACTGCGCGGCGTATACAAACGTAGATAAAGCCGAAGATGATGAGGCTACGGCAGAACTTATCAACGCGACGGCTGTAAGAAATCTTGCCGAGGCAACAAAGGCTGTAGATGGCACACTTTTCCACGTATCTACCGATTATGTATTTGGTGCAGAGGGTAATACTCCCCGCACAGAAGATATGCCAACCAATCCATTGGGCGTCTATGGAAAGACCAAATTGCACGGTGAGCAGGCTATTACGGAGGTAGGCGCAAAGGCCATCATTATCCGCACAGCGTGGCTCTACTCTGAATTTGGAAACAATTTCCTGAAAACTATGCTTCGCTTAACGGCCGAGAAGGAGAATCTTAACGTCGTCTTCGATCAGGTCGGTACACCCACCTATGCGGGCGACTTGGCTTTGGCCATCTTCTCAATCATTGAAGGTGACTATTACGCTGGTAATGAGGGTATTTACCACTTCTCGAACGAGGGAGTATGCTCGTGGTACGACTTCGCACAAGAGATTACTACGGCTATGCGTCACGACAAGTGCAAGATTCACCCCTGCCATTCAAACGAGTTCCCATCGAAGGTTACACGCCCATCGTTCTCGGTGCTGGATAAGACTAAGATTAAAAAGACATTTGGCATAGATATTCCCCATTGGCGAGAGTCGATGATTTACTGTCTAAAGCGCATCATAATGCAGCAACAAGCTAATTAACAACCTTTTACACGAATAAAATCAATATGAAAAATATACTTATCACCGGCGGTGCAGGTTTTATCGGCAGCCACGTAGTACGTCTTTTTGTAAAGAAGTATCCCGAATATCATATCATTAACCTTGACAAGTTGACCTATGCGGGCAATTTGGCCAATCTTAAAGATATTGAGAATGAGCCTAATTATACATTCGTAAAGGCGGATATCTGCGACTATGAGCGTATGACAGAGCTTTTCCAACAGTACGACATTGACGGCGTTATCCACCTCGCGGCGGAGAGCCACGTGGACCGTTCAATCAAGGATCCATTCACCTTTGCTCGCACAAACGTGATGGGCACATTGTCTTTGTTGCAGGCTGCAAAGAATCATTGGAATGGCGACTGGAATGGCAAGCGCTTCTACCACATCTCGACTGACGAGGTGTATGGCGCACTGGAGCTCACTCACCCCGAAGGTATTGAGCCTCCATTCACAACCACAGCATCAAGTGGCGAGCACCACTTGGCATACGGCGAGGATTTCTTCTACGAGACAACAAAATACGATCCCCACTCGCCCTACTCAGCATCAAAGGCTTCGTCTGACCACTTCGTGAGAGCATATCACGACACGTATGGTATGCCTACGATAATTACCAACTGCTCAAATAATTACGGACCTTATCAGTTCCCCGAGAAGTTGATTCCGCTCTTCATCAATAACATACGCCAGCAGAAACCTCTGCCCGTATATGGCAAGGGCGAGAACGTGCGCGATTGGCTCTATGTTGTTGACCACGCACGTGCTATCGACGTAATTTTCCACAACGGAAAGGTTGCCGACACGTATAATATCGGAGGCTTCAACGAGTGGAAGAATATTGATTTGATTAAGGTGATTATCAAGACTGTTGACCGCCTGTTAGGTAATCCTGAGGGCCACTCTTTGGGCTTGATTACATACGTTACCGACCGTGCAGGTCACGATTTACGCTACGCTATCGACTCAACAAAACTGCAGCGCGAGCTCGGCTGGGAGCCTTCACTCCAATTCGAGGAGGGCATCGAAAAGACTGTTAAATGGTACTTGGAGAATCAGGAGTGGATGGACAACATCACCTCTGGCGACTACGAAAAGTACTACGAGGAGATGTATAAAGGGAGATAAAATGTTTATAGCATATATAATATAAAAAGATAGCTTTATAGTAAAAAAAATGGGGAATAATCCCATTTCACCATATAGCAAACACTCTTTTTTAAATTTTTTCACAAAAGATTTTTGTTAGTTATTAAAATTTTTCTACCTTTGTGCTCGGGTAAGTCTTATACGACCAGCTCCTACAGAATCCCCCAGGTGTGGAAGCAAGCAAGGGTATGTGGTTGTAGCGGTGCGATATAAGTAGCTTACCCTTTTTTATTTCTCGTTTCTAAAGTTTTACCCGATATTTATCCTCTTGGCAATAATAAAAAAGCCTGAATCTTTTGGAATATCGACAATTATCACTAACTTTGATTCACAAGGCATTATCAACAACTAAAAAGTACTACAATGATTGGCAAAGTAAAGTGGTTCGACAGCAAGAAAGGCTATGGCTTTATCCTTACGGAGGAGGGGCGTGAGGTCTTTGTTCACTACACGGGAATCGTAGCCGAAGGATTCCGTGCGTTGACCGAGGGTCAGAATGTCGAGTTTGAGATTGGCAGCAACGAGAAAGGCGAACAGGCTATGAATGTTACGGTAATAAAGAAATAAAATAGAATAAAATAGGGTGTCCGAAAATGACACCCTATTTTATTTCTGAAACTGCATTGTAAAATTTCGTAGCCACTTCATCAGCGGGCCACGGACAAGTTGGCAGATAGGTATAAAGAGTCTAAACCACCAATCTGGCACCTTGCAACGCGTACCGCGGAACATAGCGCGCAGCGAACGGCGCGCACAACTCTCGGGCGTCATCAAGATTCCCGTGCGCACCCCAAAACGTTGCAACTTAGGCGACAGGCCATACAAATCGGTTGCAATACCTGCGGGGCATATAGCCGTAACAGTTACACCCTTAGCCTCCACCTCTTTTGAGAATGCCACCGAAAAACTCTTCAGATATGCCTTGCTGGCGCTATAAAGCGACAAGCCGGGGTATGGCATCCAGATAGAGAAGGACGACATATTAAGTATTCTTCCACCGCCACGCTTAATCATATCGGCCGCATACAGACGACAGTTGAGCGTAGCCGTAATATCGTGCAGGTAAATCATTCGCTGGATACGCACAATGGGGGTATTCAAAATATCGCAAAACGAGAAGATTCCAGCATTATTTATCAGCACATCAACCTTTATGCCCTCCGCCTCGGTCCACGCGAACAGCTCCTCGGCAGCCGTGGGCGTAGCCAAATCCTTTATAAGCGTACGCACCCACACATTGGGCGATGCTGTGCGTACCTCCTCGGCTGTTGCAAGCAACTCCTTTTCGCCCGAGGCAACCATCAGCACATTATATCCCAACGCCGCCAACTGCAAGGCATAGCAACGGCCAATGCCCTTCGATGCGCCCGTAACAAGTGCCGTCTTTGTTCCTGCCAAAACCTCTCCGCGACGCATTACAGACCGAGTTCTTTGCGAATAACCTTCGGAAGATTATCACAATGGTGACAACACTTCATATCTACCGAGTACATACGGGCAATGCAGTAATCCTTATGGTCACAACCCGAACGCGTAGCCATATCGCCCGCAAGCATCTTATTTACAAAGGCAGGATCGTTAATAAGCGCACGCGCCATCTGCACCATCTCAAAGCCCTCGTCCAGAACTTTCTCAATACCCTCGCGCGACACCAAACCGCCAACATATACCAACGGGCCCTTCAACGCGGCGCGGAACTTCTTGGCATTCTCCAAGAAGAAGCACTCCTCGAAGTCGTACTGTTTAATCATCCACTGACCGAACAGCGAAACGACAATCTTCTGCATCCACTCGTTCCAACCCATATAATAACCCATAGTCTTTGTCGGGATACGACCTCGCATCACAGCCATCGGAGCACGCGATACAAAACCCGATGAAAGAACTATGCCGTGAACGCCAAACTTTTCAATCTGCTTGGCTATCTCGATAGACTCGGGCACTTCAATACCGCCCTTGAATCCATCTTCCATATTATGCTTAACAAGCACGGCCATATTATATCTGGCGGCCTGCTCCATAACCTCCTCCAGGCACATATTCATAAAGCGCATACGATTCTCCAGCGAGCCACCGAACTCGTCACGACGACGGTTTGTCCACGGTGAGAGGAACTGCGAGATAAGGTAACCGTGACCTGCGTGTACCTCCACGCTATCAAAACCTGCCTCGTGCGCAGTCTTTACCGCTGTACCGAAATCCTTGGCAAACTGCGAAAGTTCCGAAGCCTTCAGCTTGCGGTGGAACGTAGGTGAGTAGAGGTTAAAACCATTCGACGCAGACACAGGGAAGCAACCCGCAGTCTCCCAGTGAGTCATATTACCACAGTGGCCAATCTGAATACCTACGGCTGCACCCTCCTTATGCACCGCATCGGTAATATCGCGCAACTGCGGCACAATCTCATCGCGCAACCATAGCTGCGAGTTAAACGAGATACCACTACGATTCACCGAGGCATAGGCTAATGTAGTCATACCCACACCACCCTTTGCCACGCTCACGTGGTAATCCTTCAAGGCCTGCGTTGGGCTAAAATCTTTACCCATAGACTCGAAGGCCGCAGAACGAATAGTACGGTTGCGAAGCGTTACGGGGCCCATCTTATAGGGCGTAAAGAGTATAGAGTCTTTTATATCTTTCATAGCGATGTGTTTTCTAATAGATGAAGGGGATTATGCGCTTACGTCCAAGCGAGGTAAACTCCTCGCCAAACTCCCTCTCATAGCGTTTATACAACGACGCAGAGCGGGGTGCAAGGTTGGCAAATGTCCATAGCACAAACACCACTCCTGCCCACGACCACGAAGCAATGGCAAAGCCAGTCCACTCAACCAACTCACCAAAGTAGTTTGCCGACGAAACGTATCGGAACATACCTCCCTTGGGGATATAATGTTTCGTGTCGCCTGGCTTACGAAGGTGGCGAATAATATAATCAGCCTGCCAATTTATAAACATACCGGCAAAGAAAATCGCAATACCAATATATATAAATGGCTTTAAGAACCAATCAGCATAATAATTTTCGGGGGCGAGGAAGAAAATCCAACCACCCTGCATCAAGGCATTGAGTGTATTGAAAGTCATACCCATCAACACAATACCCAACGGCATCTTCGAGTTACCACGCATCAAAAGCGGGAAGATGAACGAACGCTGGAAGTAGTGCAACTGAAACATAGCAAAAAGCACCAACGGCACTACATCCCACTGACGGTCAGAAATGGCCCACAGCACACCCATAGCGAAAAATACGGGTGACTCCATCAGTACCCAACCCACCTTATTCGGCACGGGAGGACCATAGCGGCGGTCGAATAGATAGCCATATCCCGCCTCGAAAAACTGCAAGGCAATAAAGACCAGCACAGCCGTACCCGCCATAACCCAGAGGAATGTATTATAATATTCTAATATATTCTCCATTTATTGTTCGTTTACAGAAATATCAATTTCATTTATAAACTACAAAGGTAAATCAAAAAACTCAAAAAGCCGATTACACGGCACCTTTTTTACCAAATTAGATTCATATCGTACCAAAATGGATAAAAAAAAGAGGCCACCTGCGGTAGCCTCCAATGTTTAAGTATTGTCAAGGGATTACTTTACGAACTCAGCGTTCTTCAAGTAAGCAGCGCTCTTTGCTACGCCCTCCCACATAGTTGCAAGACGTGCAGCCTTATCCTCGTCCTTAGGACCGCGGGGCATCTCCTGCTCAACTACGAAATCGCTGTAACCGTTAGCATAGAACTGGTTGAAGATAGCCTCAAAGTCGATCTTACCGCTATCGCCGATTACCAAGTCGTCCTTGATGTGGAGCATCTTGATACGCTCGGGGTACTTCTTCAAGTACTCAACGGGGCACTTACCACCCTTAGTTGTCCAATATACGTCCATCTGGAAGAATACAGACTCGGGATCAGTGTTCTCAATCATATACTCCCACTTAACCTGACCGTCAACAACCTCATACTCAAATGCGTGGTTGTGGTAACCGAGCTTCAAGCCGTACTCCTTAGCCAAAGCACCAACCTTGTTGAAGTAGTCACATACAGCCTTCAAATCCTCGATAGTCTCGCCGAGCTTAAAGCTGGGGATAACGCAATACTTTGCACCCATAACGTTCAAACCCTTGAAAACCTCTTTCCACTGCTCCATAATCTCAGCCTCCTTCTCGGGGTTCATACCGATTGAGTGGTGAGTAGAAACAATCTTCAAGCCGTGCTTGTCGCACAAAGCCTTGAACTCAGCTGCGGGCAAACCGAAGCACTCGGGGCTACGCAAAGTCTCAACAACATTGTAACCAGCTGCTGCAACCTTAGCCAATGAAGCGTCAACATCCTTCATATCCTGATTTACAGAATAGAGCTGAAGACCAATCTGCTTCTCAGCGGGCTTGCAAGAAGCGAAGCTGAACATAGATACTGCTGCCAAAGCTACGACAGCAAAAGAGAAAAACTTTTTCATTTGTCTGTTATTTAATTGGTTTAGTGTAAATTCAATGTTTTTAACAGAGAGTCGCATTACGATGCGTCCACAATAACGCAAAATACGATATACAAAAGTACTAATTTATTGCAAATAGGCAAAGATTGCATCGAAAAAATAACATAAAAAGTGTATGTTATGACTCGATAAAACATCATTGCAGGGCCCGATTATTACATATATAAGAAAAAAAGCGCCCGAAAGCGTCAAATTGACACTTATTTTTATTACATTTGCGTAAATTTTTGAAACTTTAACTTATTTAAATAAAATAACACACTATGAAAGAGGCTATTGCTATTCTCACAGGTGGCGGTCCCGCACCTGGTATGAACACCGTTGTTGGTAGCGTTGCAAAGACATTCCTTGCTAAGGGTTATCGCGTAATCGGTTTGCATTATGGTTATTCAGGTCTTTTCAATCCTAACCCCCGTTTCGAGGATTTGGATTTCGTAAAGTCTGACTTTATCTTCAACCAGGGTGGTTCTTACCTCACTATGAGCCGTTTCAAGCCCACTGATAAGGATTTCGAGGAGAACTTCAACCTTTCATTCTTCCAGGACAACAACATCAAGTTGTTGGTAACTGTTGGTGGTGATGACACAGCTTCAACAGCTAACCGCATTGCTAAGTTCTTGGAGGCAAAGCAGTATCCCATTGCTAACATCCACGTTCCCAAGACAATCGACAACGACCTCCCCTTGCCCGCAGGCTCACCCACATTCGGTTATCAGTCAGCTAAGGAGGGTGGTACCGTTATCGGTCGCGCTGTTTACAACGACGCTCGTACATCTGCTAACTGGTTTGTTGTAGCTGCTATGGGCCGTTCAGCTGGTCACTTGGCATTCGGTATCGGCTCTGCTTGCCACTATTCTATGATTGTTATCCCCGAGATGTTCAACAAGACAGAGATTACTATCGAGAAGATTGTAAACTTGGTTGTATCTTCAATCATCAAGCGTAAGATTATGGGCATCGAGTACGGTGTTGCAATGATCTCTGAGGGTGTATTCCACGCACTTTCTGATGAGGAGATTAAGAACTCAGGTATTAACTTCACATACGACGACCACGGTCACCCCGAGCTCGGTAAGGTTTCTAAGGCTAACATCTTCAACGAGTTGTTGGAGAACAAGCTTAAGGAGCTCAAGCTCAAGGTTAAGTCTCGTCCCGTTGAGATTGGTTACGAGGTTCGTTGCCAGACTCCTATCGCTTACGACTTGGTATACTGCTCTGAGTTGGGTATGGGTGTTTATAAGCTCTTCTCTGAGGGCAAGACAGGTTGTATGGTTTACATCTCACAGGATGGTTTCGTATCGCCTCTCTACTTGAAGGATTTGCAGGATCCCACAACAGGCAAGATTCCTCCCCGTCTCGTAAACATCGAGTCAGACAAGATTCAGCAGGTTATCAACAACCTCTTGCACTACGTAACTCCCGAGGATTACGAGGCTGCAAAGGAGTATGTTGCTAATCCCGAGGCTTACGACTTCAAGAAGATTTTGGAGTGGTAATATCTCTCTAAAAAATAGCAAACGCCGCGACTGCAAAAGTTGCGGCGTTTTTTATTCTAAATTACAACTAAACTACTCTACCCTATCGTATATAATTCCCTTCTTTGGCTCTACACCCTTTATGGCAAACAATTCATCAACCGACACAAGCGCATAACCCTGCTTCTGCAATTCAGGAATAACCACCTCTAAAGCTTCGGCCGTGCCGTTGTTGTCCTTAAAGTCGTGCAAGATAAAAATCAACCCATCTTCCACATTCTCTAACAAACCCTTGATGCGCTCCTCCACGCTAACATTCGCGTCCCAATCCGAGGGGCAATATCCGCCGATAAATATTTGAGGGACAAGGCTATGCGTAACCTCATCGGCATCCATATATGGCGGGCGGAAATATTTTGGTGTGGGTGCATACTTCTCAATCGCGGCAATGGTCTGCTCCGACTGCTCAAGCTGCTCCTGCTTCGAAAGTTTTGACATATAGGGATGTGTAAACGAGTGACTACCTATCTCACAACCCTGCTCCACAGCTCGACGAATAGTAGGCTCCGTTGTGGCATCAACCTGACCGCCAATAACAAAGAACGTAGCCGTCGCATCATACTTTTCGAGAATGTCCAAAATACGTGGTGTCAATGTACTTGGCCCATCGTCGAACGTCAAAGCAACAAATTTGTCGTATTTCTCTTTCAACTCCTCGATGCGAGTGCTTTTCTTTGCACAACCACTCAACGCGAGAGCACAAATTGCCAAAATATAAAATAATCGTCTCATAATAATTATTTACCTAATATTTATATACACGTGCAATAGCCTTCTTTACTTGCGCTTCGGGTTTGGCCGTAACTTTGAGATTAGGAGTGGCGTTGAATGAACGACTGCCGATTGTATAACGACTGAAATCATCGTGCGAGAGTGTGTATTTTTGCTTGCCGTTAATTATGATTTCCACCTCGCCCTTGAACTCAATGTCGAGAGTTAATGCACCGCGCTCTAACTTCTCCTCGCAACTCCACTCCCAAGTAGCGTCGTTCGTAGTGGCTTTCAATACGCCACGACCTTTATGTATCGGTTTATGCGTGGGCATAATTGAGTAATCCGACAACTGATATGTTATGCCATTGCGCTGTGCAATAGCCTCATAGGGCGTAGGGAAGATTGAAGCCTGAACGATATAACCTCTGTCGGTTAGAGCCTTGCAGAATTCGGGTGTGTAGAGTTGGTATTTCATTGTAGAGATACCACAGCGGCCACCTATCTGCTCCAAACGGGTAATATTCTCCTCGGCTGAGCCGTCGTTGATAGCAAGTAGAACGATGCAATCCGAGAACTCGCGCACCTTTTGCAAATGCTCCACACCTCCCGTAAAGCAAATCCACTCATTGCCAAACATCTCCTGCGCTACGTGATATGACTCCATCAGCGCGCTGTGCAACATAGGCATCACTCCCTGCTTTTTACACTCCGAGAGCAACTCTTCGAGAGTGGGAATAGGTGTTCGCCACTCGGGATTCTCCGACTCGAGAACGTAGTCACGGCGCAACTCCTCAAAGGTGAGTTCATCCAAACGCACTGGTTTATCGAGTTTTGAGTAATCCGAAGCTCGACGCATCGTGCGGTTGAGCGTAGCATCGTGGAGAATCACCATACGCTTATCCTTGGTATAATGAACGTCACATTCGATACCCTTATAGCCCATCGTCTTGGCCATAGCAACGGCGGGCAGACTATTTTCTGGAACGACAAACTCATTTGCATCGTTCTTGCTCCAGCAGCCTCGGTGTGCGAACATAGTAGGATATTTTTTCTGTGCCGATACGGACACGATCGTTGCGCACAATATCAGTGCAAGTATAAATCTTTTCATAGGGTTAGAGTTTTAGCTGTTCTATTGACAAATATACTGATTTTTTTCAAAGAATAGATTTTTTGTGTACCTTTGTTCGTATGAGAACAAACACAAGCAAATCAGGTATAGGCGAAAATATCCTCTACTTTCTAGTGTGGACGATGGCGCTATTGGTGCCCATCCTCAACTCGCAGATGATGTCGGAGGACCATATTAACTTGGTGAATATTCTTATCGTGTGGAGTAAGTTGGCTCCCTATATTCTAATTTTTGCCGTAAATAACTTTTTGCTTGCACCACGCCTTCTGTGGCAGCGACGACACATTAGTTATTTTCTTGCGGCGGTTGCTATTTTGGTGGCGATATTCTATCCGCTGGACTACTAT
Source organism: Alistipes sp. (assembly GCA_045646685.1). Classification (GTDB taxonomy): domain Bacteria; phylum Bacteroidota; class Bacteroidia; order Bacteroidales; family Rikenellaceae; genus Alistipes. The sequence goes on along the minus strand of JAZRLD010000107.1, from coordinate 48,044 downwards.
TATGATACGTTGCAGTTATTGCCCTATTATGCCAAGGATATATACATCGTTCACGGACGCGCATCGTTTACCGATTTGAGTTGGGAGTGGAATGTATTGTTAGGTCTGCTTATGATGGGTGCTAACTGCGGTATTAAGCTTATATTCAAATCAATACGTGACGAGCAGAAGATGGTTGAGCTGGAGCGCCAGAGTCTGCAGGCCGAGATGGATTATTTGAAATATCAAATCAATCCACACTTCTTTATGAATACGCTGAACAATATCCACGCATTGATTGACATTGACTCCGAGGTGGCAAAATCTTCAGTTATTGAGCTATCGAAGATGATGCGATATGTGTTGTATGACTCCGAGAAGACTCACACCAATCTATGGCAGGAGGTGCAGTTTGTGGAGAATTACATCTCGCTTATGCGCATACGATATATGAGTGATGTGGATGTGCGTGTTGAAGTGCAGAAACCTCTTCCGACAAATGCAAAGGTGCCACCACTGCTGATAATTGTCTTTGTGGAGAATGCCTTTAAGCACGGAGTAAGCTACGACTCACCATCGTTCGTACATATCAACTTGTGGTGCGATGACGACAACGCCATTTGCCAAGTGCGTAACTCGCGCCATAAAGGACTCAAGGTTGAAAAGGGAGGCATTGGACTGGAGAATGTACGCAAGCGTTTAGAGTTGCTGTTTGGCGATAATTACAAACTCGACATTGACGATAGTAGCGAGTCAGAATATATAGTGAAACTATCAATTCCGATGACATATGATAAAGTGTATAGCAATAGATGATGAGCCGTTGGCACTGCGCCAATTGAGTAAATATATGGAACGTATCGACGACCTCGAGGTTGTCGCATTGTGCAATAGCGCCCACTCGGCCGAGAAGATACTTGCCGAGAAAGAGATTGATGTTATGTTCGTGGATATAAATATGCCTGATTTGAGTGGAGTGGATTTCGTGCGTGGATTGGAGAATCCACCTATGGTGATTTTTACTACGGCCTACTCGGAGTACGCTATCGAAGGTTTCAAACTCGATGCTGTGGATTATCTGCTCAAGCCGTTCAGTTTTGACGAGTTTCAGCGCGCTGTAGGTAAAGTTCGCTCACTCATAGAGTTACAACGTTTGCGCGAGGAGCAGGTGACATCAAGCGTAGAGGCCGCGCCAGCACAAGGAGCAGCCGAGAACAAGGATTGCATATCAATTAAAGCCGACTATAAGGTGTCGCTTGTGAAGTATGCCGACATAATATATATTGAGAGTGTAGGCGAGTATGTTCGTCTGCATCTGACATCGGGCTCTTCGATTATGACTCTGCTACGCCTGAAGAATATCGAGAGCGCACTACCCGCCGACCGCTTTATGCGTGTACATCGCTCCTACATAGTAAATCTCGGCCACGTAACGGGCTATGCACGCGGACGGGTGTATCTTGACAATGAGGAGTATGTGCCAATAAGCATCAACTACCGCGATTCATTCCGCGAGTATATGGATAGTATGCACCCCGCGCAATAACTGCGGATGGAGATTATCCTAACTTTGGGAAAGAGGTAAGTTGCGTATATCCCGACTCTGCATATTCGTAGCAGTAGTGTTGCAAGCCGTTTGTAATTATTACATAGCGGGCCTGCACTACGGCATTGTAGCGCGTAGCTTGGGCAAAGACCTCCTGCAGAATATTCTTGTTGCAAAGATTTACGTCGGGCGACTTGCACTCGGCCAAGATGATAGGACGTGCGCTATTATCCATCACCACCACATCGGCACGCTGTGCCATATTGTTTAGGTTTACGGGATACTCCTCCACAATGGAGTGCAACGTAACACCACAATACCCCATAAGGAAGGCTACAAGATGGCGGCGAACCCACTCCTCGGGAGTCAATACGACATACATCGAACGCACCTCGTCAAAGACCAAAGTTCGCTCATTGTCGCGTCTGGCACGTAAATTTATAGCTGGAAAGTTCAGTTTTGGAGTGGAATTCATCGCGTGAACAAAATTTTTTATAACTTTGACACAAATATACGAATAATCCGAAATATATGAAACGTTTTTTCTCATACATAACGCTCCTGCTCATTGTCGCAACATCTGCTTCGGCGCAGGAGATTGTTTCAGAGAATTGCTTGACACCGCGTGCAAGAATTGTCCCCTATAACACTTCAGCGCTGGCGCAAACGCACGGCGGCGTGGCAGTAAAATCGCAGTATGTACGCCCCGTCAAGGAGTGGACACGCTCGGAGGAGGCTGATGCGGTGGTCTTCACCGGTCAGTTCTCTGTTCCATTTGCGTGGCTCAACCGTCAGGCTATCGTCCGCGTGGACGAGGCATCGGCAGCCTACGAAGTGTTTATAAATGGCAAAAAGCTGGGATACACATCCAACGCCTTTGCGCCCGCCGAGTTTGATGTAACGAAGGCTGCAAAGGAGGATATGAATACCATTCAGATTCGCCTGCTCAAGAATCATTGGAGCCGCAGAATGGAGAGCTTCGTAACTACCGAGGAGCCACGCGTTGGCGAGGTATATGTTATGTCACAACCGATTGTGCGAGTGCGCGATGTGGTGCATAATACAACTGTTGATTTGGCTAAGGAGCACGCCATCGTGGAGCTTGGTTTTGTTGTAAAGACCGAGTCGCTCAACCCCAAGAAAGCACGTATACATTATGAGCTTCTCGCCCCTGACACAACGGTCGTTACGTATGGCCACAGGGATATAGAGCTGGATATGAAGCGTGAGGACACCATCAAGATTATGACTCAGATTCCTTACGAGCTTACGTGGTGTGCCGATATGCCCGTGCGCTATCGTCTTAACCTCAAGACACAGATTGAGGGCCGTTACGCGGAGTATCAGACACACCTGTTGGGTTTCCGCGATGTGAAGCATAGCGAGAATGGAGATTTCTTTATAAATGGCATTAAGACAGACCTCAATTATGGTAATTTTGATGTCCACAAGATAACCGGTAAGGATATCCTCGGAGCTCGCTTGTTGGGATACAACGCCTTGCGATTCCCCGCATCGGCCGTACCTCACGAGGTATATCGTATGTGCGACTCGTTGGGTATGTACGTTCTGGCACAGGTACCTATCAGCACACGTAATAGTGGAATCTCACGCCGTCTAAATGGCAATGAGTCGAACAACCCCAAGTGGAAGAAGGCATTTACATTAAGAGCCGAAAACACATACCACGCCACACGCAACTACGCCTGCGTACTCGGCTATCTGCTTGCTGATGAATCTTCAAATGGTATAAATCTCTACGAGAGCTACATACGCTTAAAAGCCCTCGAGCCCAAACGCCCCATAATCTACATCGAGGCCCACGGCGAGTGGAATAGTGATTAAAGCGTCTATCAGATGTTTAACCTCATAAGCTACCCATTTCTCTTATAATCCGAGAAATGGGTAGTTTATTTTGTATAATTACACACACTTCGCATTCCTATCCTCTTCAGCTCTATTTTTATTAGTAGCGCATTACCAAGGTAAAATATCCGCAATAGGTTACATAAAAAAGGCTGTCAGCTAATTGCCGACAGCCTTTTCGAATATTGATTGATAAGATTACTTTGCCTGAGAGATAGTGTATGTACCGCTTGTGTACTCCTTCACCTCGGTTGAGCCGGGGAGAGTAACAGATGCCGTTGCACCCTCGGGGATAGTGAACTCCCAAGTCCAGTTATCACCCTCATACTTCCACGCACTCTTGATAAGACCTGCAGCAGAGTTGTACTCGGCATTAACAAAGCCCAAGCGCTTGTCAAATACAGGCTTCATAATGATATGCTTGAAACCAGGAACAGCGGGGTCGGCAGCGATACCTGCAGCAGTCTCCCAAATCCACTCACAAACGCAACCGTAAGCGTAGTGGTTGAAGCTGTTCATACCCTTCGGGCCCATACCCTTATCGAGCATATAGCTATTCCAACGCTCCCAGATAGTAGTCGCACCATTATCCACAGAGTAGAGCCAGCTGGGGTTCTTACGCTGGAAGAGGAGGTTGTAAGCGATATCAGACATACCATTCTCGGTAAGTGTAGCCATCAAGATAGATGTACCCAAGAAACCTGTCTGCAAGCAGTTGTCGTGCTCGGCGAAGTTCTGACGCAAGCGTGCAATCATATCCTCCTTTGCCTTGCCCTCCACAAGACCATTCTTCAATGCGAACAATGCGGGAGTCTGCATAGTGTTAAGGATAGGTGTCTTGAATGTGCCGTCAGCATTAAGGAACTCCTTCTTCAGATATGCCTTGGCCTCGTCAGCCAGCTTCTGATAGGGAGCAGCATCGCGGCCTGTAGCCACAGCCATATCGCGCATCATAGAGGCGTCGATTGCCCAATATGAAGCACCCAAATAGTTCCAATATGTGATAGACTCGGGCAGGATTCCACCATTTCCATAGTGCAAACCGCTACAGCTCTCCAGAGGCTCGTAGCTCAACCAGTCAGCCCACTGATAGTTGCCATTCTCTGCCTTGAGTGCCACGTGGTTATACTTGGTCTCATAGATATGGTTCATAAAGAGATTCATCGCCTCCCAGTTCTCGTCAACAATCTGCTTATCGCCAAACTGCTTCCATACGGTCCAAGGCACTATGATACCTGCATCAGCCCAACCCAAACGCATCTTCTCGTTACCATACTGTGCATAGGGAGCAACGCCGGGGAAACCACCTGTCTCACTCTGGCTGTCGCGCATATCGCGCATCCACTTGTGGAAGAATGTGAGTGTATTGGCAAAGAATGTACCTGTCTCGGCAAATACCTGTGTATCGGCAGTCCAGCCCAAACGCTCGTTACGCTGCGGGCAGTCGGTAGGTACAGAGAGGTAATTAGAGAGCTGACCCCAATATGTATTAGAGATAAGCTTATTTACAGACTCGTCGCCCGTTATAATCTTACCACTCTCCATATTCTTGGCGATAGAGGTAACGGGGATTGACTCAATAGACTTGATTGTAACCTCATCGGTTGCAGTGATAGAGACGAAACGATAACCAAAGAATGTGCAGTGAGGATAGTACTCAGCAAAACCCTTATTTGCACCAAAGGTATAGGTAAGAATCATACCAGTCTGAGCCATACGCAGGTTCTCGCGGTGGCAGCTACCCTCGGGACCATCCATACCACGGCTCTTTGCACCATTACCATCGTTGAGCAACTCTGAAGGAAGGCAAGTAAGCACCGTACCCTCCTTTGCCTTGAACACAAACGAAGGAACAGCAGCGCAGTTCTGGCCGAAGTCGATAACCAAAGTCTCACCCGCCTGAACAGTTATAGGCTCACCCTGTGCAAACTCCTTGGCAATAACTACCTTACCGTACTCGTTCTCCTTTACATTCTCCACATCCTTCCAAGTATAGGCCTTAACGGGAGCCAATGCGAGGTCACGGCGAAGGTAAATCTCCGCACCCTGCGAAGGAAGAATCTCACCTGCGAACTCCGCATTCACCTCGGGTGTAGCAAGGCTCTCGGCAACCTCAAAACCCATCTTCTCGCGAGCATCATACTCCTCACCATCGAAGATTGCAGCGTGCTTTACGGGACCTGCGATACCAGCCTTCCAATTCTCAAGGTCAGTACCATACAACTTCTTTGTACCATCGGCAAATGTGAGCTCCAAAACACCTCGGAAAGCACACTTCTTACCGTACATACCCTTCACAGAGCCTGTTGTAACAATCTTATCAGCCCACCAACCGGGAGTAACCTGTGCAGAGAGAACGTTCTCGGCATTAGCTGCAGTCTTGAAGGCATCGGTAATATCATAAGTAAACGAACGGCGAGTCTTGCGAGCGTCGGTGAAGCCCGGCTTCAAGAACTCGTTTCCTACGGGCTGGCCATTTACATAAATCTCATAGACGCCCAAACTTGTAGTCATCCACTTTGCAGATGTAACCTTCTGCTCGTTCTTTACTGTTGATAAGAACCAGCTTGTGCCATCTGCAGCACGATCGCCTACACGCTCCGTTACTACGGGAGCATCTACGGCTGAAATCCAAGTCGATGCATCCCAAGCCGAAGCGTCAAGAGCATCAGTTCTTGTACCTACTTCCGTGGCAGGTTGTGTTGCACAGCTGGCAAAAAGCATAGTAGCCATTGCAGCAACACTTGCTAAAATACGAAATTTTGTCTTCATAATTATTTAAATTTGAATTAGTGATTCTCTATTCTCTGTTGTACGCTGCAGCGAGGTAACGCTTATAGAGCACGTTGTATATCTCGTGGCGCTCGGCATTGGGGATATACTCGCCATCAAATCCCGACGACATAGCATCCTGCGCAGCCTCCACCGACTCATAAACACCCGCAGCCACGGCGGCATTCATTGCCGAGCCAAGAGCGCAAGCCTGCGTACTACGCACAACGCGGATAGGTACACCGATAACGTCGGCCATAGTCTGCATAACGAAGCGAGATTTCTTCGAGATACCTCCCACGGCCAAGATTGTGTCAATACGCAAACCTTCATCAGCAAGACGCTCATTTATGGCACGTGATCCGAAAGCCGTAGCCTCTACGAGAGCCTTGAATATCTCTGGCGCAGAGGTGGCGAGCGTGAGATTCAAGAGTTTTCCCGTTGCCAGAGGATCATCATCGGGCGAACGGCGACCATTAAACCAATCTACGGCAATCATATCATCGGCCGTTAGTGGCAACTGCTCAGCCTGACGCGTCAGCTCTGCCAAAATCTTATCCTTCAGTGCGGGCACATCGGCAACAAATTTCAGGCTCCAGCCAAGCAAACGTTTATACCACGCATATATATCTCCAAAGGCAGCCTGTCCCGCCTCAAAGCCTATTCTTCCGGGCAACACCGAGCCATCAACCTGACCACAGATTCCGCGCACAGTACGATTGCCAATAACATCATACGCCGCTGTGGTAATATCGCAGGTAGAGGTACCCATCACCTTGACTAACACATTGTCACGCACTCCGGCACCAACGGCTCCCACGTGGCAATCGATAGCACCAACGCCAACGGCAATATCCTCCTTCAGACCCAAACGCTCGGCCCACTCCTCGCAGAGTTTTCCTGCGGCTACATCGCTCGTATATGTTTCGGTAAAAAGATGTCCATCAAATATATCAAGCAATGGATCTACCTCCTGCCAGAATGCACGCTCGGGCATACCACCCCACTCTGCGTGCCACATAGCCTTATGACCTGCAGCGCAACGGCTACGGATAATCTTTTCGGGCGTAGTATCTCCCGAAAGCAGTGCGCTAATCCAATCGCAATGCTCCATCCACGAATATGCCTTTTCGCGCAATTCGGGCGCAACACGCAACGAGTGCAACATCTTCGCCCACACCCACTCACAAGAGTGGTTTCCGCCGCCATATTTTGTATAATCGGTATGCCAACGCTTGGCAACCTCGTTTATCTTGTCCGACTCGGATATTGCCGTATGGTCCTTCCAAAGGATAAACATCGCATCAGGATTCTCCGCATATTCGGGCAATAGAGCCAACGGCGTACCCTCGCAATCGGTCAATACAGGTGTCGAGGCAGTACAATCAAACGATAAACCTACTACCCCACCGCTTACCGCCTCGTCGCACTGCGCTAAAGCGCCATTTACCGCCTCAGTCAAAGATTCGATATAATCCAATGGGTGTTGTCTATACTGATTCTGTTTCGGGTTGCAATACTTACCCTCGCTCCAACGCTTATAAAGCGACACACAAGAGGCTATCTCCTCGCCATTGTCCGTAGCAACCACCAAAGCACGCACAGAGTCGGTACCAAAATCGATACCTATAACATATTTTCGATTGTCCATAGCAGTAATTAGAGTTTATCAACGTAAAGGTAAGAATATTTTTCGTAAAAACACAATTTAACCCTCCAATGAATTTGCACGCAGTTTGCCATTTAGTTTTTTTTGTGTACTTTTGTGGCCATAAACAGTGTTCCTATGCAAGTTATAAAAGCCGATTTCAAGTGCAGTTCAGAGAAAATTTCGCAGGTTCCTAAGGATGACTTGCGCGATATTGCATTCATCGGCCGTAGTAACGTAGGAAAATCCTCACTTATAAATATGCTTACCGGCCGCAAAGGCTTGGCTAAAGTATCCTCTACGCCGGGTAAAACCCGCCTGATAAATCACTTCTGCATAAACAATAATTGGTATCTGGTTGACCTGCCGGGATATGGCTACGCTCGCGTATCGAAAAATATGCGTGGTGAGTTCTCGAAGATTATTCTCGACTACGTGCTCAAGTGCGAAAAGATGCACTTTTTGTTTGTGCTGGTTGATTCACGCTTGGAACCGCAAGCTATCGACCTGAAGTTTATTGAGATGTTAGGCCAAAACGGTGTACCATTCGGTATAATATTCACCAAAACCGACAAATTGTCGGCCACACAACGTAAAAAGAGCGTGGAGCGTTACTGCAAAACACTTAGCGAACAGTGGGAGGAGCTGCCGCCAATGTTCTGTTCTTCGAGTGAAAAAGGTACGGGCCGTGAGGAAATTCTCGATTTTATTGAGAAATGTTTATAATTATTTAAAAAGTAGATACGCAAAAGTGGCTTTTTAGACGAGGATTATATATATTTGCACTATCAAAAAAAAACATTATAACAAAATGGCTATTCATAAGATTAAATTTTTCGCAGGTCGCAACTCGCGTTACCTCGCAGAGAAAATCGTTGCCAGCTATGGCTCTACACTTGGTGATGTTGAAGTTCTCCAGTTTAGCGACGGTGAGTTCCAGCCCTATTACAACGAGTCTATTCGTGGTTGCACCGTATTTATCATTCAGTCGACTTTCCCCTCGTCTGACAACTTGATGGAGCTTTTGATGATGATTGACGCTGCTCGTCGTGCTTCAGCTTACAGAGTTATTGCAGTTATGCCTTACTTTGGTTGGGCTCGTCAGGATCGTAAGGATCGTCCCCGTGTACCCATCGGTGCAAAGTTGGTTGCCAATTTGTTGGTTGCAGCAGGTGCAGACCGTATTATGACTATGGACTTGCACGCAGACCAGATTCAGGGCTTCTTCGATATTCCCGTTGATGCACTCTACGCAAGCGGCATCTTCGTACCCTACATCAAGAACCTCAATATGGAGAATCTCTCTATTGCTTCTCCCGATATGGGTGGTGCAAAGCGTGCTCACGCTTACGCTAAGCACTTGCAGGCTCCCATTATCATCTCTCACAAGGAGCGCGCAAAGGCAAACGTTGTTGGTAGTATGACTGCTATCGGCGATGTAGAGGGCCGCAACATCATCATCGTTGACGATATGATTGACACAGCTGGTACTATTTGTATGGCTGCCGATATGCTTATGGAGAAGGGTGCAAAGAGCGTTCGCGCTGTTATCACTCACCCCGTATTGTCTGGTGCTGCTTACGAGCGTATCAACGCAAGTCAGTTGAAGGAGGTTATCGTAACTGATACTATTCCTTTGAATCAGGAGAAGGACTTGAGCAAGTTCACCGTTTTGTCAGTTGCAGACATCTTCGCAGAGGTTATCGAGCACGTTCACAACTACAAGGAGATTAGCTCATTGTTCTACAAATAAGAGTTATAGCTCAATAATAAAAATAAGTTGTCGAAATATCGGCAACTTATTTTTTTATATTCTTCTTAATTCTCTCCAACCCACTACGTTTTAGGGGCGTTGTTCCAAAGCGAGCCAAAAACTCCTCCTCGCTCATTGCAAGCCACTCATCAACAGATATTTCACGCGGATCAAACAACGGATTAAAAGCTGCATTTCGATGCATCGCCACGCGGTGATTATAGGGACAACAATTCTGACACTCCTCGCAACCAAAAATCCAGCCGTGCAAATCGACATTTGTATCATTATCCGACTCTATCGTGCGGCAAGAGATACACTTTGCCGTATCTATCGTCATAGGCTCCACGATTGCCGACGTCGGGCAAGCATCCATACATCTACGGCACTCACCACAACCTACGCCCTCATAAGGTACATCATACGCATCAGCCTCCACGTCAAGCACCAACTCGCCAAGCAATACATATGAGCCATATTCTGGGGTTATCAACAGAGATTGACGTCCAATCCAACCCAAACCCGCCTCTACGGCATATTGCTTTTCGAGCAATGGAGCAGAATCTACAAAGGCGCGGCCTTGCAATTGAGGATACTGCGTCTGTAACTCGCGCAACAGCGTCTGCAACATCTTCTTCAATATCTTGTGGTAATCGCGATTACAGGCGTATGAGGCTATTTTACAACTATCCGATTTATCATATCCGCCACTGATTTCCGACTTATAGCTCACGGCACACACCACCACCGTCTTTGCTCCCTCGACCAACTGTCGAACGTCAAATCGCTTGTCGAGATGGTTACGCATATACTCCAAAGATGAATCATATCCCCTCTCAAGCCAACGCATATAAGCACGTTTGTTCACTTCGAAATTTTGACACTTGGTAATGCCGCACAAATCGAATCCAAAACGCAATGCTGCGGATTTTATATAGTCGGAACAGAGCATTTTAAGAATTTATTTACCTATTTAGACACAAAATTAGCAATTTTAAATATTTTTCGCTATCTTCGTAACAAATTTAATCACGAAAATCATTTTATGATAAAATTAAAGACTATTTATGAACTTCTTAATGTAAGCGTTGAGAGGTTCTCTAACAATATCGCCTTTACGATGTTGGGCGGTGAGGACGTCACCTATCGCGAGGTGAAGGAGCGTGTTGAGCAGGTACAGGAGCTCTTGCTCGATGCTGGCCTAAAAGCAGGTGATAAGGTTGCATTACTTAGTAGCAGTATGCCTAACTGGGGTGTAAGTTATTTTGCAGTAACCACAGCAGGTATGGTTGTGGTACCTTTGATGCCTGATTTCACAGGCGAGGAGTTGGATTCGTTAATCGAGCACTCTGAGGCCAAGGCTCTGCTGGTGTCGGACAAGCTCTTCACTAAACTCTCGAAGGAGACTGTGTCAAAGCTCAACATAGTTATTCGCACCAAGAATCTGAGCGTAATATCTCAGACCGTCAAGGAGCGAGGCTCAAAGATTATCCCCAAGCCAGAAGATTTGGCTGCAATTATCTACACATCGGGTACAACATCTAAACCTAAGGGTGTGATGCTTACACATTACAACTTGGCATCAAACGCCTGCTTGTGCAACATTCTCTTCCCCATCTACGAGACTGATGTGACACTTTCGGTTTTGCCTATGTCACACACCTATGAGTGTACTTTAGGATTGTTGCTCATCTTCAGCGGCGGTGGTAGAATGACTTACCTTGAGAAGCCACCTACCCCATCTATTCTGCTCCCCGCATTGCGTAAGGTGCGCCCTACTATCTTCCTTATCGTACCGCTTATTATCGAGAAGGTATTTAACAGTCAGGTTAAGGCGAAGTTTACAGCCAACAAGTTTATCTCTACACTCTACGGCGTAGGTTTCATTCGCCGTATTTTGCACCGTCTGGCTTCGAAGAAGTTAATGACTGCTTTTGGTGGTCGTGTCCGTTTCTTGGGTATTGGCGGAGCAAAGTTGCATATTGAGACAGAGACATTCCTGCACGAGGGTGGCTTCCCATACGCAATCGGTTATGGTTTGACAGAGACAGCCCCTATGGCTGCTGGTCAGATTCCCGGCAAGTGCCGTATCGGTGCTACAGGCCCAGCTATGGCTGGCGTTAATATCCGTTTGGATAATGTCAATCCCGAGACAGGTCTTGGCGAGATTGTTATCAATAGCCCATCGGTGATGCAGGGTTACTACAAGAATCCGGAAGCTACGGCAGAGGTATTTACCGAGGATGGCTGGTTCCGCACAGGCGACTTGGGTGAGTTTGACAAGGATGGTTATCTCTACATCAAGGGCCGCTTGAAAAATATGATTCTTGGTCCCAGCGGTGAGAACATCTACCCCGAAGAGATTGAGTCTGTATTGAATTCTCACGCCTTCGTGTCGGAGTCTGTTGTCACCGAGCAGGATGGTCGTTTGATTGCCCTCGTACACTTCGATTCAGAAGCTATCGACAAGCTCAAGGATGAGTTTATGACAAAGCTTGAGATTACTCGCGACGAGTGGAATCAGAAGAAGGACGAGTGGAACAAGCGTATGGAGGAGATTAAGCAGGAGGTTATGAAGTACGTAAACTCAAAGGTTAATCGTTTCTCGAAGATTACTGCCGTTATCGAGGAGGAGAATGAGTTTGAGAAGACTCCCTCGAAGAAGATTCGCCGCTTCCTTTACACCAACAAGGGCGCAAATCAGAAGAAATAACACTTCACACATATAACAAAAAAAAGAGTCGACTTAAAAATCGACTCTTTTTTTTCACTTTACTTTACCTGAGCAACCATATCTGCGCCATTCTCGACAAGGTTACAATAAAAATCGTAACGCATCATCACCTCACGTACGTAGGCCTCTGTCTGGCGGCTACCTGTAAACTTTCCATAGCGGACCAATTCGCTCTCATATACGGCGGGGTCGGCCTTCATCTTGAGATAACGGGCTACGACCTCCCACGAATTGTGATCCTCTCCGTTGCTCTTCGCTAAACGACGTGCATCCGACACGTGTCCAATGCCACCGTTGTAGCAGGCAAGAATGATACTCATACGATCGTTCGCCGAGGTCTCAGGCGATAATTTCAATGTCTTGTCAATCTGCTTCAGGAGCTTGCCCGCCAAACGTATGTTGGTCTCGGGGTCAACAATATGCTCCTTCTCCACATTAAATTGCTTGCCAACGATAGGCATAATCTGCATCAAGCCAATAGCACCTCTCTTCGAAACAACATCCGAATGGAATCTTGATTCGCTATAGGCTATGGCACTCATCAGCAACCAATCCTGTCCCTCCTCTTTACTGATGCGGCGCATCATCTCATCATACGAAGAGATAATCCACTCCTGCATCTGGGTTTCAACTTCTGCGCTTTCCGTCGCCATCTCGGCGATGTGGGCCTCGGGAACTACCACGCCCTGCGTGAGCTCCTCATCCAAAAACATCTCAGACCCGAAAAAAGTCGCTACAATAATAAGAACGATCGAAAAAATAATTGTCTTTTTTGACATAAATGTGTGTTTTGCGGGCAGCTCACACCGCACAATACAGCACACTAATCATAGAATCCCCACGAAATACCCATCTTGAACATACCCGGATTCTGCGGGTAGCCAGCCGTTGTGAAATATTGGCCGTTACCGAACAGTCCATAATTCAAATGCTGGTATTTCAAGAAGATACGCAATCTCTTCCATTTCGCAGTAACAAAGGCATCCAAGTATGGATAATCGCCTATCTGATACTCGCGTTGATTGTAGAACGCCGCAAGAGCAGGATTATACGACGGTGCGTAATACGATGTATTATACCTGCCATCGATACCTAACTGCAGACGCAACACCTTGTTTCTCTCAACCCAAAACTCATAGTAATAAGAGAGGAAGGCACTACATAATGGAACGGGAATAACCTCTTGATTTGTGCTCCACTGTAACAATACCCTGTGGTCGAAATGAAATCCGCCAAGGCGGAAATCTTTGCGGGCATACAAACTCGTAAGAGAAATCGCGTCACTCGATTGTGCTACAATGCTCTGTGCATCATAATAGATTTTGTTATTCACCAAGCCTTGCCAGAATCCCACCTCGAGGGCGAGGTCGGGAATCTCCAACGATACCTCTAAACGAGTTTCATCCTCCTGTTTAAAGGAGTTGAACCACACATAGTGATTCGAGAATAGATTATTCTCCCAATACGAGGGCGATCTCTTTGTCTGAGAGAATCGGCCCGAGAGAGTAATCGGACGTCCTCGGAGTCTTGCCGTCAATGCTAAGTGAGCATTCAGGTCAAAATCTCCGCTCCTATAACCCGATGGGTAGTACTTGACATTAGCACCCCAATCGGCAAATTTCTTCACCTTACCACTGATGGCTCCATAGGCATACCAGGCAGTCTCCTTGACTTTACCCTGCTTGCCAGCAACATAATCGCCGAAGCCAAACTGTGAATAAGCATACATATCTATACCTACTCCACCACCCAAGCGGCCGACTGCGCCATTGCGATCCCACGGCTGCGCCTCCACGAAGAAACGGTTTGAGACAACGCGCTCGCGAATTGAGTCGCGCGACTCGGCAGGTGATATATACCAATTCTTATAATATACATCCTTGGTAGGCACATACTCGCCATTCTCGTCCACTGAGCCACGCTCGTTTGTGAACTCGGCGTATTTGTCAGTATATAGCTTACTCCAAGTGTTATATTCAAAAATATGACCAACATATATCGCTGAGAGGTCGGCCAGCGAAAAATCGTAATCCGTAACGGGCTGCAGGGGTATTGCGATAGCCTGCTTTACGAAAAACGAACCATTGCGGTATGAGTTCTGCGCCTCGGCATCGGCCAGCTTCATCGGCACACCCGAGGGATGCTCATAAAGGGTATCTGCTACGGCCCATACTCCTACTGCACCACCATTCTCGCGCTGTGTTATACGGTTGTTGATATATGCCGCGTGCACCGAGTATCGCTTACCCGTATGTGAGAAGGCTACCGAGAGATTGTGGTTTGTCGTGCGCTGCCAATTATACAAACCCTTCGTACCGCGCGACTTATAGCTAACGTTAAAGCCCGTTGTGGGCGATATATTATGAGCCGTAGTAAGCTCAAAGTGCTCCTCGCGATAACGTTTCTGTCCCGACTCCAAATATGTAAAATTAAGATATGGAGTCTTCGAGTTGTAGAACGGAACATTATCCATACGATATGTATAGGCGTCGTACGACTGCGCAAATGTAAAGTCAGGACTTGTCGGGCGATCAAAATAGTTAAACGCCAAAGTAGATTGTCCCAAACCACCAAGTGTCATATCACCTACACCATCGAGATAATAGGGATAGTCTATTCGCCAATTCATCAGCGTAGTATCCAAAGGCTGAATCTTCACATCGTTCATATCGCGATCGATGTTCCAGAAGAAGTTAGGTAACGCACGAATTGAATCGTTGAAGTAGTACGACTCCAATGGTTTACGCATTTTGCGCACCTTGGTCGAGTCCTGCTGCTCTTCACCCTCCTCACCCGTAGTATCAAAGGGGTTAGCACCGCCGAGATTTACATCCTGACCATTGCGCTGTGCACGCGATATAGCGCTGGCATCGAGCTGCGCAAATACCGACTCGGGCAAGAGCGCGCAGAGCACCACCGCCAAAATTGTCAATATTTGCAACTTAAACTTCATTTGCCAACCTAATTATTTATATAAAACTCTACTTACGCAAGTTTATTGTCCAACGAATAGCCGAAATCACTACATAAAGCAAGATTATTGCAGGAACGGCAAACTGTGTGAATAGAGCAATCAAGGCAACGCACAGAGCTATAAACGAATAACGAATCTCATTTCCACTCCAGCCAAAGCCCTTGAACTTGAGAGCAAACATTCTAATGGGGGAAATCAGCAGGCAAGCCATCACCACCGATATGACAAGAATTACCTCCTTGGGTAAGGCCAATGTATCGGTTGAAGCGAGCATAGCCAACGACAAGCAGAACAAACCATTGGCGGGCGTAGGAAGACCACAAAACTCCGTATGCTGAGTATCGTCGATATTGAATTTTGCCAAACGTAAAGCAGAAAATGCAACGATGATTAACGTAAGATAAGAGCCGATAGCAATCACGTTCTCAGGGAGTTGAGTCACCTGAATTGCATTGTTATACCAGCAGAACATTGCCACCGCAGGTACCAATCCGAAAGATACCATATCGGCCAACGAATCGAGTTGCACGCCAATTGCAGATGTACTCTTGAGCAATCGTGCCGCAAAACCATCAAAGAAATCAAATATAGCAGATGCCACCACCAGCCAGAATGCCAACACAAAATCACCGTGAGCCAACAATGCTATTGCAGCACTTGCGCCGCAAACAAGGTTGCCCAGTGTCAACATATTTGGTATAGTAAAGAGCCTAATTTTCATCTTTTCTCAATAAAATGTCGTTACAGTCGGCAAATTTACGAATAATTTTTTATCTTTGTATAATTCTTAAAAATCTTTTTTATATAAAGTATGAATAATAACACCTTTTGCGTGATAATGGCCGGCGGAATAGGTACTCGATTCTGGCCAATGAGTCGAAAACATACGCCAAAACAGTTTCTCGACATTTTGGGAACTGGTAAATCGTTCATTCGTGCAACGTTTGAGCGATTCCTGCCATTAGTGCCGATTGAGAATTTTATGGTCGTAACAAATAGCGCTTACAAAAATTTGGTTTTGGAACATATCCCCGAGTTGGACGAGAGTCAGGTGCTATGCGAGCCTATCAGACGAAACACCGCCCCGTGTATCGCCTATGCAGCATACACGTTGCAAAAGAGCAATCCTAACGCCAAAATGATTGTTACGCCATCGGATCATTTAATTCTGAATGAGGTCGATTTTCATACCATCATAAACGAGTGTTTAGAGTATGCCGAATCTAACGATGCGCTGATGACTGTAGGTATCCGTCCCAGCCGCGCAGAGACTGGTTATGGCTATATTCAGAAGTCAAATAATGACCTCATCAGTCGCGTTAAATGTTTTACAGAAAAGCCTCATTTAGAGCTTGCTCAGACGTTCGTAGAGTGTGGTGAATTCTTCTGGAATTCGGGTATTTTTATCTGGACCGTGGAGAACATCATTAAGGCATTTGAGAAGCACCTTCCCGAGCATCATTCGCTCTTTGCATCTATCGTCGATGACCTCGGCACGGAGCGCGAGGAGAAGGCCATTGAGATGGTATTCTCGGAGTGCAAATCTATCTCTGTTGATTATGGCATTATGGAGAAGGCGGACAATGTATATGTGCGTTGCGGCGACTTCGGCTGGAGCGACGTAGGAACGTGGGGCTCGGTGTATCAGCTTTCGCGCAAAGACCGCTACGCCAACACCAAGTCGCACGAGGAGTGCTACACCTACAATACGCGCAGTTCTATCATCTCCGTCCCCAAGGATAAAATTGCGGTAATCAATGGTTTACGTGACTATATCGTGGTTGACACCGAAGATGTTTTGATGATATGCCCACGCAGCGAAGAGCAGAGCATCAAGAAATATATCGACGACGTGAAATTCAACAATGGCGAAAAACACATTTAACAAACTCATTTACGTAAAGAATATCCCCGACAAATCACTCTGTCGGGGATTTTTTTGCGCTGATATTCCGCATTTTTGAACAAAAATTCTTACATTTGTAAGAATGTACGCCGAAACCAACGGTTTTGGCTAATTCTCAAGAGATAAAACTATAAAAATTATAAACTATGGAACAGCAAAAACAGAACGTATCGCTCCCCGACAACGCTTATCGCGAGCTCAAGCCGGGCGAAGAGTACAAGCCTCTAATGCCAGCAAACACTACCCCCGCAGAGGTTACACCCTACTCGGTGACGATGGGTATCATTATGGCAATCGTCTTCTCGGCTGCTGCAGCTTTCCTCGGCCTTAAGGTCGGTCAGGTATTTGAGGCGGCTATCCCCATTGCAATCATTGCCGTAGGTATGGGAACGGCTTTGGGCAAGAAGAATATGCTCGGACAGAACATCATCATTCAGTCAATCGGTGCCTCATCGGGTGTTATCGTGGCGGGTGCAATCTTCACTCTGCCTGCGCTTTACATCCTCGGACTTGATGCACAATTTTACCAGATTTTCCTCTCATCATTGTTGGGAGGTGTGTTGGGTATCGTGCTTTTGATTCCCTTTAGAAAGTACTTCGTTAAGGATATGCACGGCAAGTATCCATTCCCCGAAGCTACAGCAACAACCGAGGTTTTGGTATCGGGCGAAAAGGGCGGCAATCAGGCTAAGTTACTTGCAGTAGCAGGTTTGATTGGTGGTCTTTACGACTTTGCTGTCAGCACTTTCGGAGCGTGGACCGAGGTTGTTTCAACACGTCTTACAGCCTTTGGCGCAATGTGTGCCGATAAGTTCAAGGTGGTATTCTCACTCAACACAGGCGCAGCCGTTTTGGGTTTGGGATATATCATCGGTTTGAAGTATGCAGTTATCATTACAGCGGGCTCTTGCCTAGTATGGTTCTTGATTGTGCCACTCATTGGCTCAATCGCCCCCGATGCAGCAGCACTCACACCCGAGAGTATCTTTACCGACTACGGTCGCCCCATTGGTATTGGCGGTATTGCGATGGCTGGTTTGATTGGTATCATCCGTCAGGCAGGCATTATCCGTCAGGCTGTGGGCTTGGCCGTGAGTGAGCTTACATCGAAGAAGGGCGGCTCGGTTGTTGCCGTTGAGCGCACACAGCGCGATTTGCCGATGAAACTTATTTTGTCGGTGTTGATTGCAGCGCTTATCTCTTGCTGGGTATTCTTCCACTTCGGATTGTTGGGTAACGGTATGCAGAGCATCGTGGCGTTACTTATCGTCTTTGTTATTGCATTCCTCTTCACAACCGTTGCAGCAAATGCTATCGCTATCGTGGGCACAAACCCCGTATCGGGTATGACTTTGATGACGCTTATCCTATCATCTTTGGTATTGGTAAGCGTTGGTTTGAGTGGCGCAGAGGGTATGACAGCAGCGTTGATTATTGGCGGCGTAGTATGTACTGCGCTCTCAATGGCTGGTGGTTTTATTACCGACCTTAAGATTGGTTACTGGCTCGGTACAACCCCCAAGAAGCAGGAGGGTTGGAAGTTCCTCGGCACATTCGTGTCGGCCGCGACCGTTGCTGGTGTGATGATTGTTCTTAATGATACATACGGCTTCACAGGCGAGGAGGCTTTGGTAGCACCGCAGGCTAATGCTATGGCAGCAGTTATCCAGCCCCTGATGACGGGCGGTTCAACACCGTGGATACTCTACTTTATGGGTGCTGTTTTGGCGTTGGTTTTGACTGCTATTGGCGTACCGGCATTGGCATTCTCACTCGGTATGTTTATCCCTATGTATCTTAACGCTCCGCTGGTTGTGGGTGGTTTGATTGCTTGGTTTGTATCTTCTCGCTCGAAGGACGAGGCACTCAACAAAGCTCGTTTCGACCGTGGTACTTTGATTGCATCGGGCTTTATCGCTGGAGGTGCTTTGATGGGCGTTGTTTCGGCTGTATTAAAGTTCGTTGGCGTAGAGTGGTTTATGACCGACTGGGCAGCATCGAAGAGCGCCGAGTGGCTGGGCCTTGCAATGTACATCGCCTTGATTATCTATATGGCTTGGCATACAATGAAAGCAAAGAAGGAGGAGTAAAAACATTTTAACGATATAATATTATGGAATTGAAAGATAGATTTTTGAAATACGTTTCATTCGACACAGAGTCAGACGAGAACAGCACAACATTCCCCTCGACCGAGAAGCAGCTCGTTCTGCTTAACTACTTGGCCGATGAGATGCGTACGCTCGGTCTGGAGGATGTGACCGTAGATAAGTATGGTTATACGATGGGTACAATCCCCGCGACAAAGGGCTATGAGAATGCCCCCGTAATCGGCTTTATTGCCCACGTAGATACATCGCCCGATATGAGCGGTAAGGATGTAAAGCCCCGTACTATCGAGGAGTATGACGGCAGCGATATCCAGCTCAATGGCGCACTGACGATGAAGGTTGCGGATTTCCCCGAGCTGAAGAACTTCATCGGCCACACGCTCATTCACACCGATGGCACTACCCTGCTGGGTGCTGACGACAAGGCGGGCTGTGCCGAGATTATGACCGCTGCGGAGTATCTTATCTCTCACCCCGAGATTGCACACGGCAAGATTCGCATCGGCTTCACACCCGACGAGGAGATTGGTCGTGGCGTAGATTACTTCGACGTGGCGGCATTTGGTGCAGACTTCGCCTATACAATGGACGGTAGCGCCGAGGGTGAGTTGGAGTATGAAAACTTCAACGCTGCAGCGGCAACAATCGAGATTCAGGGCCGTAACGTACACCCCGGCTATGCGAAGGATAAGATGATTAACGCCATTCAGGTTGCTTGCGAGCTGAACGCGCTTGTTCCCACCGTTGAGCGTCCCGAATATACTACGGGTTACGAGGGCTTCTACCACTGCGTAGGCTTCAACGGTACGGTCGAGAATGCCAAGATTTCATATATTATCCGTGACCACGACAGCGAGAAATTCGAGCAGAAGAAGGTAATTATGTGGTCTTTCGTGGATTTGTTGCAGAAGAAGTATGGCGAGGGCGTGCTGAAGCTCACTTTGAAGGACCAGTACTTCAATATGCGCAAGATGGTGGAGCCACATCCCCACGTGATTGACAAGGCTGTAGAGGCAATGCGTATGGCCGATGTGGAGCCCAAAATCAAGCCTATTCGTGGCGGTACAGATGGTGCACGTCTGTCGTTTATGGGCCTGCCCTGCCCCAATATCTTTGCGGGTGGTATGAACTTCCACGGCAAGTTTGAGTACTGCTCGCTGAACACAATGCAGAAGGCTACGCAGGTGATTATAAACCTGGCGCAGTTGTGGGCTAAGTAAGGGTTTATATAACGCAGTGTAATATGAACGGTTTTAAGGAGATAGCCCCTGCGGCGATAACCGACAACTTCATAAAACTCATAGGCTCGGATTGGATGCTAATCACGGCGGGTGACCACGTTGAGTGCAACACGATGACCGCTTCGTGGGGTGGCGTGGGATATATGTGGAACAGGCCCATAGCCATTGCCGTTATACGTCCGCAGCGTCACACCTTCGAGTTCACCGAGCGCGAGCAGATGCTTACCCTCTCGTTCTTCAAGGAGGAGTATCGCGATGCGCTGAAGTATTGCGGCTCGCATTCGGGACGTGACGAGGATAAGATTCACAACGCAGGCTTGTCAATAGCCTTCACCGATGACGATGTGCCAGCCATAGCGCAAGCTACGCTTGTTTTGGAGTGCAAGAAGTTGTATTGCGATATGCTCAAGGAGGAGTGTTTCCTCGATAAGAGTATTATCGATAAGTGGTACCCTGCCAAGGATTACCACAAAGCATACGTTCTTGAGATTACTCACGCATACATTAAAGAGTAACAGAGATGAATAATTACGGATATATTAAAGTAGCAGCCGCTACGCCTTCGGTGCGTGTTGCGGATTGCGAGTACAATAGCGAGCGCATCGTAGCGATGATGCAACAGGCTGCTGGCAATGGTGTCAAGGCTGTGGTATTTCCCGAGCTTTGCATTACGGCCAGCACGTGTCAGGATTTATTCTTGCAACGTG
Source organism: Alistipes sp. (assembly GCA_045646685.1). GTDB lineage: Bacteria > Bacteroidota > Bacteroidia > Bacteroidales > Rikenellaceae > Alistipes. Next base: position 26,807 of record JAZRLD010000107.1, on the reverse strand, counting down.
CATTGATTCGCAGTGCCGAGCAAACGCTTATGCAGATTGTCGAGGCGAGTGTTGATTTTCCGTTGGTGGCCATCATCGGAGTACCTTTGGCGGCAAATAATAAGTTGTATAACTGCGCAGCCATTATCTCGCAGGGAATGTTGATTGGCGTTGTGCCTAAGACCTACCTCTCGGCCAGCGAGCGCAAATATTTCGATTCGGGCGCAAACAACCACGCCGAGGAGATTGAGGTTGCTGGTTTCACAGCTCCGTTTGGCGCTGACCTCACCTTTGCCTTCGATGGCGTGCAGTTCTGCGTGGAGATTGGCGAGGACGCTATGGCACCCGTTCCCCCTTCAACAAATCAGGCTTTGCAGGGTGCAAAGATTATCTTCCACCTTGCGGCTACCCCCGAAGTTGCGGGCAAGGCAGAGCAGCGCGAGGAGATGATTCGCAGCTACTCGGCACGTACCTGCTCAGCATACGTTTCGGCTACGGCGGGCTTTGGCGAGTCGAGCACAGATATGACCTTTGCGGGTTGTGGCATAATTGCCGAGAACGGAAAGAGTCTTGCTATGGGAGAGCGTTTCAACCTCGAAGAGGAGCTTATAATCGCAGATGTAGACGCAGAGCTTATTGAGAATCGTCGCCACCAGATGGCTACCTTTACCACCAATAGTGAACTACCCTACTACCGTCGTTTCGACATCTTCTCACCCGAGGGCGCAGAGTGTGACGCAGAGTTTACACGCGAGATAAATGCTATGCCCTTCGTGCCGCAGAACGAGGCGGAGTGCGACAAGCGTTGCGAGGAGATTTTCTCTATTCAGGTATTTGGTCTTGCAAAGCGCCTGAAGCATACCTCGTGCAAGAGTGCCGTAATTGGCATTTCGGGTGGTTTGGATTCAACGTTGGCTCTGCTTGTTACAATCGAGGCCTTCGACCTCTTGGGACTCGACCGCAAGGGTATTGTGGGTGTTACAATGCCCGGATTTGGAACAACAGACCGCACATACAACAACGCCGTAACGATGATTAAGGAGCTGGGCGTAACCTTCCGCGAGATACCTATCGCAGCAGCCTGCAAGCAGCACTTTGCCGACATTGGTTTGCCCGAAGGCGACCGTTCGGTGACGTATGAGAATGCACAGGCACGCGAGCGCACGCAGATTTTGATGGACGTGGCGAATATGACAGGCGGTATGGTTATCGGCACGGGCGATTTGAGCGAGTTGGCATTGGGTTGGGCAACGTATAATGGCGACCAAATGTCGATGTATGGCGTGAATGCATCCGTTCCCAAGACGTTGGTGCGTCATATGGTTGAGTGGAGAGCCGAACAGGAGGAGAACGAGGCTGTAAGCCGTGCGTTGAAAGATGTTGTTGCAACGCCCGTCAGCCCCGAGTTGCTGCCCGCTAATGAGCAGGGTGAGATTGCACAGAAGACCGAGGATTTGGTTGGTCCATACGAGTTGCACGATTTCTTCATCTACAACTTCATTCGCAACGGTTTCTCGCCCAAGAAGATACTATTTATGGCAGAAAAAGCGTTTGATGGTAAACACGACCGTGCAACAATCCTTAAGTGGCTCAAGACCTTCCTCCGCCGATTCTTTATGCAGCAGTTCAAGCGCTCGGCTATGCCCGACGGCCCGAAGGTGGGTAGCGTGTCGCTCTCGCCTCGCGGAGATTGGCAGATGCCCTCGGACGCGGTGGCTAAGATATGGTTAAACGAATGTGAAAATTTATAATGTTATGAGGAGAATAATTATCCTTGCCATTGCGGCATTGACACTCACAACGACAAACGTGCAGGCGCAGAATTGGCTCAACGCATTGAAGGGCTTAGCGACATCGGCCATCGACAAAGTGACGGGCGGAAAGCTCACCGCTAACGCTCTCTATGCCACGTGGTCGTATAATCAGCCCGGCATAAAGCTCTCATCAAGCACCAATGCCTTGTCGGACATTACAGCTACGGCTGCGACCTCTACCCTGCAAACGAAGATGGCCACATACTACGAGAAGGTGGGCATCAAGGCTGGCGCGTGCAGCTTTACGTTCAATCAAGATGGTACCTTTACCTCTACCTTTGGCCAAAAGACAGCGACTGGCACATTTACATTCAATGCCGAGACAAATCAGTTGGCACTAAAGTATGACAGCAGTCTGCTCGCGTTAGGTGCTATCAACGCTTACGCGTATATAAATGGCAGCAACCTGCAGCTACTCTTCCCTATGGATAAGTTGCTCACGCTGCTCACTACGCTCGGCTCGGCAAGCAGTCAGCTATCGACAATCACCACTATGTTGAAGAGCTACGATAGCGTAAAGATTGGTTTTGAATTCTCTAAATAAGACAACTATGAAAAAGATATTTTTCGCACTTTCGTTGTGCATCGCACTCTCTGCGACATCGGCTCAGGCGCAGTCGTTGGACGCACTTATTAACAGTCTCAGCAGCTTCTTTAGCTCAAGCGAAGAGCCTGCAAAGGCGGCACCCAAGATTACACACCCCGAGGCGTACGATTTGATGGGACGCTGGTACTTTGACACGTTGGTGATGGACTACACGGGCGACAGTTCGTTGGCGTCGGTGGCTGTATCAACTCTGGAGACTCAACTGCCTGCAGTAGCGACTAAATTTAACCTTGTGGCTGGTCGTGACTACATCGACATCAACGAAGATGGCTCGACTACCATTGTACGTGGCGAGGCTCGTATGTCGGGATATTGCACCTACTACGACTCATACTCGGGCGATGCTGATTTGACCTTTACTATCGACGGCAAGAGCGTACATATTGACGCAACAATCATCGAGCAGGACGGCAAGACAAAGGTTCTCTTCGATGCCAACAAGATGATGAGCCTGATGCAGCAGCACTACACGAAGTTCAACGAGAACACTATTTTGCAGACGGCAAAGACCGTTATCGATAGCTATCCCGGTATTCGCGTGGGAGCTACGGTAAAGCGTTAAAATAGTTCTTGTTATATAATTTCTACAAAACAAGAAAAGGTGCCTGAGAAATCAGACACCTTTTTTTGCACCTATTTTAAAAATTGTATAACAATAGCTGATAGGCCTACGAAGCCCGAAAAAGCGCAGTTTACTTGTCGTTAATGAGCATTGCGAGGGCAAGCATAACGCAAAAGCAGCCTTGTTAGGAATTCTCTTATTACTTGATATAAACCTCAAGCAACTTTGCATTTCCCTTCAGCGAAACAGCGTCTGCCTCGGCGGGAATCATAACCAACTCGTAGGGAGTGATGTGCTCGGTAACACCACCAACCGTTACATCGGCCTCACCTGCGGTACAGATGTAGAGAACAAACGAATCGAGCGACGCATAGTCAAACTCCTTCTCGCCCTCAAGAGCGATGATGTTAGTTGTAAAGTAGGGGCAATCAACCATCTTTACCGACTGATTTGCCTTCTCCTCGTAGCGGATATGACACTCCTCAGCCTCGCTTGCGAAGTCGATAGCATCTACGGCCAAAGCGGTGTGCAACTCTCGGGGATTACCCTTATCGTCAACGCGATTCCAGTCGTAGATACGGTATGTTACGTCCGAAGTCTGCTGAATCTCCAACACCTCGATACCCTTACCCAAAGCGTGAACAGTACCTGCGGGAATGAAGAATACATCGCCAACCTTAACCTCTACACGGTTCAAAATCTCGGGCAGGCGATCCTCATTAACGGCTGCGAGATACTCCTCGCGAGTGATAGATGTATCCTTAAAGCCTACGTAGAGAGCAGCACCCTCCTCGCAACCCGATACGTACCACATCTCGGTCTTACCGTATGAGTTATGACGCTCGGCAGCCAACTCATCGTTGGGGTGCACCTGCACTGACAATACATCGTGGCAGTCCAGACTCTTAATCAACAAGGGGAACGTGAGGCCATAACGCTCGTAGTTCTTCTCGCCGATGAGGCTACCCATATACACCTCGATAATCTCCTCGATGGTGTTCTTCTTCAAAATACCATTGGCCACAACAGACTCGTCGCCCGGCACAGCCGACAACTCCCAGCTCTCGCCATAGCACTTCGCAGGGTCAATCTTTGCACCCTTACCAGCCTTCACACTTGCCAACAACTGATGGCCACCCCACAAACGCTCCTTCAAGCGGGGAATGAATTTGATTGGATATAACATTGTTTTATTTGTTTATATTTTGTTTTACTTATTGTTAAATAATAGGTAGGTTGCTAATATATTCCCCACCTGCCACACTCTTCATTCTTCGTACTCCACTGCACTTGATATGCATCCCCATACATAGTATCAATAAGAATAAAATTATAATTGTTACTTGTTGGATACAACTCATAGCGACCTACAATTTGATAATCATAGTCTGTTTCTAATGCATCGCATATTTCATACTCCATACGAACTTTACTATCGCCTACACTTATCTGTAGAGCTGTAACTCGACCTGACGCTGTGTCCAATTTAAGACTATTATAAAGATTCGTTGTACGATACACTTTATAACGACCTACAGATTTATTGGACCGAATAGCATATTTCTTAACGTCATAAAAACCATTTGAAATATAACTCAGATCGTCGTGAATATTAGTTAGCAAACTATCTCTTTGTTCTTGAGTTAGAGATTTGGGCTTAACTGCAATTTTAACAGAATCTGTTGTTTGAGCAAAGCCACAAACGGCACTAAAAAGTAAGACAATCAATAAACTCAATTTTTTCATAATTCTATCTTATTTTAGTGTTAAACGTATTCTGAATTTCATTACAAGTTTATCGCAGACGAAAGAGTATGTAGATATACTTTTTTATTCGTTAATATACTCCTTAAACATCTCCTCCACGGCCTCAATAACCTCCTCGGCGGTAGCCTTCAAAGAGAAGAGCTTCGCGGGCTTGAGTTCAAACACATCGTGCGAAGACTTAAATGCCTGCTCGCCAGCACCCGTGATGTTAAGCATAATGGTGGCATCCTTCTCCATCTTGCCGTCCTGCACAGCCTTGATAAGCGTAGCCGTAGCCACAGCCGCCGCAGGGTGAATATCTACGCCCTCCAACTCCTCAAAGAGCTTTGCAGCCTTGCGAGCCTGAGCGTTCGTAGCAACCAAAATCTCGCCATCGGTAGCCTTCAGTGCATCGTACAGACCTCCCTTGATGGGATAAGGGGGCTTGCGGTTAGACAACACCTTGGCATCGATGATAGCCGCATCGCGACGTGCCTTCGTAGCATCGTAGGGCAACATAGCGCGCGAATCGGCACGCCAAGCGTCGTACATAGGGACAAAAGGCGCATTCTGCGACACCATCAACTTCATAGTATTCTGACCATACGAGCCATCCTCCTTCAGACGCATATTAGCCTCCCACGCGGCGATAGCACCCGTACCGCTACCCACAGCCTGGAAGTAGTAGTCGGGAATATGGCCAATGGTAGTTGCAGCCGAGAGAACGGTTGTAGCCATACCATCACGACGTGCCACATTCTTCGCACCGCCCTCGGCATAGAAATGGGGCGACTTGAGCACCAAATCGCTGAGATATATAGCATCGAAATAGTCACCACCCTTCTCGCACGCGATGAGCTTCACGCAGGGGTTGATAGGCCTCTCAAACCACATAGCCGAGAGATTATCGGCAGGCACCGACAGCAACAACGGGATATTATTCTCCGAGCACACCTTGGCAAAGGCACGTGCCGTATTACCAGCCGAGGCAACAACCAGCACACGTTTCTCGTCGCCCATACGACCGCACACGCTATACGCCTCGGTCTCCTTGAACGAGCAGGTGGTCATATTCGCACCGTGCTTGGGCGAGTAGCCATTCAGCGTGATGTAGAGATTCTTCAATCCGAGGTGCTTCGCCAAACCCTCGCTACGATAGGTCACGGGCGCAGCCGAGCCCTTCAACATACGACGCACGTGCAACCAATCGCAGAAGGTGTAGAATCCGTAGTCGTCGCCCTTGAGCTCCAACTTCTTCTTTACATATATAGCGCGCACGAGCGAAGGCTCCTCGCACTCCTTATCCTCGAGCACCCAGCCCGTATCCTCGAACTCACGTTCTGTGGCCACACATTTGAGCGTGTAGGCCGTTGCTTTGAAATTATCCATATGATGTTTATATTATCTTCTAACGTGCAAATTTAATAAAATTCGGGGTAAATATTAAATTGTAGTCGTATTATTCTTATCATTTATTCAATAAAATATCTCTCCCACGACTCTACAAAATCATTAAAAATCCAAATCTAACTGCGGCTCGGGGTATAGATTCACCACCTCCACCCTATTTTTGCGGGCGCGGCGGACTGTGTAGGCCGTGCCACCGCGTGGAATATTATTGTACCAAGCCACAACGACCGAGGCATTATTCACAAGATAATCGTTGCGTAACATATACGCCCCCTTATCATTCTCACCCGCCACCACCCTTGCGTCTGCCGCCGTCAGAATCCTATCATACAACTCCTTATCTACTCCGTTAAACAGCGAACCAAACTCCGCAAAGGGCTCCACAGCAATCAACTCCACCCAAGGATTCTTCTCCTTAAACTCCAGCACACAACGACCTGCCGCAAGGTCGAAACCCCACGACATACCACATAGGAAACGCGTAATGCCGCGCTTATGCAAATCGGCTATTGTCATCATCAGCTCCGTATCGGCCTCACCCTTATAGGTGCGGTGGCCCGTGAAAGCTGCCGTGCAACGCCTCACCTCATCTAACGCCGGATAAAAATCATTCATCGCAAAAAGAGAAATCGTTGGCATAACAAATATATCATCTTGGCGCGGATTTTGCAACTATCGTCTATGAATTCTAAAATTAAAATGTATTATGAAACATTCATTTTGCACCCTTGTATCATTTTTGGGCGGTATGCTCGTCGGCTCTGTTGTCACTATGCTTGTAACACCTCAGTCGGGCCCCGAGTTACGCAACAAGATTCGCGATTACGTCGACCAAGAGGCCGAGAAGATTCGCTGCCATTGTAACGACGAGAAGTAGGTATAATTGAGCCGCCTCACTATGGATGACAACAAAACCACCCCCGGCCCCGTGCTGGCACCGATTATATTTTTCGTCCTAACTTCCATTATGGCCATAATATTGCTGGTCGCGGCACTCATTATGTGGCTCAGCGAGCTCATAGGCTCGGCTACATTCTCCACACTTATCGTCGGCGGGTTATTTACGTTTGTAGCGTGGCTTATATATGTTTTGTCCATCAAACGTTGTATCGACTATATACGCGACCGTTTGGACACCATATATGATGTGGCGTTTGCCGTCCGCAACGGGTATAATGTTGCATTGAGGTTTTTCAGTTCGTTTCTGGGCGAAATTTTACGCAAGTAATCGCCAAAGGGGCTGGCCAATAGGCCGGCCCTGATTTTTTTATTTTTTATAACGAATATTTTTAGTTGCGCACTTTGTTAACAATGTAAAATTATCTAATTTTGCAGAAATAAAACTTAAACACTATGAAAAACCTCTTAATACTACTACTTGCCATCGCTACCATTGGCTGTACCCCAAAACATAATATTGAGGTAAGCTACAAGGGTTTCTCTAACGATACCATCGTTATCTCACATAAACCATACGCAGATTATGTAAGCCAAAGTAACAAGGATTTTGAGCACGACACTATAATTCTCAAAAATGGCATTGCAAAGGTCAATATTGATTTGACGCAGACCCAATATATTTGGATAAATAACTTACAATATCACAAAGTAGATGAATATCACGGCATAGTATATCTTCATCCTGCGGGTAAGGTTACGCTGGTAATGAACGACGGAGATAGAGCCGAAATAGATGTTACTCAATCCGATGGATATGTGATTAGTTCAATCAAAAGTACCGCACTAAACGAACACATATCCGAGTTGGAAAATATACTGCGTCCAATACATTTGGAGCGAGATAATGTCGGCACTCAAATAAATAAAATAGTCGCCGAACAGGGTGTTCCATCGCCCGAGATTAGACAAAAGATGCAATCGCTTGGAGATAAGATTAAAGATATAAAAACAGAATTTATAGCCGAGCATCTAACTGAAGAGGTGGCAGCATTTCTGCTATTGGATGTTCGAGCGAAAGATGCCATAGCACTTTATAAGCAGATGGATAAATCGGTATTCTCGGGCACATTCCGCCCTGTCGAAGAGGCAATTACAGAGTTAATCGAAACAGGTGAGATAAAAGCCAATGCCGAAAAACTATTAACCGCAGGCAGCATAGCTCCTAATTTTACATTAAAGAATTTATCTGGCGGGGAGTTTACTCTCTCATCACTGCAAGGTAAATGGGTTATCCTCGACTTTTGGGGAACTTGGTGCGGATGGTGTATAAAAGGATTCCCAAAACTAAAAGAGTATTACAATAAATACAACGAGAAGTTGGAGGTTGTTGCTATCAACTGCTTAGACAGCGACGATAGATGGAAAGAGGGTGTAAAGAAGCACTCTCTGCCATTTACAAATATAAAGGATGATAACAAAGTATCGGCGCAATATGCTGTCAGTCTCTATCCTACCAAAATAATCATCACGCCCGAGGGACGCATCCACAAAGTATTCACAGGCGAAAGTGACGATTTCTACAAAGAGATAGATAAGATTATGAAATAAGAAAGAGGGTGTCTAACATATAGTTAGCACCCTCTTATTTTGAGAAATAGTCTTTGACTATATAATTAAAACTGATTCTCTACCTCTGAAATCAAAGCTACATCCTCTGCCGTTGAGTTCATCACATAAGCCTCAGCACCATTGATATACGCCTCGGCCAATTTGGCAAATACCTTTGCGTCCGATGCATACTCCTCAACCTCAGATGCCTGCTGAGCAAGCAGATAAGTGATGATAAGGTAACCCGAGCACTCAACCAAACGACGTGCGTGGAAATCCTTAAACGAAGGAGTCTCCTTGCTAATCTCCTCAACACGCGCAACCATAGCCTCCACACGCTCACGCAACGCCTTCATCTTCTCAACGATAGGCTGCATAGCTGCAGAGTACTCCAACGCCTCGTAGCGGGCAATCTGCTCAATAAAAGTACCCTTCGTAACGGCATTGATAGCCGCTACAACCTGCAACTGCGATGTACCCTCATAGATGTTAAGAATACGCGCATCACGGTACAAACGCTCGCAAGCATAATCCTTCATATAACCCGAACCACCGTGAACCTGAATTGCATCGTATGCAAGCGAGTTAGCATACTCCGAAGCAAAGAGCTTAACAAGCGGCGTGAATCCATCGGCCAAGCGGTTGTAGAACTTCATCTCCTGACGCTCCTCGCCCTCCAATCTACGCTCATTGGAGATATGTGCATACTGCTTGTAAATCTCAACAAAACGGCTTGTTTCGTAGAGTAATGCACGCGCACCGCGCAGGCGAGCACGCATATTTGTAAGCATCTCCGAGATTGCGGGGAACTTGATAATATCCTTGCCGAACTGCTGACGCTCGTGAGCATATTTCAACGCCTCGCGATAAGCTGCCTCGCAGACACCTACCGACTGCGCACCGATACCCAGACGCGCCGCGTTCATCAACGACATAACATACTTGATAAGGCCCATCTTACGGTCACCAACCAACTCGGCAGGCGCATCGGTAAATACCAACTCGCAAGTGGGAGAACCCTTAATTCCGAGCTTATTCTCGATACGACGCACCTTCATACCGCCGTTACGTCTGTCGTGAACGAGCATAGACAAACCGCGCGCATCCTTTGTACCCTCCTCGGTACGAGCCAGCACCAACGAGATATCGCCATCGCCATTGGTAATGAAACGCTTAACGCCATTGAGCAACCACGTCTGACGCTCCTCCGACCACGTAGCCTTCAACATCACAGCACCCAAATCAGAGCCAGCATCAGGCTCGGTGAGGTCCATAGCGCAAGTTGCGCCCTCGCTCACCCACGTCAGATACTTCATCTTCTGCTCCTCTGATGCAAACTCGTTCAAGGTCTCGGCGCAATCCTGCAAGCCCCAAATATTCTCGAAGCTGGCATCAGCGCGAGCCACCATCTCGTTTGCCATAACGAAACACAACAAGGGGAAGTTCAAGCCCTTGAAACGACGTGGCAGAGTAAGACCACTCAAACCAGCAGCATTCACCGCCTTCATATTCTCAACCGTACCTGAAGCATACTCTACACGGTCGTTTATCACGTGCGGACCCTCGTGATCGACACCCTCGGCATTGGGGGCAATAACATCGGCACAAACACCACCGATAATCTCCATCACGCGCATATATGAATCCATAGCATCCTCAAAATTCTGAGGTGCATAGTCATAGAGATCCTTCTCCGCAAAATTACGCTCCTTCAGCTCCACAATCTTGCGCATCAACGGATGCGAAAGGTGGTACTTCAAATCTTTATTATCTAAAAAGAAATTTGCCATCGTTACTTTGAGTTTTGCTTGTAATACTTAATCATCTTGGGGATAATCTCCTCAACCTTACCCGTAATAGCGTAATCAGCAATCTTGTTGATAGGAGCATCGGGGTCATTGTTAATAGAGATAATCATCGACGACTGGTCCATACCTGCCGTATGCTGAATCTGTCCCGAGATACCGCAAGCGATATACAACTTGGGACGTACGGTAACACCTGTCTGGCCAATCTGACGCTCGTGCTCACAGAAACCTGCGTCAACGGCGGCACGTGAAGCACCAACCTCACCACCAAGCACCTCGGCCAAATCGAAGCACAACTTAAAATTCTCCTTTGAGCCCATACCATAACCTCCCGCTACGATGACACCTGCGCCCTTGATATTTATCTTGCGCTCCTCCATCTGACGGTCGATAATAGTAACTACCAAATCCGCCTCGGTAATATACTCATTCCACGCAATAGCCTTAACCTCACCAGCAGCAGGTGTAGTACACTCCTGCTTACGCATCACGCCCTCGCGAACGGTTGCCATCTGAGGACGGCAGTCGGGATTCACGATAGTAGCGATAATATTACCGCCAAATGCGGGACGAATCTGGTACAACAGATTCTCATACTCCTTACCTGTCTTTGCATCCTTATGAGGGCCAATCTCCAACTGCGTACAGTCGGCAGTCAATCCGCTATGCAGAGCCGATGATACACGCGGTGCAAAGTCGCGACCTACGGGTGTAGCGCCAAACAAAACTATCTGCGGCTGCTCGGCCTTAATCAAACCACATAGTGTAGATGTGTGAGGCAGGGTGCGGAACGGAGCGAAAATCTCATCATCGGCAACCCAAACCGTATCAGCACCATACTTTGCAAGCTCTTTCTCCAAGCCCGTAACATTATGGCCTATAACCACAGCCTCCAACTTAACGCCCAATTTATCAGCCAACTCGCGACCTTTGGTCAAGAGTTCCAAACTAACGTCGGCAATCACGCCCTGCTCGAGCTCGATATATACAAATATATTATTCATACTCCTTCAATTCGATTAACCGAGCGTATGGCTCGCAATAAGTTCAACCATAAGTTCATTTATATCCTCGTCCGAAGCACTCAGGCGCTTAGCCTCCTTAGCCTGAAAGACTACATTCTCAATCTTCTTAACCTTCGTGGGCGAGCCTGTAAGACCTAACTGCTGCTCGTCGCAAACAATATCGTTTACGGTAAGCTCCACAATCTTCAAATAGTCGCGCTCGGCAACCATCTTGGCAGCCAATGACTCCGGATCGGCTGCAACCTCAGTAGGAATCATAGCATATTTATACTTCATCACCAGACGTGCATTCTGCGGACGCACCTCGGGAGCAGAAGAGTTCACTGTAATAACCGCAGGAATAGGACACTCCACGCTCTCCACACCACGCTCCAAGCGGCGGCGGATAACCAATGATGACTCCTTAACCTGCTCAATGCACTCGGCATAGGTCACCTGTGGCAAACCCAACTTCTCGGCAACCTGAGGACCTACCTGAGCCGTATCGCCATCGATAGCCTGACGGCCTGCGATGATAACATCGGCGCCAATATTCTTGAGTGCGCAAGAGAGTGCATAAGATGTAGCCAACGTATCCGAACCTGCAAACTTTCTATCTGTCAACAGATAACCGCCATCAGCACCACGGAACATAGCGTCACGGATAATATCGGCAGCACGGAACGGGCCCATTGTAAGAATATGTACTGTCGAGCCGACACACTCCTCCTTAAGACGAAGGGCCAACTCCAAAGCGTTCAAATCTTCGGGATTGAAAATAGCAGGCAACGCAGCACGGTTAACTGTACCCTCGGGGGTCATTGCATCCTTACCCACATTGCGGGTATCAGGCACCTGCTTGGCCAATACAACAATTTTTAATACTTTGTTCATTAGTCTAAAATGGTTAGTTTACGGGATTCACCGCGACAGTAATCCCACCTTTATATACGGAAAAATGCACGAAATAGTACATTCAACCGACACTCATTCATCTAAAAGCACAACTTACGCGACTAAGTGTAACTTTTAGCGAAACAAATGCGACTGAAAGCCTTATTCGGGCATTCATCCGTTTTTTACTACGTTGTTCTTATCGTACGATAGTCTCGTCACGATCGGGACCTACAGAGATAATCTTCACAGGCACACCTGTCTCCTTCTCGATGAACTCGACATATGTCTTGAACTCTGCGGGGAAATCCTCATAGCGACGTACCTTGCAGATATCGCTCTTCCAACCGGGGAACTCGGTGTAAACAGGCTCAACGTTGCCTGTAACCTCGTAGGGGAAGTGATCAACAAGCTCGCCATCAACACGATAAGCGGTAGCAACCTTAATGGTGTCGAAGTCGTTCATAACATCCGACTTCATCATAATCAACTGGGTAACACCGTCGACCATCACCGCATACTTCAGTGCAACCAAGTCGAGCCAACCGCAACGACGGGGACGACCTGTAACAGCACCAAACTCGTGACCGATACGGCGCAACTCCTCACCTACCTCATCAAAGAGCTCTGTGGGGAATGGACCGCTACCTACGCGTGTGCAGTAGGCCTTGAAAATACCGTACACGTCACCGATCTTTGTGGGCGCGACACCCAAACCGGTGCAAACACCTGCACATACGGTATTCGACGAGGTAACGAAGGGATATGTACCGAAGTCAACATCCAACAACGAACCCTGCGCACCCTCGGCCAAGATGGGCACATCCTCGTCAATATATTTATTTACTACGTGCTCGCTATCGATAAAGTTAAAGCCACGCAAATACTCGATGCCCTCCATCCAAGTCTTCTCGTACTCTGTTACGTCGTACTCGAAGCCCTCGTACTGTGCAAGCATCTCAACGTGCTTATTCTTCAACTTATTATAACGGTCGATGAAATCCTCGGCCAACACATCGCCGAAACGCAAACCGTTACGGCCTGTCTTATCCATATAAGTCGGGCCAATACCCTTCAACGTAGAGCCAATCTTCGACTTACCCTTAGCTGCCTCGCTGGCTGCGTCGAGCATACGGTGTGTAGGAAGAATGATGTGTGCCTTCTTCGAGATAAGCAACTTCTCCTGCACGGGAATACCCTGCGCTGCAATGTTACGAAGCTCCTCGGTAAGACTCACGGGGTCAACAACAACACCATTACCAATAATATTGATAGATCCATCGCGGAAGATACCCGAAGGTACAGTTCGCAAAACAAAACTCTTATCGCCGAAATGCAACGAGTGGCCGGCGTTAGGACCGCCCTGGAAGCGCGCCACGACAGTATAGTTAGGTGTCAAAACATCGACAACCTTACCCTTGCCTTCGTCACCCCACTGCAATCCGAGAACTACATCTACTTTTTTCATTTATATGTTAGCATTAACGCAAAAAACATTTTTTGCACTCAAAGGTACTCATTTTTTTTATTTCGCAACCATTTTGTCGGCGGAATTTATCAACAGGTTATTAAAACCGCGCTTTTGTGGCGGAAATATTCTCTATGGTGGCGTATTTACACAAGAAAGCCACCGCTTAGGTGGCCTTAAACTCTATTTACCATATTTCTCCAAATACTCCTTTTCGCTCATATACTCATCTTTCCAATTTGGATCGCTTGATACAACGCCTTTCTTAAAATGAGTTATGCTATAACGAGGAGTTAGGACATACTCACCACTCACCTCATCTTTACGATATCCGTGAATAAAATCATACTCTACTTTAAGATTGTCATTATCATATTCCAAAATCTTGAAATAGAATTCACCATCAGGTGTAATCAATTTGTAATTTAATGGGTCATCACCCACCTGTTTCATTACATACTCTTTATAATAAAACGCCGGCCACTGCCCTGCATAAATGTATCGAGTAAAAATTCCATTTGCAATTGTAATGGTTTCATAACTATGTCCCAACAAAGGTTTTTTAGGGTCTATATGATAAACTAAATCCCCTCCCCCATTAGGTTCTGTATACCTAAATGTCTCATACTCTCGCCAAAAGTCCGCTGATGCGAGGGTACGAATCACATCGTTAGGATAATCCTCCTTATTACAACCCAAGAAGGTTGCAACGGCGAACAAGCTAATTAACAATCTTCTCATAACACAATCATTATTTAGTAATTACAAACTTAAAAATAGGAGAATTTCCACTTATTGCATCAACCTCATCTCCGTTATAATAGGTTTTACGCTTAAATGTATAGCCGTAATTATGCTCGGCATCGTTTCGATATGTAGCATCAAAAGTAACGTCATTCGTAAATCCAAATGTATCTTTTGTTCCGTCACCCCAATCTAAACTTACTTCAGTATATTCAGCATCGTCATCGGCATTCCATTCTCCAATTGACAGAAAATATTTATCCTGCGAATCTTTCTCCAAGCTCACACCGTTAAATGATGCCATATATGCACGTGTAGTCGTGCTATAACCCTTAGTTACGCTATAATTTTTATCTTTGTATTGAAGAGATATTGCCGACACATCTATCGAAGACTCCGCGTTAGGATTCAGCAAATCTGCACCCTTATCGTTCTGCACATAAACATACATCATAATTGGGGCCCAATCCACTAAAACATCAGCACCGACGTTATCCTCTTCTTGCGAGGCATTTTTTGTTTCCTGCTTTTTATAATCATCAGTATTCACGTCACAATCCTCGCTTTTACTACAACCCAAGAAGGCTGCAACGGCAAATAAGCTAATTAACAATCTTCTCATAACACAACTATTTTTAAGTTAAACATTTAGTCGCCATAAAGTTACAAAACAAATTACAATTAAACAAATTACAATTAATTACATTTTTTTTCTTTTTTTCATCAAAAAAAACACAAAAAAAACGACATCCTTTTGGGATGCCGCTTTTAAACTTACATTTTAAGTTCTTTTATCTCTTAACTCCAAACTTCTACATTCCTAAATTTACACGACTCGCAGTCTTTTCACTTCGCACCGAAACAATCTCCCCATTTTTATTGATTGTTACAAATACATCCTCTCTTCGTGGCTTAACAAAATCCGAATACACATAATGCCCATCCAGTTCCCATCTAAAAATGTGAGGATACATTACTCTTTTACTCTCACCAGAACCCGAACTGCCATAAAGAGGTGTAGAACCGTCATATAGATATGTCAACTTCATCTCATAGTGTCTTCCTTGAAAATAGAACGGAAAAGTCTTTATATGACGACCATCGACAGGAACGGCACCCACGGAAAAACGATTATAACCAACACCCGAATGAAACCACACTCTTCTGAACTCCGGCATCTGCCCTTCATAAAAAAGCATAGGATTTTCAAGATACTCATCCTTGTAGCAAGGCACAGGCCACGTAGTCATATCATCCACATCCATCAAGTCATTACCTTGCTCATCCATAAAATAGAAAGCAACCGAAGTACCACGCCTCGAATCTCTTTTTCCCTCACTATCCTCCTCTATACACCAACCTTCGGGTAAAATTCTCGGAACATTTCGATGCACATATTTTGCGATATAGTCATAGTAGTTTTCATCTTCTGACTTCTCACAAGCTGTCGTTATAAACGAAAAGAGAGCCAAGCTCAAAATAAGCCAAAGTCTTCTCATAGCACAACTATTTTTAAGTTAAACATTTAGTCGTGATAAAGTTACAAAACAATTTTCATATAAACAATTTTCATATAATTACTTTTTTTTCTACAAATACAAAAAAAAGAGAACCCGAAAACTCGGATTCTCCTAACTCAATAAACAATTTACCAAAACGACTACATATCCTCCTCGTCCTCCATCGAATTGTCCTGAATCTCATCAGCACCCTTCAACTCGTCATCGCCGTAGAAGTCGTCGTCCATACCGTCATCGGTAGCATCGTCAATCTTCACGTCAATCTTCACCAAATAGGAAATCTCCTCGGTCTCGTAAGGAATGACATAGAAAAAGTCTCCGTTGGGTTTGTCAATACGAGTCATTACCTCGGCAAAACCGCGAGGATAGAGAGCCTTAACCTCGTCCTGCTGCTCAGTTGTGAGGTTGTTAAAACTTGTTACAAGTCGTTTCTTCGTGTTATTTTGTGCCATAATTACCGAAATTTTCTGCAAGTATAAGCAAAATTTACATATTCGACCAAATCTTGATATTTTTTTTGCATTTTTTTTATTTTTCGCCGTTGTTACAAACAAAATATGTACCTTTACAACTCAATATACCCATAAATTATGAGTGCAGAGATAAGAATCAAGGAGTTACGCGAAAAACTTAACTACCTCAACCATCAATACTACGTCGAGGCAAAACCCATAGTTAGCGACTATGAGTTCGATACTTTAATGCGCGAACTTCAAGATTTAGAGGCACTTCACCCCGAGTTGGACGATCCCAATTCACCTACGCGCCGCGTGGGTAGTGACCTCACGAACGCTTTTCAAAGTGTTCAGCACGCCTACCCTATGCTCTCGCTCTCGAACACTTACTCGTTAGAGGAACTGCACGAGTGGATAGATAAATTGAAAAAGGAGGTCGGCGACGAGATAGAGTTTGACTGCGAGCTCAAGTACGACGGTACGGCTATCTCGCTCACATACGAAAACGACCGTCTCGTTCGTGCCGTGACTCGCGGAGATGGAACTCGCGGAGATGATGTAACGGAGAATGTGCGCACCATCGGCTCGGTACCGTTGCAGTTGCTGACGCCAAGCGGACTGCCATCATTTGAGGTGCGAGGCGAGATATTTATGAGCTCAACCACCTTCGACCGCCTCAACAAAGAGCGCGAGGAGTCGGGCGAGCAGCTCTTTGCCAATCCGCGTAATGCTGCGGCAGGAACACTCAAACTGCAACAGTCAAAAATCGTAGCCAAACGTGACCTGCAATTCATAGCATATCAGTTGGAGGGCCGCAACCTGCCCTTCGAGTCGCATTCGCAGAGTATGGATAATCTCCGCCAATGGGGATTCCCCGTGTCGTCGGCAGCGCTCACGTGCGAAAAGGTAGAGAATATTGACAAATATATAAATCATTGGGACGAGGAGCGTCACAACATCACAGAGCCTATCGACGGCGTGGTAATCAAGGTTAACCACTACGCATTGCGCCGCGCTTTGGGCCGCACATCAAAGGCTCCGAAGTGGGCCGTGGCGTATAAGTTCAAGGCCGAGCAGGCCCTGACCGAGTTGCAGAGCGTAACTTTCCAAGTGGGCCGCACGGGAGCTATTACACCCGTTGCGAATCTTGCGCCAGTACATCTTGCGGGCACCACGGTAAAGCGTGCTACGTTGCACAATGCCGACCAGATTGAGGCGTTGGATTTGCGTGTAGGCGATATGGTGTATGTAGAGAAGGGTGGAGAGATTATCCCAAAGGTTACGGGCGTGGAGTTGAGCCAGCGCCCCGCCTACAGTCGCCCATTAGAGTACATTACCACTTGTCCCGAGTGTGGCACTGAGCTGGTGCGCTATGAGGGTGAGGCGAAGCACTACTGCCCCAACCAAAGCGGCTGCCGTCCACAGATTTTGGGACGAATCGAGCATTTTGTAGGCAGGAAAGCAATGAATATCCAATCTCTTGGAGATAAGATTATTAAATATTTATTTGAGCATAATTATATAAACAACATAGCAGACTTATATAACTTAGATATTTCATCTATTGCTGACCTAAAAATTGTTACAACGTTAACCGAAAAAGAAGCTAATAAATTATACGAAAATATACAAGCCAGAAAAAAAACGGAACATCAGGTTGTAAAAAAACTGCTATTAGATGGCGTTGACATATATAGCACAACCATTGAGCAACTAATGTTAGTTGATTTTGAAAAGGCAATTGGAGATAAAACTGCAAAGAAAATTATTGACAATATTGAAGATTCAAAAAACGCGCCTTTTCACCGAGTACTTTTTGCATTAGGAATACGCTTTGTTGGAGAAGCTACAGCCAAATATTTAGCTGAGCACTTCCGTTCACTAGACGCTATAAGGCAAGCCACACGGGAACAATTAACTGAAGCAGAAGAAGTAGGCAGCAAAATTGCCGATGCTATCATAGACTATTTTGTAGACAAAAATAACATTGCCATAATTGAAAACCTTCGAATAGCTGGTCTTCAGTTCGAAGCTGAGGAAAAAGCAAAGACTTCCGACGTCTTAGCAGGACTCACTTTTGTCATCTCAGGCTCGTTTACCAACCATTCGCGCGATGAATTGAAGACACTTATTGAGGCCCACGGAGGAAAAAACCTTGCTGCCGTTTCGGCCACCACATCATATCTGCTGGCGGGCGACAAGATTGGCCCAGCTAAATTGCAGAAAGCAAATAAGCTTGGAATAAATATAATCTCGGAGGATGAATTTATTGCAATGATTGGAAATAACGATACATTAGCAACCCAACCATCGGCATCTTCAGTTTTAGAAAATACGCCAAAGGAAGTTGTTAAAAAGATCGACAACAATCAAGCTATTCAAGGAACCCTGTTTTAAACACTGCCAAATATGACAGACTTAAATTTTATCGCATTAGATTGCGAATGGGTGAATAATAATAAAGATGTATGCGAAATTGGCATAACGAAAGTTACAAAAGGTAATATAATTTATTCGCGGAAATGGTTAATTCTCCCACAAACAAACGACACTAAGCTTTTGGACTCTGATAAATGCAAAATATCCGAGTACGACATATATGATGCACCTACGTTTGCAGAAGTATGGGATGATATTGTTTCGCACATTGAAAACAATGTTATAATATGCCATAACGCCAAATCAGCAGATATGGATTGTTTGGTTAAAATGTTGTGCAAATATAACATTAACAACATTCCAAACTTTATATTTTTATGTTCGTGTAGATTTGCAGAATCCGCAGGATTCTTAGGACGCTCTTCATTATCGACATTGTGTTCTGAATATGGCATTTCACAGAGTAACCACCACGAAGCAATGGATGACACCATTTCTTGTGCAAAGGTTTTTATAGAATGTTATAAGGAGATAGGCATACCATTTAATGATATAGTAAATAATCAAGGAGAATCATTCAAAGACTATTATGATAAACGTATTTATGAGATTCAGCCAACTGATTGTACATATGTAAATATACCAGACATTAATTCTTCGTGTTGTTACAATCTCTTTGAAGATTTTAAATTTTGTCTAACAGGAAAAACGTTTAAATATGGAAAATTCCTAACTAATAGACTAATTCATAAATTAGGAGGTAAGATTTTACAAGATGTCCGCAAAAAGAACTTACCGGATATAGTAATATATAGCAATGGGTATGAAAATTCTAGGAAAGTACAAAGAGCAAGACAAAGCAATATACAACATATAATTAGCGAAGATAAGCTATTTGAATACATTAGTACAAATAAAGTTCCGATAATAAAAAACGATAATAATGATTTATTCTCATTATTATAATTTACTGAAAAGACTAACAATTAGGTTAACGATATAAAATATTATGAAACGACACATACTCAGCGGTGTAGGAGCCGCTATGATAACACCCTTCAAGAGCGACTTCTCAATAGATTGGGAGGCCTTGGGACATATGATTGATTATGTAATCGACGGTGGTACAGACTACATCGTTGCTCTCGGCACCACTGCCGAGACACCCACGCTTACCCCCGAGGAGAAGAACGAGATTATCCGCTTCACACGCGAGCGCATTGCTGGTCGCGTACCTTTGGTTGTAGGCGCAGGTGGTAACGACACACGCAAGGTCATCAGCCAGATTCAGGCTATGGACCTCGAGGGCGTGGAGGCGTTGCTCAGCGTTACACCCTACTACAACAAGCCTTCACAGGAGGGCCTCTACCGCCACTTCAAGGCTGTAGCCGAGGCTTCTCCCCGTCCCATCATTCTCTACAACGTACCGGGACGTACAGGCGTAAATATGAATGCCGAGACAACTTGCCGTTTGGCCACAGATGTTGAGAACATCATCGCCGTAAAGGAGGCGTCAGGCAAGATTGACCAGATTGACCAGATTATCAAAAACCGCCCCAAGGGATTCCTCGTATTGTCGGGTGACGACGGTATGACAGTAGATGTTATGCGTAAGGGTGGCGACGGCGTCATTTCGGTTGCCGTAGATGCCTTCCCCAAGCGATTCTCACACGTTGTATATCTTGCAAGTCAGGGCTTGTTTGACCGAGCGGAGGAGGCTTATGCTCCGCTGCACGAGGCGGTTTGCGCACTTTTCGAGCAGGGCAACCCCACAGGTGTTAAGGCAGCACTCAACATTATGGGCCACATCGACAACGTATTGCGCTTGCCATTGGTACCTGCGACAGATTTGTTGATGAAGAAGTTGGAAAGATTGATTCGCGAATACGAATTGTGTTAATCCGTCGTTTTATAAATAAAAAACATATATGAAACGATTTATTATTGCCTTAATGCTGCTGTTGCCAACATTCGCGTGGGCGCAAATCCCCGATGAGGAGGATATACTCCGCAAGATTATGGATGGTGCATCACCCTACTACTACGCCAACCTGCAGATGCGTTACAACAATCTGGAGCAACTAACAAGCGAGGATTACCACTACCTCTACTACGGTTATGCCTACCACGAGAACTACAAGCCCACAGCTACAAACACCGCTGTAACTGATTTGTACGCCTCGATGATAGGACTGAATCCCGACAACCCAGACCAGAAGCAGCTGGAGTACATCATCTCTATCTGTAACGAGTCTATGCTCGTTGATCCGTTCAACCCTACGACGTTGAATATGCTGGTATTTGCATACGGAGCAAAGGGCGACAAGGTTAAAGAGGAGGCATATCATCGTCACTTGCAAGGTGTACTCAGCACCATAATGAGTTCGGGCGATGGCCGTTCGGAGAAGTACCCTATGCATATCATTATGTTCTCGCACGCAGTGGACGTAGTAGC
Source organism: Alistipes sp. (assembly GCA_045646685.1). Classification (GTDB taxonomy): domain Bacteria; phylum Bacteroidota; class Bacteroidia; order Bacteroidales; family Rikenellaceae; genus Alistipes. The sequence continues at coordinate 5,454 of JAZRLD010000107.1, read as the reverse complement.
AGCAATGGGCTTGGATGGCAAGCGTGCCGAGATTATCAGCCGCAACGTGGAGTATATTCCGCTGGTGGAGCCTCACAAGGCACCCGACGGTAAGATTAAGGGATTCTACTTTGATTACAGCCGCATCTACCGTAATAAGCCCGATGATGTAACCTTCAAGAAGAAGCGCACTTGGCAGTTTAACAACCTCGGAGTAAAAGAGTATAAATAGGAGCTATGAAACAACTGATAAAAAAACTCGCGCTACTTATCGTCATATGTATGACGTTTGTAGGTTGCGAACCAAAGTCCCGCGAGGATAACACTCCGCCACAAACCATTATATTCTATATGGCGGGAACTCACCTTGGAGGCTATTTTAGAACAAACCGCGAAGCTATCAAGTCGGCCCTAAACCAAAATATTCAAGGTAAGAGCCGCGTTGTTATCTTCTACCAAAATACGAAGAGCGAAGCGGAGCTCAAGGAGTATTATTTCCAAGACGGACTTTGCCAAGAGAAGGTTTTGGCAACATATACCCTGCCCACGCAGATGAATGCAACCGATATGGGATATATCCTCTCGGATATCGTTGGTCGCACACCATCGAAATCACACTCTCTTATTATCGGCTCACACGGTAGGGGGTGGATACCCTTCGGCGCAGAACCAGAGAGTAGTGCTGCTCACCTCGGTATGAAGAAGGCTGATGTGCTTACTCACGAGGAGCTGTGGGAGCCTAAGGGCGATGTCGTAACGCGCTACCTCGGCGAAGACTCTACGCCTCAAAATCGCTTCGACGTAACAGACCTTGCGCAGGCCATCGCATCGACAGGTGTGAAGATGGAGTATATCCTCTTCGATGCTTGCTTTATGGCGAATGTGGAGTCGATATATGACTTGCGCAACAACGCGAAATACATCGTTGGCTCACCTTGCGAGATTATGGGTGCAGGATTCCCCTATGCTAACATTATGCCCGAGCTACTCAAAGGCAACGGAATATCATACGACCTCGAGGCCGTGTGCCGTAAGTTTAATGAGGATTATGCTGCAAACCCGGGCTATTCTGGAACAGTCGCTCTGTTCGATTGCGCGCAGTTGGATGGTTTGGCGCAGGCTGTAAAGCGCGTAAATAACGCAGAAAAGAAGGAGTATAAACTATCGAATATACAGAGTTACGAGGGCCTGTCGCCACACGTCTTTTTCGATTTGGGTGATTATGTGGATAAGATGTGTGCAGACGAGGCGGCAAAGAGTGCCTTCAACGAGCAACTCAACCGTACGGTGTTGAGCAAATATACCCTCGATACATTCTTGTCTATGTACGGCACTTCGGGCAGGTATAAGATAGACGTATTTACCGGAATGAGCACCTCTGCCCCATCACCGTTATATCGCTCGGCATACGAGCAAACGTCGTGGTATAAGGCTACGCATTAAAACAAAAAAAAGAGGCTTCGATAAAGCCTCTTTTTTTTACTCATATCTTCCGCTCTTAAGACGATCAACCTCCTCACGTGTAAGGAAACGCCACTGACCACGCTTAAGATTCTTCTTGGTGATACCAGCGTAATATACGCGGTCGAGCTTCTGCACGGTGTAACCCAAGTGCTCGAAAATACGACGCACGATACGGTTGCGGCCCGAGTGAATCTCGATACCTACCTCCTTCTTGCTATCGCCTACGTATGCAATCTCATCGGCATAAATCTCGCCATCCTCGAGCGTGATACCCTCGGTGATAAGCTCCATATCGGCACGAGTAAGAGGCTTGTCAAGCGACACCTGATAAATCTTCTTCTTCTCCAATGAGGGGTGAGTAAGCTGACGTGTAATATCGCCATCGTTAGTAAAAAGCAACAGACCGAGAGAGTTCTTATCCAAACGACCTACGGGGTAGATACGCTCCGAGCAAGCACCCTTAACCAACTCCATAACAGTCTTATCGGCGTGAGGGTCCTCCAGCGATGTTACATAACCCTTGGGCTTGTTAAGTACGAGATACACCTTCTTCTCGCCCTGCACCTTCGAGTCGTTGAACTTAACCTCATCTGTTGAACGTACTTTTGTACCCAACTCGGTTACAATCTCGCCATTTACAGTTACCAAACCTGCTGTAATAAAGCCATCAGCCTCACGACGTGAGCACAAACCTGACTGCGCCAAGAAACGATTCAAACGCACCTCTCCCATCTGCTTTGCAGCATACTTGGGATAGCTACGCTCGCCATCACCTACGCGGAAAGGCTTACGACCACCCTTGAAACCTGAACGGCCCTGCTCTGAATGGCCCTTAAAATCGCGGCTCTTGAAATCACGACCGCCAAAGCTGCGCTCCTCGCGCTGATTCTCCGACGCCTCGCCAAACTTCTTCGCTCCGAACTTCTTACCGCCGAAGCCCTCCTGACGGGCACCCGAGCGACCTGCATTCTCAAAGCGGCTACCACCAAAACGGGGCTTCTCACCACGTGGCTGACGCTCCGAACGCTCACCATATCCACGACGCTCATCGCGCTCGCCATACGAACGGCTATTCTCGCTCTTCAAGCGGTTATCAGCCGAAAAATTGGGGTTATAAGAGGCACGATGGCCTGCATCCTTACGACCAAAGGTCGAACGCCCCTCGCTGTCGGCATCACGCCGAGGGCGGAGACTACGCTCGATATGCTCGGCATTTGTCACACGGTTACGCTTGTCACGACCGAAACGTGATACGGCCGACATCGAGTCTTGTTTTGTATTCTTCATAGTATTATTAAAATTTGCGGGTGCAAAGTTAATTGAAATTTTCGTTATATGAGCAACTTATGCTCCATTTCCGTATAAAAAACATTATCCGTTACACTTACAACCGAAAAAAACAACAAATTTCCTATCTTTGCGTTTGTTACACGGAGTAAATTTAATACCCTGACCAATATGAATCGTGAAATTTTGCGCATTGCGCTACCAAACATAATATCGAACATCACCGTACCCATTATGGGTATTGTCAGCACGATGATTGCGGGCCACTTGGGCGACTCGGTCGCAACCATCGGAGCGCTGGCTATCGGCGTGTCAATTTTCAATTTCATCTACTGGAACTGCTCATTCATCCGTATGGGTACGAGCGGCATTACGGCGCAGGCCTTTGGTGCTGGCGACAACCACACCACTACGCTTATGCTGGCGCGTGCCGTTGTAGTATCGGTAGCCGTAGGATTTATAATGTTGCTGTTCCAGCGTCCGCTTGGTCTTGCGGCGCTGAAGATTATGAACGGCGGCGAAATGGTAGCCGACTACTTCTTTGCGCGCATCTGGGCCGTACCTGCGGGCGTGTTGCTATTCGGACTGAATGGCTGGCTTACGGGTATGCAGAATGCCGTTATCCCTATGGTGGTAGCCATCTTCGTAAATATTATCCACATTGCCTGCAGTCTCTGGTTTGCCTTTCCGTTGGGAATGGGTATTGTGGGCATTGCCTACGCCTCGGTGGTGGCGCAATGGACGGGTGTGGTAATTACGGGCGCTATTACTTGGTGGCACTACGGCAAACGCTTGGTGCGTATTTCGTGGCGCGAGGTGATGGATATGCAGGCTATGCGCGCGTTTTTTGTCATTAACCGCGACATCATCATCCGCACGCTCTGCATCTGCGCCGCCTACACATTCTTTACTGCTGCCTCGTCGCGTATGGACGACCCGACAATTTTGGCCGTAAACACCATTCTGCTGGAGCTCTTCACCCTTTTCTCATATATGAACGATGGCTTTGCCTACGCTGCCGAGGCGCTGACGGGCCGATTTATCGGTGCGAGGGATGGTAACTCTTTGCGCGAGTGCGTCAAGAAGTGTATGGTGTGGTGTATGGTCGTAGGCGTGGTATATGTGGGTGTATATATCGGCTGGTGGCGCGAGTTGTTGGGATTGTTCGTGGAGGATGGTGCCGACGCTACGCAGATTATCGACTACGCAGGGCAATATATCGGCTGGATTATCATCATCCCGCTGGCGGCATCTCTACCATTTATGATGGACGGAATTATGGTTGGTGCTACGCAGTCGCGTATTATGCGTAACTCGATGTTGTTGGCTACGGCTGCATATTTCGGTCTGTTCTACTCGTTGGAGCCCGCGATTGGCAACAATGCGCTGTGGTTGGCATTTACATCGTTTATGGCTCTGCGCGGCGTATTCCAATTCTTTATGTCGCGCCGTCTGCAAACTATCTACGCGCAGGCCGAGAAATAAACAAGAGGCGGAAACCCCAAACGATTAGGTTTCCGCCTCGCAATTATGCTTAAGGTTGGTTACTAATTACTTTTTCACTTTAATATAAACGGTTTTAACACCATCGGAATGTGCGCCATCTACGACAACCTTTTCAGGCTCATAAGCTCCGACATCCTCTTTCTTCACCTCCTTACCATTGACAAAGTATATCTCCTTGCCATTCTCTGACTTGATTACAATATCAGCCGTTTTCTTAAACTCTGCGATTGCAGCCTCAGATTCTGCGGTTTTTGGCAGTGATTTTACACCAACAACCTTTAATCCCTCATTTGCCGCGTTGTTTCCCTGAATAGCAAAGACGATAGGAACGGTGTATTTTACACGCACTTTCTCGCCACGCTGTGTGCCCGGCTCCCACTTGGGGCAGGTCTTGAAGATACGCTCAACCTCGTCTGCAAGCAACTTGTCGGGAGCCTGCAAAACTGTAAAATCCGATGTAGAGCCATCCTTCTCAACCACGAATGAGAAAATCACACGACCCGAGATATTCTTCGCCATAGCCTCTTTGGGGTACTGAATCTGGCCCTGCATCCAATTACGGAACGCATTCAAATCGCCACCTTGGAATGTAGGCATCTTCTCAACCTTGATATAGGCAAGGTCTTTCTGCTGCTCAAAATTCTGCTTTTGCGTCTCAAAGTTCTGCTTCTGCTGCTCAAACTCCTGCGTTTCTACACTTGGTGTTGTAAACACTACGGGAACGGTGTAAATTACTCTCACCTTCTCGCCATTTTGCTCGCCAGCCTCCCACTTGGGTGAAGTTTTGAATACACGCTCAACCTCGTCTGCGAGCGATTTATCGGGCGACTGCAATACATTGAATGATGAAGGAGTACCATCTCGCTCAACAACAAATTGGAAGATTACACGGCCACCAATACCCTTCTTAAGAGCCTCCTCGGGGTATTTGACATTATTCTGAATCCAATTTTGGAATCCTACCAAACTCTTTCCGCCGTCAAAAGTCGGCATCTTCTCGACTTTGATAAAGGGTCTGTCATCCTGCTGAGATTCCTGCATTGCGGAAGCATTACTCTCAGTCTGAGAAATTTGTTCATTTACAGAATTTTCTGTAACTTTGTCTTGTACTTCACGGGGTACATAAACGGTAGTGGCAAATGCGCTGAGCGAAATAGCCACCACGGGCAGTACGAGCAACGCCTTGGCTGCCGCCCACCTCGATGAATTTTTCTTACA
>JAZRLD010000106.1:0-25601 GCA_045646685.1 Alistipes sp. | reverse complement strand
GAGACCGACCAGCAGATTCTCGAGATCTTCGATTTGGCAGACGAGGTTAAGGTTTCAAAGACTAACCTCAAGAAGGCTGTAGGCCGCAAGTTGGCTGCACGCGTTCTCTCAAGCTGGGTTGAGGACTTCGTGGATGAGGATACGGGTGAGGTAGTATCTATCGAGCGTAACAACGTTATCGTTGACCGCGAGGTAGAGCTCACCGAGGATCATATTGACGCTATTATTGAGAGTGGTGCCAAGACAATTCTTCTTCACAAGGAGAATGCCTCTGGTATCGACTTCTCTATTATCTATAACACCTTGCAGAAGGATCCTTGTAACTCGGAGAAAGAGGCTGTCGTATATATCTATAGACAGTTGCGCGCTTCGGAGCCACCTGATGAGGCAACAGCTCGCGACGTAATCGAAAAGCTCTTCTTCTCAGATAAGCGTTACGATTTGGGTCAGGTAGGTCGCTACCGTATCAATACCAAGCTCAGCTTGGATATCGATCCGGCTACACGTACACTTACTCGCGAGGATATCATCGAGATTATTAAGTATCTGATTCAGCTTATCAACTCTAAGGCAGAGGTTGATGATATCGACCATCTCTCGAACCGTCGTGTTCGTACCGTGGGCGAGCAGTTGGCTAATCAGTTCTCTGTGGGCTTTGTACGTATGGCCCGCACTATCCGCGAGCGTATGAACGTTCGTGACAATGAGGTGTTTACACCCGTTGACTTGATCAATGCCAAGACTTTGTCGAGCGTTGTAAACTCGTTCTTCGGAACCAGCCAGCTCTCGCAGTTTATGGACCAGATCAACCCCCTTGCTGAGATCACCCACAAGCGCCGTTTGTCGGCTTTGGGTCCCGGTGGTCTGTCACGTGACCGCGCAGGTTTCGAGGTTCGTGACGTTCACTATACGCACTATGGTCGTCTTTGTCCTATCGAGTCACCTGAGGGTCCGAACATCGGTCTTATCTCGTCACTCTGCGTATATGCAAAGATCTCAGATATGGGCTTCATCGAGACTCCCTACCGTAAGGTGGAGAATGGTAAGGTGGATATGGATAACTCTCATATCGCTTACTACTCGGCTGAGTCAGAGGATGGTCACATCGTAGCGCAGTCTAACGAACCTATCGACGATGAGGGTAACTTCCTCAATCCCGACCGTATCAAGGCGCGTGAGGGTGCTGACTTCCCCGTAATCACTGCTAATGAGGTTACGTTGATGGACGTTGCTCCCAACCAGATTGCCTCTATCGCAGCGAGCTTGATTCCCTTCCTTGAGCACGACGATGCTAACCGTGCGTTGATGGGATCAAATATGATGCGTCAGGCAGTGCCCCTGATTACCAGCGAGTCACCTATCGTAGGTACTGGTATCGAGAAGGATATGATCACCGACAGCCGCATCCAGGTCGTTGCCGAGGGCGACGGTGAGGTTGTGTTTGCTGATGCTACAAAGATTCAGATTAAGTACGAGCGTACACGCGAGGAGATTATCTGCTCGTTCCAGCCGGAGATTACAACTTATGAGTTGCCCCGCTTCCGCCGTACTAACCAGAATACAACCGTTACGTTGAAGCCTACCGTTTTGACTGGCGACCACGTAACTAAGGGCCAGATTCTTACCGAGGGCTACTCAACCGAGAAGGGCGAGTTGGCTTTGGGCCGTAACCTTAAGGTGGCATTTATGCCCTGGAAGGGTTACAACTTCGAGGATGCTATCGTTATCTCGGAGCGTATCCAGCGTGAGGATATCTTCACATCTGTACACGTTGACGAGTATATTATGGAGGTTCGTGATACCAAGCGTGGTGTCGAGGAGCTTACATCTGATATTCCTAACGTTAGCGAGGACGCAACTAAGGACTTGGATGCCAACGGTATCATCCGTATCGGTGCGCAGGTTCACCCCGGTGACATCTTGATTGGTAAGATTACACCTAAGGGTGAGAGCGATCCTTCACCCGAGGAGAAGCTTTTGCGTGCTATCTTCGGTGATAAGGCTGGTGACGTTAAGGATGCTTCACTCAAGGCTCAGCCTTCATTGCACGGTGTGGTTATCGACACTAAGCTCTACAGCCACGCACAGAAGGAGGGTAAGAAGAGTAAGGCCGCAGAGCGTGCACAGCTCGAGCAGATCGACCAGAAGTTTGCCAAGGAGGTAGCAGAGCTTACAAAGGTTTTGGTATCGAAGCTTTGGCAGTTGGTTGAGGGTAAGGTTGTTGCAAACGTATCCGATTACTTCGGTGTTGAGCTCTACGCTCCGGGTTCTAAGTTCACAATCAAGATGTTGGAGGATATCGCAACACGCGATGTTGACGATAAGAGTGGCGTTGTTGCAGGTTACTTGAACCTCGGCTCTTGCAAGTGGACTGGCGACGAGCAGTTGGATGCTCTCATTGAGGCTACTATAAATAATTATACAATCGAGTGGAAGAAGGCTGACGCTCGCATCAAGCGCGAGAAGTACAACTTCACTAACGGTGATGAGCTTCCCACTTCGGGTGTTATCCAGATGGCTAAGGTCTACATCGCCAAGAAGCGTAAGCTTAAGGTGGGTGATAAGATGGCGGGTCGTCACGGTAACAAGGGTATTGTTGCGAAGATTGTTCGCGATGAGGATATGCCCTTCTTGGCAGATGGTACTATCGTTGATATCTGCTTGAACCCGTTGGGTGTGCCTTCGCGAATGAACCTCGGTCAGATCTACGAGACCGTATTGGGTTGGGCAGGTAAGGAGCTCGGCTTGAAGTTCGCTACACCTATCTTCGACGGTGCATCACTCGAGCAGATTAACGAGTACACAGCTCAGGCAGGCGTACCTCACAGTGGTCGTTGCTACCTCTACGATGGTGGTACCGGCGAGATGTTCGACCAGCCCGCTACCGTGGGTGTCATCTATATGCTTAAGCTCGGTCATATGATCGACGATAAGATGCACGCCCGTTCAATCGGTCCCTACTCACTCATCACGCAGCAGCCATTGGGTGGTAAGGCTCAGTTTGGTGGTCAGCGTTTCGGAGAGATGGAGGTTTGGGCGTTGGAGGGCTTTGGTGCCGCTAACATCCTTCAGGAGATTCTTACCATTAAGTCTGACGATGTTGTAGGTCGTGCTAAGGCTTACGAGGCTATCGTTAAGGGTGATAATCTGCCCCGTCCGGGTGTTCCCGAGGCAATGAACGTATTGCTTCACGAGTTGCGTGGTTTGGCATTGTCTGTTAAACTCGAATAATATAAGTAGGTATAATAAATAAAGAGATTTGTAATATGGCAATTAAAGATAATAATAAGCAACACGGTTATAGCCACATCTCGATCGGCTTGGCATCTCCCGAGGAGATTCTTGCGCAGTCGAGTGGTGAGGTGTTGAAGCCCGAGACAATCAACTATCGTACCTACAAGCCCGAGCGCGACGGTCTTTTCTGCGAGCGCATCTTCGGTCCTGTGAAGGACTATGAGTGCCACTGCGGTAAGTATAAGCGTATCCGTTATAAGGGTATCGTCTGCGACCGATGCGGTGTGGAGGTAACAGAGAAGAAGGTACGTCGTGAGCGTATGGGACACATCTCGCTCGTTGTACCCGTAGTTCACATCTGGTATTTCCGTTCGCTCCCCTCGAAGATTGGTTATCTGTTGGGTATCCCCACAAAGAAGCTCGAGTCGATTGTTTACTACGAGCGTTACGTTGTACTCAACGTAGGTGCTGCCGAAACAGTTACAATCAACAATGGCCAGAACATCAATAAGTTGGATATCCTTTCAGAGAAGGAGTATTTGGACGTATTGGCTGCTCTGCCCGCTGGCAATCAGGCTCTCGCGGATGACGATCCTAACAAGTTTGTTGCCAAGATGGGTGGTGAGGCTATCTACGAGTTGTTGCAGAAGGTGGATCTCGACTCTATGTCATACGCATTGCGTCACAAGGCATCGACTGAGACTTCGCAGCAGCGTAAGAGCGAGGCCCTCAAGCAGTTGAACGTTATTGAGTCGTTCCGCGCCTCTAACGGTAAGAACAAGCCTGAGTGGATGGTTCTTAACGTTATCCCCGTTATTCCGCCCGAGTTGCGTCCCTTGGTGCCGCTGGATGGTGGCCGTTTCGCAACATCGGATTTGAATGACTTGTATCGCCGTGTTATTATCCGTAATAACCGTCTTAAGCGTCTTATCGAGATTAAGGCCCCCGAGGTTATCCTTCGTAACGAGAAGCGTATGTTGCAGGAGGCTGTCGATTCATTGTTCGACAACTCACGCAAGAGCAATGCCGTTAAGAACGAGAGCAACCGTGCGTTGAAGTCTTTGTCAGACTCATTGAAGGGTAAGCAGGGACGTTTCCGTCAGAACTTGCTCGGTAAGCGTGTTGACTACTCGGCTCGTTCGGTAATTGTCGTAGGTCCCGAGTTGAAGATGCACGAGATGGGTATTCCCAAGGATATGGCGGCCGAGTTGTACAAGCCGTTCGTTATCCGTAAGCTCATCGAGCGCGGAATTGTTAAGACAGTAAAGTCAGCAAAGAAGATAATCGACCGCAAGGATCCCATCATCTGGGGTATCTTGGAGAACGTTATCAAGGGTCACCCCGTATTGATGAACCGTGCTCCGACCCTTCACCGATTGGGTATTCAGGCCTTCCAGCCTAAGCTCATCGAGGGTAAGGCAATGCAGCTCCACCCGTTGGCTTGTACGGCGTTCAACGCCGACTTCGACGGTGACCAGATGGCGGTACACTTGCCCTTGGGCAACGCCGCAATCCTGGAGGCGCAGATTTTGATGCTCGGTTCACACAACGTCCTTAACCCTGCTAACGGTGCGCCTATTACCGTACCTTCGCAGGATATGGTCTTGGGTCTGTACTATATCACTAAGCCCCGTCCCGGCGTAAAGGGTGAGGGTTTGGTATTCTACGGACCGGAGGAGGCTATCATCGCATACAACGAGAAGCGCGCTGCTTTGCACGCAACCGTTAAGTGTGTGGTACGCGATGTTGATGAGAATGGTAACGAGTTTGAGGAGTTGAAGGAGACCACTATCGGTCGTATCCTCTTCAATCAGGTTGTTCCTGCCGAGGTTGGATATATCAACACAATCCTTACCAAGAAGTCGTTGCGTGATATCATCGCCGTTGTCTTGAAGAAGGCGGGTGCTGATAAGGTTGCTAAGTTCTTGGATGATATCAAGAATATGGGTTACCGTATGGCATTTGAGGGCGGTTTGTCGTTTAACCTCGACGCTGTGTTGATTCCTGACTCAAAGCAGGAGTTGGTACAGGAGGGTTATGCTAAGGCCGACGCTATTATGGATGACTATAATATGGGTCTTATCACCAACAACGAGCGTTACAACCAGATTATCGACGTTTGGACAAACATCAACAATAAGCTTACAAAGCAGGTAATCGATACATTGATCAAGGATCAGGATGGTTTCAACCCCGTTTATATGATGCTTGACTCTGGAGCCCGTGGTTCTAAGGAGCAGATTCGTCAGCTCTCTGGTATGCGTGGTTTGATGGCTAAGCCCCAGAAGTCTGGTGTTGAGGGTGGTCAGCAGGTTATCGAGAACCCGATCCTCTCTAACTTTAAGGAGGGCCTTTCAGTGCTTGAGTACTTTATCTCTACTCACGGTGCGCGTAAGGGTTTGGCGGATACCGCTTTGAAGACTGCCGATGCGGGTTACTTGACTCGTCGTTTGGTCGATGTTGCTCAGGATGTTATCATCAACGAGGAGGATTGCGGTACATTGCGTGGTTTGAACGCTACTGCTATCAAGCGTAACGATGATGTTGTACAGACTCTCTACGATCGTATCATTGGCCGTACAGCCTTGAACGATGTTATACACCCCCTTACAGGTGAGATTATCTGTAAGGCTGGTGAGGAGATTACCGAGCAGATTGCCGAGGCTATCGACAAGTCACCGCTCGAGTCTGTAGAGATTCGCTCAGTTCTTACTTGCGAGGCACGTCACGGTGTATGTGCTAAGTGTTACGGCCGTAACCTCGCTACTGCACGTATGGTACAGAAGGGTGAGGTTGTAGGTGTTATCGCAGCACAGTCTATCGGTGAGCCGGGTACACAGCTTACACTTCGTACATTCCACGTCGGTGGTGTTGCGGGTGGTTCAACTGTTGAGACTAACGTTATCTCGAAGTACGAGGGACGTTTGGAGATCGACGAGTTGCGTACCATCAAGGGTAAGAACGCTGCAGGTGAGGCTATCGATATCGTGATTTCACGTCAGTCGGAGTTCCGCATCGTTGATCCCAAGACAGATATTACACTCTATACTCACGCATTGCCTTATGCGTCAACTCTTTACCTCGCAGAGGGTACAATGGTTAAGAAGGGCGATTTGATTTGTGAGTGGGATCCCTATAACGCAGTTATCATCGCCGAGACCGATGGTAAGGTGGCATTCGAGAACATCATCGAGGGTGTTACTTACCGCGAGGAGCGCGATGAGCAGACAGGCCTTTCAGAGAAGGTGGTTGTTGAGTCTAAGGACCGTACCAAGAGCCCCGTTATCCACATCGTGAATAAGGAGGGTGAGGACGTTAAGGCTTACAACTTGCCCGTTACGGCTCACATCATCGTTAAGGATAACGCCAAGATTAAGGCTGGCGACATCCTTATCAAGATCCCTCGTGCCGTAGGTAAGGGTGGTGGCGATATCACCGGAGGTCTTCCCCGTGTTACAGAGCTCTTCGAGGCTCGTAACCCGTCTAACCCCGCTATCGTATCGGAGATTGACGGTGAGGTAACATTCGGTAAGATCAAGCGTGGTAATCGTGAGATTATCATCACCTCTAAGCAGGGCGACGTTATGCGTTATCTCGTGCCCCTGTCACGCCAGATTGTTGTTCAGGAGAACGACTACGTTAAGGCAGGTATGCCTTTGTCAGACGGTGCTATCACTCCGAGCGATATCTTGCGTATCCTCGGTCCTACCAAGGTTCAGGAGTACATCGTGAACGAGGTACAGGAGGTTTACCGTATGCAGGGTGTAAAGATTAACGACAAGCACTTCGAGGTTATCGTACGCCAGATGATGAGCAAGGTGAAGATTGAGGATCCGGGTGATTCACGTTTCTTCGAGGATCAGGTGGTTGACAAGTGGGAGTTTATGGATGTAAACGACGAGCTTTACGACAAGGTAGTTGTTGAGGATGCTGGTGACTCACAGAATGTTCAGCCCGGCCAGATTATCTCGCTCCGCAAGTTGCGTGACGAGAACTCATCACTCAAGCGTCGTGATATGAAGCTTGTTAAGGTACGCGATATCGTTCCTGCAACTTCTAATCAGGTGCTTCAGGGTATTACACGTGCTGCATTGCAGACATCAAGCTTTATCTCGGCAGCATCGTTCCAGGAGACTACTAAGGTCTTGAACGAGGCAGCTATTCAGGGTAAGATTGACCCGTTGGCAAACTTGAAGGAGAATGTCATCTGCGGTCACTTGATCCCCGGTGGTACAGGTCTTCGCGACTACGACAACTTGATCGTAGGTTTGAAGGCTGATGTCGAGGGCTTGGCTCAGGCAGAGTAAGGTCGTAATAGAATATAAAACTCTATAATTAAGAGGGCTCCAAATTTTTGGGGCCCTCTTTTTTTGCAGATTGGATGCTTTGATTGGACAATTTTGAAATGAATATGTATCTTTGTGCCGTTTTTGTGAGAATTATATGACAACAAAAAAGATAAATTTTTCAAATCCCATTTGGGGGCACGTGCTATTGTTCGTAGCGGCCGCATTCTTTGGCGGTAATGCGCCTATGGTCAAGGATTTGGCCGAGCACGGCGTGTCGGCTGTTGCTGTGGCGGATTTCCGCTCGGTGGGTGCTGCTGTGGCTTTTTGGGTAGCGTCGCTGTTTGTTAAGCCTGAACGCGAGCCCGTGACGTGGCCTATCATCGGAAAGTTCTTCGTGGCAAGTATGTTGAGCATTGTATTTAATCAGGTGCTATTCACGGTGGGTATCTCCTATACCTCGCCCGTAAACGCTACCATAGTGGCTACGATGTTGCCAATCATCGCAATGATTTTTTCGGCACTGATTATCAAGGAGCGCATCACACTCCCCAAGGTCGTGGGACTCGTTATCGGCTTGGCGGGCGCTCTGCTGTTGGTGTTAGGCAGCGGCAAAGGTATCGGTGGCGGTGGCTTAAAGGGAGACTTGATGTGTCTCACGGCGCAGACCTGCATTGGCCTTTATATGGTGATTTTCAGTTCAATGATACACCGTTATAGCGTCTTTACGCTGATGAAGTGGATGTTTCTCTTCTCGGCTATCGTCGTGACTATCATCACGTGGCCATACATCTCGGCTATCGACTACGCCTCGCTTCCACTTGTGGCGTGGGCAGAGATTCTCTTTATTGTCTTCTGCGGTACGTTCCTCTCGTATGTATGCTTTACCTACGGCCAGCAGGTGCTTACGCCTACCATAGTAGGAATGTATAACTACGTGCAGCCTATCGTAGCCACCGTTCTTGCCGTAGCTATTGGCGTTGGTCGCTTCGGCTGGCGCGAGATGCTTTCGATGGCGTTGGTGTTCGGCGGTGTCTATATCGTTAATAGGGCTAAGAATTTCGAGCGAGCAAGAGGAAATAAATAAAATTTTCTTACCTTTGTAATCGCTGTTTAGCGATAGCGGTTATGGCTCCATAGTTCAAGGGATAGAACGAAGGTTTCCTAAACCTTAAATTCGCGTTCGAGTCGCGGTGGGGCTACAAGTTTTGAAGTGATGAGTTATGAAAGTTTTTAGAAGTGTAAAGGATTTGGGCGATTTGAACCTTGCCTTGCAGGAGGCGATGGAGATTAAGGCCGATCGTTATAAGTATCAGGAGCTTGGCAAGAACAAGACTGCGTTGTTGATATTCTTCAACAATAGTCTTCGTACACGCCTCTCGACACAGAAGGCTGCGATGAATCTCGGTATGAACGTCATTGTGCTTGATGTAAATCAGGGCGCGTGGAAGCTCGAGACCGAGCGTGGCGTTGTGATGGATGGCGACTAGAGCGAGCACCTGTTGGAGGCTATCCCCGTGATGGCGAGCTACTGCGATATTATCGGCGTGCGTTCGTTTGCCACTTTTGAGAGCCGCGAGGATGACTACAACGAGAAGATTCTTGAGCAGTTTATCCAGTACTCTGGTAAGCCCGTATTCTTTATGGAGAGCGCAACGGTTCACCCCTTGCAATCTTTCGCCGACCTCATCACAATCGAGGAGTATAAGGAGCGCAAGCGTCCCAAGGTGGTCCTCACGTGGGCTCCCCACCCGAAGGCTCTGCCGCAGGCTGTGCCCAACTCGTTTGCCGAGTGGATGAATGCAGCTGATGTTGATTTCGTGGTTACTCACCCTGAGGGCTATGAGCTTGATCCGCAGTTTGTTGGCGATGCAAAGGTGGAGTACGACCAGATGAAGGCCTTTGAGGGTGCCGACTTCGTCTATGCCAAGAACTGGAGCTGTCCGGGCGTGACAAATCCCGAGGATTATGGTAAGATTCTCTCAAAGGATATGAGCTGGACCGTGAGTGAGCGCCAGATGGCTGTGACCAACAATGCGCACTTTATGCACTGCCTGCCCGTGCGTCGTAATATGATTGTTACTGACGATGTCATCGAGTCACCCCGTTCGCTGGTTATTCCCGAGGCGGCTAATCGTGAGATTTCGGCGACGGTTGTTCTCAAGCGTATGCTTGAGTCTTTGTAAAAAGCCTCTAACACGGATATTTTGGCGTCTGCCTTGTGCGAGAAATGCTCACATACTTCTTGTATGCTCCGCTTTCTCCCACGGCGAGCAGCCTCAAAATCTCTCGCGTTATAGACTTTTTAATAGCAAACAGGACTGTTTACAAATAATTAGGCATTTGCCAAACAAAATAAAAAGTTGTCACCCGCGGGTGGCAACTTTTTTATACCTATATGTGCCATTTCGTCCCTATGTGGCACTGTATTGGATTTATTACTTAAAATAATAGAGGTTTTTTGTATATTTGCGTAGATAAACTAACGAATATATTATGGAGAAAATGATAACAAACGACATCGTTTACATAGGTGTTGATGATACTGATTTGGACCTCTTTGAGAGCCAGTATATAATCCCCAATGGCATATCTTACAACTCATATCTTATTAAGGACGAGAAGATTGCCATAATGGATACGGCCGACAATCGTAAGATGGACGAGTGGCTCACAAACCTCCGCACGGCACTCGATGGCCGCACACCCGACTATTTGGTTGTGCAGCATATGGAGCCCGACCACGCGGGTTGCATCGCCGAGATTGTGGAGGAGTATCCTGCGATAAAGATTGTGGCCTCGGCGCGTGCTTTGCAGATGTTGCCGCAGTTCTTCGAGGGTAAGGATTTCTCGCAGAACACAATCGCTGTAAAGGAGGGTGATACACTCTCGCTCGGAGAGCACACCTTGCAGTTCTTTATGGCGCCTATGGTGCATTGGCCCGAGGTGATGGTGACATACGATAAGAAGGATAAGGTTGTATTCTCGGCCGACGGCTTTGGTAAGTTCGGCGCCCTGAGCCACGAGGAGGATTGGGCTTGCGAGGCACGCCGTTACTATTTCAATATCTGTGGAAAGTATGGCGCTCCCGTGCAGGCTCTCTTGAAGAAGCTCGCTACGTTGGAGGTTGAGTGCATCTGCCCGTTGCACGGCCCTATCCTGAAGGAGAATCTCGGCTACTATATCGGCCTCTACGACACGTGGAGCAAGTATGAGGTTGAGACCGAGGGCGTGTTAGTTGCCTACGCCTCTATTCACGGCGGTACGGCTGCCGTAGCCAATGTAATGGCCGAGATTTTGCGCGAGAAGGGCGCGAAGAAGGTTGCTGTTGCCGACCTTAGTCGTGACGATATGGCTGAGGCCATCGAGGACGCTTTCCGTATGGATAAGATGATTGTGGCAGCTGCGTCGTACGATGGTGGCGTATTCCCTGTTATGCACGACTTCCTGCATCACTTGCAGATTAAGACGTACCAGAAACGCCGCGTGGGTATTATCGAGAATGGCTCGTGGGCACCTTGCGCAGGCCGTGTGATGCGCGGTATGCTGGAGCAGATGAAGGATGTGGAGATTGTGGAGCCTATGGTTACCATTCTCTCGCGTATGAAGCAGAGCGATAGAGCCTCCTTGGAGGCTTTGGCCGATGCGATTTTGAAATAAATGGAATTTACATTCAATATAATCTTGCTGTTGATGGCTACGGCCTTAATCCTTTTGCTGGATTTGGCTGTGGCAGGCGTGGCAGCGCTCTTCGGAACGTCGTTTAAGTGCTTTTTTGTCAGGGGTTTGTGGTTTTTGCTGCTGCCTTGGTTGGCGTGGACGTATGGCACAGTGGTGGAGCGAAACTGTTTTTGCGTGAAGCGCGTTGAGGTGCAGAGTCGAAATCTCCCAGCGTCGTTTGATGGCTATCGCGTGGTGCATATATCCGATATGCATCTAAACTCTTTCGCGGGCCGCGAGCGAGCGTTGCAACGCGCAGTGGATAAGATAAATGCGCTGAATCCCGATGTGGTGCTATTTACGGGCGATTTAGTGTCGCTTGGCCATTGGGAGTTGGACGGTATGCAGGATATTTTGGAGGGCGTGAGGGCCAAAGATGGAGTCTTTTCGGTGCTTGGTAACCACGATTATAGCGAGTATCATCGTTGGCCATCGAAGCAGGAGCAGGCCGAGGCTGTGGAGATGTTGAAACGTCGTCAGAGAGATATGGGTTGGCGCTTGCTACTAAATGAGAATGAGCCGATTGCGAGGGGCGCGGATACCATCTCTATCATCGGCGTGGAGAACATCTCGGGTGACAGACATTTCCGCACGTACGGCGATTTGGCGCGGGCTATGCAGGGTGCCGATGGGGCGTATAAAATTCTGTTGAGCCACGACCCTTCGCATTGGCGCAAGGAGGTTGTTGGCAAGAGCGATATTGACCTTACGCTTGCGGGCCATACGCACGCTATGCAGGTTATGATGTTCGGCTGGTCGCCCTCGGCATTTATTTATGATGAGTGGGGTGGTCTGTATAGCGAGGATGAGCAGAGCCTTTATGTCAATCGTGGCCTTGGTCAGACTGTCTTTAAGGCGCGTATAGGCGCTATGCCCGAGATAACATTATTGGAGTTGAAACATAAATAGAGAGAGATAATGAGGATAGAGAATACACCTACAGAGCGTATTGTGGCCATCGTTGAGGCGCAGCGCGAATTTTTCCGTTCGGGAGCAACGCTTAGTTACGATTTCCGCAAAAAGCAGCTTTGCCGTCTGCAGAAGGCTTTGCAGAAGTGGGCCGAGCCTCTCTGTGAGGCGCTGTGGAAGGATTTGCATAAGTCGATGGAGGAAGCCGTTCTTACCGAGTTGAGCATTGTTGAGGGCGAGGTGAAGAATCATTTACGCCACTTGAAGAGTTGGATGAAGCCCGAGCGTCGCTCTACGCCACTGAAGATGATGCCCTCGCGTTCGCGTATCATAAGCGAGCCGTTGGGACAGTCGCTTATCATTTCGCCGTGGAATTATCCTGTGCAGTTGCTACTCAACCCGCTGGTGGGTGCTATCTCGGCAGGTTGTACGGCTCTGTTGAAGCCCTCGCCATATGTGCCTAACGTGTCGCTGGCAATCGAGCAGATGATTGCCGAAACTTTTGACGAGAAATATGTGGCCGTGGTGCAGGGTAATCGTGATGTGAATACTGCGCTATTGGAGCAGCGTTACGATATAATATTCTTTACAGGTAGCCCCTCGCTTGGTAAACTTGTTATGAGTGCCGCAGCGAAGAATCTCACGCCCGTAGTGCTTGAGTTGGGCGGTAAGAGCCCCTGCATTGTGGATAAGAGTGCCGATGTGGAGATTGCCGCGCAGCGTATAGCGTGGGGTAAGACTCTTAATGCGGGCCAGACCTGCATAGCTCCCGACTATCTTCTGATTCACCACTCGAAGCAGGAGCAGTTTATTGAGGAGTTCAAGAAGGCCGTAAAGCGTCTGCACGGTGAGGATGCGCGCCAGAGCAAACATTTTGTACGTCTTGTAAACGAGCGCGCCTTCGACCGCGTGGCGGCATACCTTGCTGATGGTAAGGTTGTTGCAGGAGGTTATACCGTGCGCGAGGAGCGTTACATCGAGCCTACGTTGCTCTCTGATGTGAAGCCAACCTCACCCGTTATGCAGGAGGAGATTTTTGGCCCTGTTCTGCCGATGATTGCATTCGACAAGCGCGAGGAGGTGGTGCGTTTTATTACCGAGCGCGAGAAGCCGCTTGCGTTCTACTACTTCGGTAAGGAAGAGAAGGCGTGGAAGATGCTTCGCCGCACATCGTCGGGCGGAGCCTGCATCAACGACACGATTATGCATATTGCAAACGAGAATTTGCCCTTCGGAGGCGTGGGTAATTCGGGTATGGGCTCATATCACGGTCGCCTGAGTTTCGACGCATTCTCGCATCGTCGTGCTGTGGTTATCACACCCACGTGGCTCGACCTGCCATTCCGATATATGCCTTACAAGACATTTAAACTTGTCAAAAAATTATTATAAACCTATCAATAAGAAAGAACCTGCCTAACAAAAACTTGTTAGACAGGTTCTTTATCTTGTGCGGAAAACGAGACTCGAGCCCACGTTGTGGGCATTTCTCGCGAACTGGATTTACACCCCCAACCCCTGATAGGGGTGTTTGGGGGGCGCTCGGTCAAACCATCGTTGCCGACAGCACAAAACAAAAAAAGACAGCTATTAGCTGTCTCCTTTGTTTCGTGAGCGGAAAACGAGACTCGAACTCGCGACCCCAACCTTGGCAAGGTTGTGCTCTACCAACTGAGCTATTTCCGCAAATATTTTTGTGGAGTGCTTTTCAGCACTTTGAGCGGAAAACGAGACTCGAACTCGCGACCCCAACCTTGGCAAGGTTGTGCTCTACCAACTGAGCTATTTCCGCATTATCTTTTGAACTCTGCAGCCGACATTTCTACCGAATTGCGAGTGCAAAGATATAGCATTTTTCTTTACTTACAAAACTTTTTATAAAAAAAATGCTTTTTTTTATTTTCTTCGCAGACTAAAACCTGCCAACATCATCAGAATCAGCAATATAAAGCAAATCATAATTTTACTCCAAAATCACCCTTTTACCACTGTTCTGCCTGCCCATACGAGCGCAACACCCAGAATAAGAGTTAGTCCGACGTAGAAAATCATCGTTATCCAGTGGCGATTCTGCAACAAAAGGTAGATATCGTCGGCAAAAGAGGAGTAAGTGGTAAATCCTCCGCAGAAGCCCGTGATAAGTAACGCGCTGATAGCGGGCGTGATAGTATTTGTTCGCTCGGCCACGCCAAAGAGCATTCCGATAATAAAACTACCTATAATATTTACTACAAACGTGCCCAGCGGGAAGCTTCCAACGACAAACAGATGGCACAATTTTCCAGTCAAATAACGCAGGCAGGTGCCGACAAAGCCACCTACGCCTGCCAATAACATAGCTTTCAACATAATCAAAACATTTTATGACGTATGACACTTCAAATTTAATACCGTATTTGCAAACGGCAAACAATTACGCATAAAAGATTCTCCAAAGCGGATATGGCATACAATTTGCCTCTACGAAAGGAAATTCTAAAACCATACAATTATGCATTTAACACCAAGAGAAATTGATAAGCTGACATTGCTTACCCTCGGCCTGATTGCCGAGCGGCGACTCAAGAAGGGCTTGAAGCTCAACCACCCCGAAGCTGTTGCCTACATCACATCTGCCGCACTTGAGGGTGCACGCGAGGGAAAGACCGTTGAGGAGGTTATGACGCAGGCGGCATCCGTACTGCGCCGAAGCGACGTTATGGATGGCGTGGCCGATATGATTACGCTGCTGCAAGTAGAGGCGGTATTCACCGATGGCTCGCGCCTGATAAGTATTCACCATCCGATTAAATAATTATAGTTATATATGGACAAAAACACAAACACCCCTGTTACCCCCACCCCTGCGGTAGCGCAACAGCTCTACCCCGGTCAGAAAGGATTCGCGCCCGACAAGAGCGTTATCGTGGGCGGCACAATACTCTGCCAGAAGGATATCGATTACAACTGCAAGCGCAAGACAGCAAAGTTCACCGTGCGCAACACGGGCGACCGCCCCATTCAGGTTGGCTCGCACTTCCACTTCTTCGAGGTGAACCGCTACCTTGAGTTTGACCGCACGTTAGCCTTTGGTTGCCACCTGAATATCCCCGCCACGACGGCTATACGTTTCGAGCCGGGCGACAGCAAAGAGGTAGAGGTGGTTACCTACGGTGGCAAGCGACGCATCATAGGTTTCAACGGGCTCGTAAACGGTTACACCGGATGCGAGGACGCACCTACATATTACCCCACGCGAAATCGCGCCATTTGTAAGATGAAGCATCGAGGCTTCAAGTGCTCACCCGAGCAGACGGTGGAGGCTGAGGCTAAAATCGACCAAGAGAACAAACAGAGTAAAAAACCAAGCGATAAAGAGTAAGAGAGATGGCGACAATTTCAAGACAAGAATACAACAACCTTTTCGGCCCTACCGTAGGCGATAAGATTCGTCTGGGCGACACAAACCTATATGTAGAGATAGAGCGTGACCTACGTTGCGGCTATGGCGACGAGGTGGTATATGGCGGCGGTAAGACACTGCGCGACGGTATGGCTCTGGCCAATACAATCACCTCGGAAGATGGCGCACTCGATATGGTCATCACCAACGTAACCATCATCGACCCTATGGTCGGCATCGTGAAGGCCGATGTGGGTATCAAGGATGGTAAGATTGCTGGCATAGGCAAGTCGGGCAATCCCAATATTATGTGCGGCGTAGATCCCAACCTTGTTACGGGCGCAGCAACAGACGCCATCTCGGGCGAACACCTTATCCTCACAGCGGGAGCTATCGATGGCCACGTACACTTCATATCACCCCAGCAGGCATACGCCTCGCTCAGCAACGGTATCACGACACTTGTCGGTGGCGGTATCGGCCCGAGCGACGGCTCAAACGGCACGACAATCACCTCGGGCCGCTGGAACATCGAGCAGATGTTAAAATCGTCGGAGGAGATTCCCGTAAACATCGGCTTCTTGGGCAAGGGTAACTGCTCGGGCGAGGAGTCTGTCGAGGAGCAGATTGTAGCGGGCGCGTGCGGCTTGAAGATTCACGAGGATTGGGGTTCAACACCTGCAGCCATACGCAACACCCTTGGCGTTGCCGACCGATACGACGTGCAGGTTGCTATCCATACCGACACGCTCAACGAGAGCGGATATGTGGAGGATACCATAGCTGCCATCGATGGCCGCACCATACACACCTATCACAGCGAGGGTGCTGGCGGTGGTCACGCTCCCGACCTGCTGAAGGTGGCCTCTATGCCATTTGTGTTGCCCTCATCGACAAATCCGACGCTCCCCTTCGGTGTTAATTCGCAGGCCGAGTTGTTCGATATGATTATGGTGTGCCACAACCTCAACCCGCAGATTCCCTCCGATGTAGCCTTCGCTGAGAGCCGCGTGCGCCCCGAGACACAGGCTGCGGAGAATATCCTGCATGACTTGGGTGTCATCTCGATGGTTACATCCGACTCGCAGGCTATGGGCCGCGTGGGTGAGTCGTTCCTGCGTACATTCCAGATGGCTTCATATATGAAAAATGCCTGCGGTCGCTTGAAGGAGGACTCGGACCAGAACGACAACTTCCGCGTGCTGCGCTATATGGCAAAGATTACAATCAATCCTGCCATAACCTTCGGTATGTCCGACTACATAGGCTCTATCGAGAAGGGCAAGATTGCCGATCTCGTGTTGTGGGAGCCGCAGTTCTTTGCTGCCAAGCCGAAGATGGTAATCAAGGGTGGCGTTATAAGCTGGTCAAATATGGGTGACCCCAACGCATCGCTCCCCACGCCCCAGCCCTGCCTCTATCGGCCTATGTTCGGTGCTTTTGGTCGCACGTTGCGTGAGACTTGCATCTCGTTCGTTTCGCAGGCGGCACACCAAAATGACATAAAGCGACGTCTGCACCTCAAGCGTCAGGTATGTCCCGTGCGCCGCACTCGCCAGCTTACAAAGTACGATATGGTACTCAACGGTGCAAATCCGCAAATTGAGGTTAATCCCGAGACTTTTGACGTTACCATCAACGGTCAGCGCATAGATGTCAAGCCCGCGAAGAGCTTCTCGCTCGGACAACTCTACTGGTTCAGCTAAAAAGTTTGCTATGAAGATATACAACCATATCGTCGGCAACATAGCCGACCCAAAATGGAGTACACTCTGCGACGAGGTCGATGTTGATTACATCGACCTCGACCAGTGGACTGCGCAGAAGAGTCGTTTCGTGGTACGCGGACGCGGAGGGCGTGAGTATGCCGTTGCGCTGAAGCGCCACACGCAACTACGCGATGGCGATATACTGCACTACGACGAGCAGGCGCGGCTATTGGTCGTCCTGCGTCTGAAGTTGAGCGACGTGATGGTTATCGACCTCGGCGCATTGGCTCGTATGGATTCCGAAACCATCATTCACACTGCCGTAGAGTTGGGCCACGCCATAGGCAATCAGCATTGGCCCGCTGTGGTGCGAGGTACGAAGATATATGTTCCGCTGACCGTTGACCGCAAGGTTATGAGCAGCGTGATGCATACGCATAACATCGAACACATAGCCTTCTCGTTCCAGCCCGCCGAGCAGATTATACCCTACCTCTCGCCGCACGAGGTGCGACAACTCTTGGGTGGGGCGGCCTCTACCGAACATCACCACTATGAGTAACGATACACTTGCGAGGTTGATGCATCTTATGCAGTTTGCCGACTCGGCTCTGCCCGTAGGAGGTTTCTCGTTCTCGAATACATTGGAGAGCGCCATCGAAATGGGTGTGGTGTGCGACGAATCTACGCTTGCCGAGTTCACCCGAGAGATAGTACGACAAGCAACCACCACCGATGGCATAGCTGCGTTAAACGCCTTTCGGGCTGCAGAAAACGGAGATTACCATTCCATAATACGCTGCGACAAGGCCCTCAACGCCCGCAAGGCAAACACCGAGCAACGCCTTATGAGTCAGCGTATGGGGCGCAAATTGGCGGAGCTCTTTGCCGAGATTACCGACAACGACCTACTTAGACGTTTCTACGGAGATATTACCTCGGCACGCACCGCAGGGACATATGCCGTGGTGCAGGGCGTGACATTTGCCATCTGCGAGATAGGCGAGCGGGAACTATTCTCGGCCGTATGCTACGGCGCGGCCTCGATGGTGCTCAACGCAGCACTGCGCACGATGCGCATAACGCACCGCCAAACGCAGAGGATAATCTATACATTGGCCGACGAAATAGATGTGTGGTACAACGAGGTGGCTGGGCTTGATATCTGTCAGATGCACTCCTTTTATCCGCAGATAGACATTCTCGCGGCCATACACGAGAAGGGTACAAAACGATTGTTTATGAATTAAATACGATGGAAAATAGTTGCAGAATAGGAATTGGTGGTCCCGTAGGTTCGGGCAAGACCGCCATAATCGAGGCCATAACGCCTCGGCTGTTGGATTTGGGTTATAAGGTGCTGATTATCACAAACGACGTGGTTACCACCGAGGACGCCGAGCACGTGCGCCGTATGCTGAAGGGTATCTTGGTCGAGGAGCGCATCATAGGCGTGGAGACGGGCGCCTGCCCACATACGGCCGTCAGGGAGGACCCCTCGATGAATATTGCCGCTGTAGAGGAGATGGAGGCGCGTTTCCCCGATGGCGACGTGGTGCTGATTGAGTCGGGAGGCGATAATCTTACGCTTACGTTCAGCCCCGCGCTGGTGGATTTCTTCATCTACGTGATAGACGTTGCGGCGGGCGACAAGATACCACGCAAGGATGGGCCGGGAATATCGCACTCGGATATATTGGTGATAAACAAGACTGACCTCGCGCCATACGTTCACGCCGACTTGGAGGTTATGCGCCGCGACTCGAAACTGATGCGTGGCGACAAGCCATTTATCTTCACCAACTGCTTCACGGGCGAGGGCATAGATGAATTGGTTGAGGCTATATGCCGAATGGCTCTTTTTGAGAATACAAACTCCTCCACGAAATGAACATACCACACGAAATGCTCGCCTACGCCACCCCTGCGCGTATGCCCATAGGGACACCCGGCAAGACGGGGTATCTGCGTCTGGGTTTTGAGTTAGATGCAGATGGCCGTAGCGTAATGCGCCATTGGGAGCGTCACGCGCCACTTATCGTGCAGCAGGAGCTATACTTCGATAGAGAGTGGCCCGAGCTGCCCTGCGTCTATATACTCTCGTCGGGAGGTCCTAATGTCGAAGGCGACCGTTATCGTCAGCATATCTCCGTAGCTAAAGATGCCTACGCTCATATCGCTACAGGTGCAGCGACAAAGTTAGCCTCGATGCAAAATAATTACTCCTCGCTCGCGCAACATATCACACTTGACGCGGGTGCATATCTCGAATGTCTGCCCGAGCCCGTAATCCCCTGCCGCAATACGCGCTTCATATCCGACACCGAGATTACAATCGACTCTACGGCTACGCTCTTCTATGCCGAGAGCTATCTCTGTGGCCGCAAGTATCACGGCGAGGATTTCGACTACGATATTCTCTCACTACGCACGCGAGCCAGCCGCCACGATGGCGAGGAGCTCTTCTGCGAGAAGATGATTATTGAGCCGAAACAAAGAGTAGTAAGAGAGATTGGTGCAATGGCCGACTACGATATATTCGCTACGGCGCTGATTCTCACTCCGCCCGAAATTGCAAACAGAATTTACGCCCTAATAAATCCTTATATTGACCGTATGACGCACACGGCGTTAGGCATTACGCGCCTGCCGAACGACTGCGGCTTGGTGTGCCGAGTAATGGGGCGAGAGAGTGGCGATGTGAAGCGCATATTAAGGCAATTATGCTCAACGGTCAGAGAGCAGGTCAAGCATCGCCCTATGCCCGAGGAGTTTCCTTGGAGATAAAACAACCAAAATCATAAAAGTTATGAAAACAAACTCTTCTGCGAAGATATTCGACTACGGAATCTTCGGCTTTATCAAAATCAACTTACGAGGTGCCGCGCAGGTGATGTTTCAGCCCAGCGCGTGGACGGGCCTGCTATTCTTGGCAGGCATCTTTTGGGGAGGCTACACAACGGGCTACCCTGCAATGGCTTGGGGAGCACTGCTGGGCCTTGTAATATCGACAATCACGGGATTTATACTCAACCTACCCGCCGAGGACGGATGTCAAGGCTTGTGGGGTTTTAATGGCATTCTGGTGGGCTGCGCATTCCCCGTATTTATGGGCAACACCTTGGAAATGTGGCTCTCGCTGGTTTTGTGTGCTGCCTTCACGACGTGGCTACGCACGGGATTGAACAACGTAATGAAGCCGTGGAAAGTCAATTCGTTCACCTTCCCGTTTGTGCTTTCGACGTGGTTCTTCCTTTTGGCTGCGCACGTTATGCGCTATCTGCACCCAACTCACCACGCCGCACATCACGCTGTGCATCACGCATCGGTGAGCGCAGACTCATTCTGGGGGCTTGTACAGGCGTGGCTGAATGGCGTGTCGCAGGTATTTTTGATTGAGTCGTGGGTTACGGGCGCATTATTCCTCATAGGCCTTGCTCTCTGCAGTCGCTGGGCGGCTTTGTGGGCTGCTATTGGCTCTGCATTGGCGATGGCAACATCGTACTTTATGGGCGTGCCGCACCACGCTATCTCTGCGGGCCTATATGGCTTCAGTGCCGTGCTTACAGCCATAGCCTTGGCAACCGTATTCTACCGTCCCTGCTTGCGTTCGGCAATATGGGCATTATTCGGCATTGTAGTAACTGTCTTTGTGCAGGCGGCAATGAATATATGGGTAGAGCCTTACTCTATAGCTACGCTCACGGGACCCTTCTGCGTGACGACGTGGTTGTTCCTGCTGCCGATGTTCAAGTTAGACGAGGCGCAACCCGACCACTCGTCGTGGAGCGCAGAGATAAAACAACATCTATCGAAGGAGGATAACGAATAAAAAAAGAGGGTTTTGCCCTCTTTTTTATTTCGGTGATAGGATACGATGCCCAAATCCCAACGTAATCACCGCCCCAACAATCTGCAACGCGGCTATAACAATAAGCACCAACTCCACTCCGCCCCACTTCATCAATATCGGGATAAAGAAGACACCCAACACAGCTCCCGCCTTACCAAAAGCGGCGGCCAAGCCTGCTCCTGCGCCTCTATCTGCAATAGGGAAAATCTGCGCAGGAAGAATAAACGTAATAAGATGTGGCCCAGCGTTTAGTGCAAGCTCAAATAAGATGAATCCCGCAATCATAATCCACGCGGAGAGGTGCATCTTATAGGCCACAAGCAGTAGCACAATACCCACCGCACAGAGAAGAAATCCCCACACCTGCTGCCGCACGTGCCAAAGCCTATTCACCAACGCCAAGCCGATAGCAAAACCGACGGCAACGAAGATATTTATATATGCCGACACCTCGACAGACGAGGTTATATGCGCCACACCATCGCCCGCCTTACCCAAGCCCAAAGCCATAATCAAGATAGGCAGAAATACCCCCACGCCATATACGGCAAATCCCTCGCAAGCCCACGGCACACCGCTGAAGATTACCCTCCGCAGATTTTCTCCACGAAACAATTTTTGGCCACCATTACCCGCCGCAGGGCGTGCAATCGTATCGCTGATAGCCACATCCGAGCCCAAGAAATATCGCACGGCGCGCTCGGCCTCCTCCTTGCGACCTTGAGCCAGCAACCAACTTGGACTTTGAGCAAAGCGTACAGCGCAGAGCAACATCACGATGGCCAACAGAGCAATCAGCAGAAACAACCCACTCCAATGGTCCTTCGCGCTCCAATTTTTCAATATGTAGAAACACATAAAGGCCATTGTAACATTTCCCACAGCCGACATAGCCTTCGCAACGCCCACCATAAAGAGCCGCCAGCGGCGCGGCATAATCTCCGATATATAATCCGAGTCGAGGCTATAACCGCCACCAACACCAAAGCCCATAATAAACAGAGCCACCATCAGTGCACCCACGCTCGTCGAGAACATAGCAACCACAGCTCCAACCAGTATAAGTGCAGGCGATAGTCGGAAGTAGAAGAGGTAGCCTCGGCGGTCGCTCCACTCTCCGATAAGTATAGAGCCGACCATAATACCTATAAGACTCATCGAGGCAAGCAACCCCTGTATGGGCGCGGAGAGCTGGTGATTTTCAAGCACCTGCATAAGCGGCAACACTACACCAACAAGGGTAGAGAGCGCACCACCCGTCAGTTGTCCGAGTGAGGCCACCATCACCACACGCAGGTGTCCCCAACGCAGCGGCATACTCTCCATATCGACCATCTCACCATCCTCGCTACGGCCCATATGCAATAGTCGCTGACGCAGGACGTTCCACTTCTCAATAAACCATCGCAACAGCAAACCAACGCCCACACCAACAGCCGACTCAAAGAAACGAAGTGAGCAGTTCACGGCAGGATCTGACTCGGGCGACATTTGCGACACGAGCATAATGATGACCAGCGTGATGGTAGCGATACGGCCCTTGTTGTAGATGTTGAGTATCATACAGAGCGCCTCCAACAGCGCCACTGTCAGTAACATACCCATCACCGAGAAGGGCAACATCTTCAGGTAGATATATGCTATCAGCGCACCCAGAAAAGTACCAAACACGCGCATCAGGCTCGGGCCAATGGACTCCTTGTAGGTTGGCATTTGCAGCACGGTGATAAGCGACGTGCACGACAACATTGCACCCATCCACCGCGATGCGGAGTGGAACGAGCCTGTGGCGTACATACCCGTCAAATATCCCAGCCATATGCCGAAACACGACACGAGCAGCACAAAAGGATTCACGCGCGACACAGCTCTGCTCAAAACATCATATATGCGCGAGAAGGCACGCGACAGAAGAGGATAATTATTTTCCATAACAAGAATTTTTATCACAGAAAACAATAAACGCGCCGAAAAGTGAGTAATTTTTCTATATAAACTCTCCATAAATCACTTTATGTATAGAAATGTTAAATAATTTTTCATAACTTTGTTATGATGCGATACGTAAAAGTTTAGCCGAAAATTTATCTAAAACGACCTAATAATATTTAAATTATGAAGAAACTATTACTATTTGCGGTTACGATTGGGACTCTCTTTGCCTGCACGAAGGCGGATATTACACCAGTGGACGAACAAAAGATTCCCATCAACATCTCGGTTGGTCAATCTACGCGAGCTAATGATACGACTTTTGCGGCTGATGACATGGTGGGTATTTACGTCGTAAATTATGTCGAGGAGGAGGCTGGTACACTTGCAGCCTCTGGAAATCAGGTCGATAATGCTAAATTTACATTTAATGGAAGCGCTTGGGCGCCCGATAAACCTATCTATTGGAATGACAGGAATACTGCGGCAGATTTTTATGCATACTATCCTTATAGCGAATCGGTAAATACTGCTGCTCATCCATTCTCTGTCAAGGCAGACCAAAGCAAAGAAGCTGATTTCTGGACGAGCGATTTTCT
Source organism: Alistipes sp. (assembly GCA_045646685.1). GTDB lineage: Bacteria > Bacteroidota > Bacteroidia > Bacteroidales > Rikenellaceae > Alistipes. The sequence goes on along the minus strand of JAZRLD010000106.1, from coordinate 1,977 downwards.
GTGGGGCAAGGCGACGAATGTTTCTCCCTCGCCCAATCCTGTATCTATTACGACAAATCACTCTTTGAGTAGAATCTTAGTGGAGCTCAAGCCCGGCAAAGGTTTTACCGATGAGACTTGGGCTGCGGCGGCTAAGTCTATTAAGATTTGCGACGTCAAAACGGCGGCAACAATAGACCTCTCTACGGGCATTGCAACCGCAACGGGTGATAATGGTGAGATTATTCCGCTTGCAGCCGATGCGGGATATAAGGCGATGATGATTCCTCAACAGGTTGCGGATAACTCGAAGCTTATAGTGGTTACGGTTGATGGAGTTGATTATGTTTATCGTAAGGGTTTTACCTTTAAGGCGAATACTCAGCATAAATTCTCAATATCTGTAAATCAGGCGGACGGTAAAATTGATATTACTATTGGCGAGTGGACTACCGACGATATTCTCAATGAGGGTAACGCTGAGGAGGAGGCCGAGCCCGAGGTGGTTGCTGTCCCCAATAATCAGATTTGGTACACAACGACCGATGGAAAGGCTTTAGGCAAAAGTGGTGGCAATATAACCTCTGATACATACACCAACGGCAAGGGCGTAATAGAGTTTAATGAGGATTTAACAAAGATAACAACCGAGATGTTTGAAAATATAATGACATTAACATCTATAATATTGCCAAATAGTATTACTGCAATTCAGGATGAGGCGTTTTATCATTGTGAGAATTTGGCCATGATAAATCTCCCTAATCAACTTGAGACTATCGGTGAAAGAGTCTTTTCTGGCTGTTTAAGTTTGCCCTCAATTACATTACCCAATAGTTTAGTAAGTATCAAGAAAAGAGCTTTTTCGCAATGTACAGGCTTGGAGAGTTTAACTATTCCATCAAATGTAACCTCTATTTATGAGGAGATATTTTATTCTTGTTCAAATTTGGCAACAATTAAGATGGAGCCATTAACACCTCCCTCAATTTATAGTAATACGTTTAGTAATGCTGAAGCCTTGACAACTATAATTGTTCCTGCAGAATCTGTTGATGAGTACAAAAATGCAGATCAATGGAAAAATTATAAAAGTAAAATCGTCGCATCAACAGAAAATTAAGAGATATGAAAAAACTTTTATTACTCCTGCTATGCCTTACGGTTAGCATTGGTGGCTACGCGCAGAAGATTAAGGTTGCCTGTGTGGGAAATAGTATCACCTACGGCTCTCGCGTGGAGAATCGCGAGCAGAACTCCTATCCCGCCCAACTGCAGAAGCTCTTGGGCGATGAGTATGAGGTGGTGAACTTCGGTGTTTCGGCCACAACGGCTCTCTATAAGGGCCTCTATCCCTATGTCGAGAAGGAGAAGTATAACGAGTCGTTGGAGTACAATCCCGATATTGTTATTATTAAATTGGGAACAAACGACGCCAATGAGCGTAACGACGCCTATCGTTCGACTTTTGGTGTGGACTACCGCCGATTGGTAGATGTATATCGCAACCTGCCGTCTAAACCGCGCGTTATTTTGATGACGCCTGTTCACTGTTTCTTGCCGAGCGATCAGGATAAGGTTATTATGTCGGAGATAATTCCTACAATCGAGCAGACGGCTCACGAGCGCGATTTGGATATCATCAACCTGCACAATATGTTTGGCGACAAGTGGCCTGCCGACCTTATGCCCGACAAATTGCACCCCAATGCTACGGGTGCTGGTATGTTGGCACAGAAGATATATGAATACCTCACCGTTGAGGAGCAGCAGACGGATGTTATCGCAAATTTCCCGCTAAAACCCGTCAAGGAGTTTAATTTTCACGGTTACAAAGGTTATGAGTTCAACAACAACGGCGTGAAGTATTACATCGTAAAACCTCATCACGTGGCGAAGGGTAATCCGTGGATTTGGCGCGCGCGTTTTTGGGAGCACGAGCCGCAGGTGGATTTAAGTATGCTTGAGCAGGGATTCCACCTCGCCTATTGCGACGTG
>JAZRLD010000105.1:0-8377 GCA_045646685.1 Alistipes sp. | reverse complement strand
CATAATATCCTCCTGACCGTACTCGCCCTCGAGGAAGCAGCTGCAAGGAATGATACGCTTCTGGTCACCCAAAACTGACTCTACAACTGAAGCTGCAGCAGCACCGGGAGCATACCAAGCTGATGTGCCGAGCAAACCTGTCAAAGTAGCACCACCAACCATTGTGTCAGCAGCTACCTGAGCCAACTTCTTCTTTGAGAGGAACTGAGATGCGGGAACACCCTTGATAGTAGCCTTTGAGATCAAAGGAATCATAGTTGTATCGCCGTGACCACCGATTACCATACCGTCAACATCGTGGATGTTAGCGTTAGCAGCCTTAGCCAAGTAGCAACGGAAACGTGATGAATCCAAAGCACCACCCATACCGATTACGCGGTTCTTGGGAAGACCTGTTGACTTAAGTGTCAAGTAAGCCATTGTATCCATAGGGTTAGATACGATAACGAAGATAGCGCGGGGTGAGTGAGCCAAAGCCTGTGATACTACGCTCTTAACGATGTTTGCGTTAGTGCCGATCAACTCCTCGCGAGTCATACCGGGCTTACGGGGAATACCTGAAGTTACAACCACAACGTCAGAGTTAGCGGTCTTCTTGTAGTCGTTTGTGCAACCTACCATCTTAACCTTTGAATCGGTAGTGGCAGCAGCCTGATACATATCAAGCATCTTACCCTCAGAGAGACCCTCCTTGATGTCGATCAATACTACCTCGTCCGCTACGTTGCGAGCAGCCAATACGTTAGCGCAAGTTGCGCCCACCATACCAGCACCAATAACTGTTACTTTTGACATAATTTTCTTAAATTTTTTATATGGTTTTCTAAATACTTTCTTAGCCAATCAACTCTGCGTAAGCCTCGGGAGTGAGCAGAGCGTCATAATCTGCGGGGTTAGACATCTTAACCTTAATCATCCAGCCCTCGCCATAGGGATCAGAGTTTACCAACGCGGGATCAGCGTCAACAGCCTCGTTGAACTCAACAACCTCGCCACCTACGGGGATGAAAGCGTCGCTAACGGTCTTCACAGCCTCGATAGAGCCGAAAACCTCACCAGCCTCCAAAGTCTCACCTACGGTGGGAACATCTACGAATACGATATCGCCCAACTGGCTCTGTGCGAAATCTGTAATACCTACATAGGCGAACTCGCCCTCGACACGACACCACTCGTGGTCGTTCGAATACTTCAAATTAGAAGGAATGTTCATAGTTGTATATTTTTAATTGTCTTTACTTTATCTTTTTGTTTGCGCACAACGTCTTTCCTACCGATATTCATATCGACAGTCCACCATGTTAACTCTTACAAAGATAGCGGTTATTTCTTTATTGCAAAGCAATTTTGTTAACTTTTTAACAGTGCGCGGCTAAAAAAATAGGGATTTTCGCACCTCACAACGGCTCTGCGAGGCCATTCTGCGGCTTCGCCGCACCTTCACCGGCTAACACCCCATCAGGAACTCTATCTCCTTGAAGAGGAACGAACGCTCCACACGCTTCTCATCCTCGACACGCAACGCACCCGAAGGCTCTACGCCACGTATCGTGCCACGAAAGCGGCGACCATCGGGCAAAACAAACCAATGCAAGGCTCCGAGGTGGTAGAGTTTCTCGTGATAATCCTGCTGCAAGCCCTGCTCATCGCCCGAGCGCAACTGCTCATAGCGCGCCATAAGGTGTGATGCGAGGCAGGTCAATACCTCGTCGCGGTCGAACTCGAAGCGACGCGCCTGACGCATAGAGATAGGATTGGGGAGGTCAGCGGAAAACTCCATCTGATTTACATTCAGGCCTATACCTGCTATCGTGCGGGCGATGCCTGCGCCCTGCAACTTATGCTCGATAAGGATTCCCGCCACCTTACGGTTGCAGATGTAGATATCGTTCGTCCACTTTATCTGTGCCACGATACCGTACTCCGCCAGCATATCAACCATACCCAGTGCCACAGCCTCCGAGAGTAGGAATTGCTTCTCGGGCGCAAGGAACGCAGGCTCCAACACCAGCGTAAAGGTGAGGTTTTGCTTCTCGGCACTCTCCCACGTATGGCCACGCTGACCACGACCTGCCGTCTGGCTCTCGGCGATGATGATATCACCCTCGCGGTAGGCGGGCTTAACGGCCTCGTCGTTTGTAGAGGTAAGTATTGGAAAACGGTAAATCATTCGTTATTGGGGATTTTCTGCAAAGTAACGCCACAGCGGTGCGACATTCAGACACTGTATAATCTGCTCATTCTCAAGCAGACTACGCACCTCCTCGCGCGACATAAGATGCACCTTGATATCCTCCGACTCCTCGGTCTGCTGGTCGGAGATGCGCTCGACGTCGGTAGCGAGGAATGTGTATGTAAAATTATTCTGATTCGATGGGTTGGGAGCAACCTTCATAAACTCGCGCCACACACCACCGCCATAGCCTGCCTCCTCCAGCAACTCGCGGCGGGCGCTCTGCTCGGCTGTCTCGCCCTGCTCGCAACCGCCAGCCACCAACTCGTAGCGCGTCATCTTCGCGCCGTGGCGGTATTGACTAATCATCACAAACTCGCCCTGCTTGGTGATGGCGATTACGTTCACCCAATCGGAGAACTCAAAGACATACCACTCGGGCACCACAACTCCCGTAGGCAACTGCACACTATCGCGGCGCACGGTACACCAAGGACGGCGAATAAGGTACTCGCTGTCGAGCACCTGCCAAGGACGATGTTCAGGGTTTTTCATACGAAACAATCTATATCGTGTGATTTATGCCTCAAAAAGCGCATAATAATTACTAAATATTCGATAATTACGCCTCAAAGTTACGAAATTATGCTCAAATGATAAGTAAAATACCAAAAATTCATACCTTTGCAACCGATTATTCAACTTTAAGGAAGTTAGGTTTATGAAAGTATATAAATTTGGAGGTGCCTCGGTGCGTAATGCCGAGGGCGTAAAGAACCTTGCCAATATTGTGGAGGGAGAGGATAGCTTGTTCATAATCGTGTCGGCTATGGGTAAAACCACCAACGCCTTGGAGCGTGTGTTTGGTCATATGCAGAACGGCCGTAAGGAGGAGGCTAACGAGGAGATTAAGCAGATTCAGGCCTACCACGCCGAGATTATCGACGAGTTGTGGGGCGAGCATACCGATATCAACGATGTTACGCTCCTATTCGGTCAGTTGCGTAACATCGTGAACGATATTGTATATCGTCAGACTGATGCCGAGTTGTGGTACGACACAATCGTGGCGTTTGGTGAGTTGATTTCGACAACCATCATCTCGAAGTACCTCAACCACATCGGCACACGCAACCGCTGGATTGATATGCGCACAACGCTTCTCACAAACCAGCGCCACAAGGACGCCAACGTAGATATCAAAGCTTCGAAGCACCGTCTGCGTGCCGCTATCGAGAATACGGGCGTAGGTGTATTCGTAGGTCAGGGCTTTATCGGTGGTGCTCCCGACGGCACAACAACAACACTCGGCCGCGAGGGTTCGGACTACTCGGCAGCCGTAGTGGCAAACATCTTGATGGCGGAGTCGATGTCAGTATGGAAGGACGTGGATGGCGTGTTGAATGCCGACCCCAAGATTTTCAAGGATGCTGTAAAGATTGACGCACTGAACTACCTCGACACCATCGAGTTGGCATACAGCGGTGCGCAGATTATCCACCCCAAGACTATCAAGCCCCTGCAGAACAAGAATATCCCCTTGTACGTACGACCCTTTGGCGACAAGACAAAGCCCGGAACGGTTATCAACGGCGAGGCGGAGCGTGTGAAGATGCCTATCCTTATCTACAAGCGCGATCAGGTGTTGCTCATCATCCGTTCGAAGGATTTCTCATTTGTGATGGAGGAGAAGTTCGGCGAGATTTTCCACCTCTTGGACCAGTATCGCATTAAGACACATCTTATCAACAACTCGGCCGTAGATTTGGGCCTCTGCGTTGATGCTTCGTGGCATATTGATGCGCTGATTAAGGCTCTCGAGGAGGAGGAGTTTATGGTTGAGAAGATTGAGGATGTAGGTCTTTTGACTATCCGCAACTACAACGTCGAGCTCTACGAGCGTTACGTCGAGACGCAGCAGCACATCGTACGTCAGGTGAATCCCGAGTCGGTACGTGTTGTACTGCGCAATGCAAAGTTTGAGTAAATTACATTTATTTACAATAAAAAAAGCTACCCGATTGGGTAGCTTTTTTATTTAGAACTCCACCTCAAAATGGTGCTTGCCATCTGCAAAGAAATACTCCAATCGCAGGTTATAATATCGGCAGATGGCAGCCACAAGTGCCAAGCCCAAACCCGTTGAGCCCTCCTTGCGCGCAGCCTGATAGAAGCGCTCGAAGATATGCTCCTTGTCGAGCGGCTCCTCGCCCGCATTGCTTATTGTGAGCGTACGTCCCGCAATGGAGATATGCACCTCACTGCCATTAGAGGAGTGAACAAAGGCATTCTTTATAAGATTTGTGACGAGCGTTGCGGCCAGCGACTCATTCATCTCCACCTTAAACTCGGCGGGCAGGCTCTGCGTTACGCTCACCTCACGCTCGGCATATACATCGCCGTAGCTCTCCGCGCTCTCACGAATCATCTGCACAAGGTCAACCTCCACGCTCTCGGGGAATTGACCATTGTCAATCTTAGTGAGCAACAGCAGAGTCTTATTAAGGCGCACGGCGCGCGAGAGTGTCTTTTTTATCTTAAATAACTCACCAGCCTCCTCCTCTGTTATCGTCGTCGAGTCGAGCAGCCACTCCACGCGGTTACCGATGATGGCCAGCGGCGTCTGCAACTCGTGCGAGGCGTTACCGATAAATTGCGACTGACGCTCAAAGAGCTCCTCCGAGCGGTCCACCGCCTGCTGCAAGGCGACATTCAGACGTCGGAACTCCTCTACATCGGTATTATTGGGAACACGCTCTGGACGTCCACCCGGGCGGTAGGCATCGAGCCAATGGAGCAGATCGTAGAGGGGTTGCAGGCCTCGGCGGAAGATAATCATCGTAATGGTCAGCACAATGACAAGCAGCGCCACATACAACACCACAATCCACCCCAGCACAGCCTCAAACAAATCGGCCTTCTCGAAGGTGGGGGTTGTTACTGTTAGTTCGTAATAGTTTCCCGCAGCATCGTGAAAAATGCTGGTAATCACACGTGCAGGCTCCTTCTCGCGCTTGTCGGGAATGTAGATATTCTCGTCGCGGTAGCTCAGGTGGGGATGCGTGGCGGCATAGTCGCTATCCACAGCGTGCACCTCAAAGCTATTGTTCGAGCCATCGTTTTCCTGCGGCAAGGCCTCGCCCGCGAGTATGCGCGAGATAATCATCGCCGAGTAATCCTCCAGCGCATCGTCCGCCTCGTCGCGTATCTCATCGACCATAGTGAAGTAGAACAACGCACCCCACACGGCCATAAGCGGCAGCAACACCGCCGTCAGACGCAACGCTATGCGATAGATAAATTGCATCGTTACTCCTCCTTAATAGTTAATTTATATCCAAAGCCATACACGGCCGTAATCTCCACCGTAGCCTCGGCGTCAGAGAGTTTGCGGCGCAGGTTTTTGATTTGCGCATATACGAATTGGAAGTTATCCGAATCGTCGGCATAGTCGCCCCACACAGCCTCGGCCAAGACCGCCTTATCGACCATATGGCGCGGGCGCTGCATAAAGTAGAGCAGGATATCGAACTCCTTTTTCACCAACGCTAACGGCTTGCCACCGACCATCACGGTGCGGCTTTCGGGATTTATTGACACGTTGCCAAACTCGATGAGCAACTCTCCCGCCGTGCGACCACGGCGCAAAACGCTCTTCACGCGAGCGATAAGCTCGGCCGTATGGAAGGGTTTGGGCAGGTAGTCGTCGGCGCCATTCTCCAAGCCATAGACCTTATCTTCCAATGAGTTACGTGCCGACACGATAATTACATTCTCACGTTTGCCCATCGCGCGGATATGCTCCAGCAGGCGCAGGCCGTTATTGTCGGGCAACATAATATCGAGCAGAATACAGTCATAGCTATACCCCGCCACCTTCATATCTGCCTCGGCGTATGTCGCCGCCGTCTCCACCACATAGCCCTCCTGCTTGAGCGCGCGGCTCATAATCTCACTGAGCGAAGGCTCATCTTCCACAATCAAAATCTTCATAAGCAGTTATCTCTTTTCCACAAAGTTAGCATAGAATTTTGAAAAGAAGTTGAAATGCAATAAAAAAACTGCCCACCCTCGTGGGGTGAGCAGCTTTAATTTAGTATTGCATCGAAAAATTACTTCTCGGGACGCATAACGACCTTAATGAGGTTACCGTCATCGAGAATTTTCTTCGCCATAGCCTGAACATCGGCTGAAGTTACGCCATTAACTGCGGGGAGATACTCCTCAACGCGGTTGATATTGTACTCGTAGAACTGCGAGAGAGTTGTTGACCACCAGCCATTCTGCTCGATAGTCTTGGCGTAGTTCTTATTCTCGTACTCGCGAGTCTTCTCCATATCCTCGGCCAAAGGACCCTCCTTGGCAATCTTCTCAATCTCGGCAAATACGATCTCTGTAAGCTCATCGGCCATCTGCTCGTTAGTGTCGAACATCACCTGAACGGTGTACTCATCAATGCGGGGTGCGAGCATCACGCCTGCGCTTACGCCATAAGTACCACCCTTCTCCTCGCGGATAGACTTGAGGTAACGGTTACGCAAAGCCTGTGAGAGGTAAGAAGCGATAACCTGATTCTTCATATCGTACTTACAGTCGCCGCTATAACCAACAAATACAGATACCTTAGGCTGCTCCATCTTAACGCGGAAGTCGTTTGTTACGCCACCCTTCACAGGACGTACCTTGTCGTCGGTGTAAACGTTGCCAGCCTTCTTGGCTGCGGGCAATGAACCGATATATTTCTCAACCAAAGGTTTCAACTCCTCGGGCTTCATATTACCCACGAATGTGAAGCGGAAGTCGGCAGCATTCGAGAAGAGCTGCTTGTGAGCCTGCGCCATATGCTCGAACTTAACGCCTGCCAAGAGCTCGGGAGTGAGCTGCTGACGGCGGTGGTTGTTGCCGTAGAGCGACTTCAACATCTCCTGAGAGAAGATAAAGTCGGGGTTGGTCATCTGGTTTGCCAACATTGCGTTGTAGCGGTTCATCAAAGTCTGGAAGTCATCCTCCGAGAAGCGGGGAGCTGTGAAGTTGAGGTAGAGCAACTGGAACATAGTCTCCACATCCTTCAACGCTGCACGACCTGTAATCATATGCTCGTTTTCGTAAGCACCCAAGCCTACCGATGCCTGCTTGCCAGAGAGCTGCTTGCGCAAGTCTGAAGCCGAGAACTTCGAGATACTCGACATTGACATCACGCTACCCAACATCTGAGCCGAGTAGTACATATCGTCAGCGAATACTGCTGCACCACCGTCAGATACTGCCTCGAAACCGATATTGTCGGCCTGGTAGGGAGTCTGCTTTACAACAACCTTGATACCGTTCTTCAAAGTCCACTCAGTGAAGCCGATTGAGTTGTTCTCAACTGTCTTCTTCACCACTGAACCCTTCAATACGCTCTCGTCAGAGATAAGGGGCTCCTTCACTACGTTATCCTTGAAGGGCTCAACCTCAGCCGCAACGGCAGCCTTCAAAGCCTCTACCAACTCTGTCTCTGAGGGGATAGCAACGCCATCCTTTGCGGGTGTGTTGGCAACGATAACAACGTTCTCCAAGGGCTTGTACATCTGCTTAACGGTTGCGTTAATCATATCACAAGAAATCATCTCCACGATCTGCTTGTCCAACTGATACTCAGTCTCAGCGTCGTAGAGAGGAGTGCCGTCGCTAAAGTTTGCGATGCACATATTGGCATAGTCTGAATGGCGGCGGTCGTCACGGCTCTTATACTGATTCTCCAGGCTTGAGAGGATGTTGTTCTTCGCACGCTCCCACTCACCCTCGGTGAAGCCGTGGCGGCGCATACGCTCCATCTCGGTCAAGAGCGCCTTGTAACCCTCCAAAATCTTGCCATCCTGAGTTATAACCTGACCAGAAGTAACCTCCAATGTGGGGCAGATACCAAAACCACCTGCGGGGCTGAAGTTTGCCTGAATGAAGGGGGCATTGGGCTTGCGAGCGATGTCAGAAAGACGCTCGTTCATCATACGTGAGATGTAAGACTTCATAATGTTCAAAAGCTCATACATCATCGTATTGTTCATCTCCTTGGGCATAGCCTGTGACTTGTAGAAAATCATCAGGTTAGACTGCTGCATCTCGGGGTCAGCATTCACGCTAACGATAGGCTCAGCATTGTCGGGCACTACGATAACCTCCTTCTTCGCTGCGTCTGCTGCAGGTGCGGGGATGTCTGCCATA
>JAZRLD010000104.1:0-5399 GCA_045646685.1 Alistipes sp. | reverse complement strand
ACTCGTGAGGGCAATCAGGAGGCAGCTCGAAAGGCATTCGCTACTATGGGCGAGGTTGCGGGAGATGCAATGGCTACGGCTGTGACGTTGATTGATGGTGTTATCGTTATCGGAGGCGGGATTACGGCTGCCAAGAAGTATATTATGCCTTCTTTGTTGGAGGAGCTGCGCTCGCAGATGCACTCTATCGGCGGCGAGGCCTTCGACCGCGTACAGATGAAGGTCTTCGACTTGGATAACGAGGCCGAGTTCGAGCAGTTCGCAAAGGGTGCATCGCGCGATTTGCCCGTATATGGTTCGGATAAGGTTGTAACGTACGATCCTATGAAGCGTATCGGTGTGATGATTTCGCACATCGGCGCAAGCACGGCTATCTCTTTGGGTGCTTATGCTTATGCTTTGAACGAGGTGGACAAAAAGTAGAATCTACGCTAGAATATTGGCAAACATTCCGACTTTGTGGGTCGGAATGTTGCTTTATAAAGTATTAACTCAACCTAAATAATATGAAAAAACTTATTGCTACATTAAAGAACGAGGATTGGGTGATTGTCTATGCGGGTGCTATCGTGCTGTTGCTGGCTACGCTCTTTCCTTCGGCTATGCCCTCAATGCCCAAGGAGTTAGGCTCGGCAGAGTCGTGGCTGAAGGCGGCTACGATGTTTGCCTCTATTTTGGGCCTTACCTATCTGTGTCAGGCTGTTTTGCGCCGCAAGATAGTGGGTATATTTCTCTCTTTGCTGGTGATTTTTGCCCTGTCGCTTGGCGCGCAGGTTGTGGCCAATATCCCCATTATCAAGGAGTGGGGTTTGGAGTCGGTATTCTTCTCTGTTATTTTTGGTCTTATTGTGAGCAACTGCTTCCGTGTGCCCGAGTGGCTGAAGCCCGCTATCCAGAGCGAGTTTTATATCAAAATCGGTATCGTCTGCTTGGGCTCGACAATCCTCTTTGGCGAGGTGCTGAAGTCGGGCGTATTCGGCTTGGCGCAGGCACTTGTTGTGGTCTTTACGGTGTGGTTCTGTGCGTTCCGAATTTCGCGTAAGATGGGCGTTGATAATGAGATGTCAACGATGTTGGCCTCGTCGGTATCAATATGTGGCGTGTCGGCCGCTATTGCTACGGCTGGCGTTATCAAGGGTGATAATAAGAAGCTCTCGTATATCATCTCGCTGGTGCTGGTGTGCGCCATTCCTATGATGTATATTATGCCGTGGGTGGCCGAGTTGATGGGCCTCAGTGATGAGGTTGCAGGTGCTTGGCTGGGCGGTACGATTGATACTACTGGTGCTGTGGCGGCATCGGGTACAATGCTGGGCGAGGCTGCAGCGCAGACGGCTATCATAGTGAAGTCATCGCAGAACGTATTGCTCGGCTTGGCCGCTTTTGTTATCTCGCTTATGTGGACCTATAAGGGCGAGCAGCACGAGGAGAAACCCACGTTGGGCGTTATTTGGGATCGTTTTCCGAAGTTTGTTGTAGGCTTCGTGTTGGCATCGCTTGTCTTCAGTTTTATGATGGATACGGCCGATGCAAAGGCTATCGGAAAGATTACAAAGGGCTTTACAAATACCTTGTTCAGCATAGCCTTCGTCTGCGTAGGTTTGGAGACGCGCTTTGCCGATATCTTCTCGAAGGAGAATCGCCGTCCGCTGTGGGCATTCCTTACAGCGCAGGGTGTTAACATCATCGTAACGCTGGTTGTCGCCTACCTGTTGTTTGGCGTGGTTAAGCCTCTTTTCGCTTAATTTGCATCAAAATCGAAATCTTGGGCCGCTCTTTTTCTTCGGAGCGGCCTATTTTGTGGCCTTGATGTTTGGCAAATAGAGTCAGAATCGTTATATTTGCCTTGAAAATGACTTTATAAAAACTACTAATTATGAAAAAGATTTTTCTACTTGCAGCATTGGCTTGCTCTGTAATGTTTGCTGATGCACAAAACCTCATCGTAGGTTCTTACAACATTCGTAACGACAACCGTGGCGACGCTCAGAAGGGTGACGGTTGGGCTACACGTTACAAGATTCTTTGCGATCAGGTACAGTGGTATGGTTTCGATATCTTCGGTACACAGGAGGTAAAGAAGAACCAGTTGGACGATATGTTGCGCGAGATGCCCGAGTATGCATACGAGGGTGTTGCTCGTGACGATGGTAAGGAGAAGGGTGAGTACTCTCCCATCCTCTACAAGAAGGACCGTTTCAAGTATTTGGAGGGTGGTACATTCTGGATTTCACCCACTCCCGAGAAGGTAGGTGTTAAGGGTTGGGATGCGGCTCTTCCCCGTATCTGCTCTTATGTACGTCTTCAGGATAAGCAGACAAAGGTTAAGTTCTGGTTCTTCAACTTGCATATGGATCACGTAGGTGTTGAGGCTCGCCGCGAGGGTGCGAAGCTCATCATCAAGCAGGTTTTGGAGATGTGCGGCAACGAGCCCGCTATCGTTACAGGTGACTTCAACGTTGACCAGAACAACGAGGCTTACCACACAATGTTGCAGGGTGGCGTTATGAAGGATTCTTATGAGGCTGCTGCCGAGAAGTTCGCTACAAACGGTACTTTCAACTCATTCAACGCTGACCTTCACACTGAGAGCCGTATCGACCACATCTTCGTTACAGCAGGCTTGGAGGTTACTAACTACGCTGTTTTGACCGACGGTTACTGGACTCCTAACACAAAGCCCGCACCCGAGATTAAGGGTAATGCAGCTCCTCAGGAGATCAGCTTCCGCAAGCACATCCACCGTTGCCCCTCGGATCACTATCCTATCGCAGCGCGTCTCGTGTTGAAGAAATAATTTTGAACTCATAAATAAAAAATATGTAGTATGAGAAGACTCATATTATCATTGGCGACGGCACTCATCAGTATGGGTGCCGTTGCGCAAAATTTTACCGAGTGGCAGGATCCTAACGTGAACGAAATCAATCGTCTGCCGATGCGCACGACATTCAAGATTTTTGATGCAGCGGATAAGGCCGAGGGTATATATTGCGACAAGGCGAATCCTTTCCGCCTCTCACTTAATGGTACTTGGCAGTTTAACTGGGTGGAGAATGCAGACCAGCGTCCTACCGACTTCTTTGCAGTTGGTTACAACGACAAGGGTTGGGATACAATGGAGGTTCCCGCTATGTGGGAGCTTAACGGCTATGGTGATCCTATCTATGTGAATTACGGTTACGCTTGGCGTGGTAATTTTGAGCACAATCCTCCCTATGTGCCCATCGAGCAGAATCACGTGGGTTCATATCGCCGTACTTTCGATGTGCCAGCTTCTTGGTCGGGCCGCGATATTTTCTTGAATATCGGCGCCGCTACATCAAACGTTTATGTTTGGGTAAACGGTAAGTTTGTAGGTTACTCGGAGGATAGCCACCTCGGCGCTTCGTTCGACGTTACAAAGTATGTAAAGGCTGGTGAGAACCTTATCGCATTGCAGATTTTCCGTTGGTGCGACGGTACATATCTTGAGGATCAGGATTTGTGGCGTTTGACAGGTATCTCACGCGATGTTGAGCTGGTTGCACGCGCGAAGGCTCGTATGGATAATATGGTTGTTACTCCCGCGTTGGAGAACAATTATACAGATGGTAAGCTCGCTATCGAGATGGAGTTCTCGGCGGGTGTGAAGTCAGCCGATGTTAAGTTGCTCTGCCCTGCGGGCGATGTTGTAGCCGAGGGTAAGGTTACACCTGCAAAGGGTAAGGCTTCATATACCTTTGAGGTGAAGAATCCTGCAAAGTGGACAGCCGAGACACCTAATCTCTATAAAGTTGTGGTAAATGCTGGTGCAGAGTCGTATGCACAGCGCGTAGGTTTCCGCACATCGGAGATTAAGAATGCGCAGTTGTTGGTGAATGGCCAGCCCGTTCTTATTAAGGGTGTTAACCGTCACGAGGTTGATCCTTTGAAGGGCTTTGTTATCTCACGCGAGCGTATGATTCAGGATATCCGCCTGATGAAGGAGCTTAACATCAACGCTGTACGTACTTGCCACTATCCCGATGCTCCCGAGTGGTATGACTTGTGCGATGAGTATGGTATCTACCTTATCGACGAGGCTAACCTTGAGTCACACGGTATGGGTTATAAGGAGAAGACTTTGGCGAAAGTTCCAAGCTTCGAGAAGTCGCATTTGGAGCGCAATAGCCGTATGGTGCAGCGTGACCGTAACCACCCCTCAATCATCATTTGGAGTATGGGTAACGAGGCGGGTTTTGGTCCTAACTTCGAGAAATGTTACCATTGGATTAAGGCTGAGGACTCTTCACGTCCCGTACACTATGAGCGTGCCGAGGGTAATGACTTCACAGATATTATGTGCCCGATGTATGCTACATACGATTGGTGCGAGAAGTACGTTACAAACAATCCTACAAAGCCGCTTATCCAGTGCGAGTATGCTCACGCTATGGGTAACTCAATGGGTGGCTTCAAGGAGTATTGGGACTTGATTCGTAAGTATCCCCACTATCAGGGTGGCTTCATTTGGGACTTTGTGGATCAGGGCTTTGCAAAGTATGAGGCTGATGGTAAGGTGTCATTCTACTACGGTGGCGATTACAATAACTACGATGCAACGGATAACTCATTCAACCACAACGGTATCATCGCTGCTGACCGCACTCCGCAGGCGCACGCGTGGGAGGTGAAGCGTCAGTATCAGAGCATCTGGACCGAGGCTGTTGATTTGCAGAATGGTAAGGTTGAGGTATATAACGAGAATTTCTTCTCTTGCCTTGCGCCCTACGCTATGGAGTGGGAGTTGCAGCAGGATGGTGTGGTAACAAAGGCTGGTCGCGTGGATAAGTTGGAGGTTGCTCCCCAGCAGCGCAAGCAGTACACTTTGGGTTACACCGCTGCCGACATCTGCCCCAAGGCAAAGGAGGTTACGCTTAACGTACGTTACATCTTGAAGGAGAAGCAGCCGTTGCTCAACATCGGTCACGTTGTTGCCGAGCAGCAGCATATCATCAAGGAGTACGATACGAAGGCTGCCTTCGTGATGAAGGAGTCTGCACGCCCCGTTGAGGTTACCAAGTTTGAGAAATCTACTCAGGTTACAGGCTACGACTGGGTTGTTGGCTTCGACCGTCAGGGCTTCATTAACCAGATTGAGTACGGCTCAATGAATGTTGTATCTAACGACTCGGCATTGCGTCCCAACTTCTGGCGCGCACCCACCGAGAATGACATAGGTGCTAAGTTGCAGAACCGCTATGCTGTATGGCGTAACCCTGCGCTCGAGCTCAAGAGCTTCGATGCGAATGTTGAAGATGGCGAGGTTTATGAAGTCCAGAAAAAAGAGAGAGCTTGGGTTCAAACAGGTAACTGGCCTTGGGAAGGTGAGTATAAAGAGACTTGGGGTTCTGTTGGGACTTATGAATTTAAAACCT
>JAZRLD010000103.1:0-13564 GCA_045646685.1 Alistipes sp. | reverse complement strand
ATCACCCATAAACTTCTGCACGATAGGATTCCACTCCAAAGGACGATTAAGCTCGTAAGCGATGTTACCGATAGTACATACTACGCAAGAGCTGTGACCAACCTCAACGGGAACGCTCGGATCGCGACGTGAACGGATGCTGTCGATGAAGCTCTGGTAGTGAGGTACGTTAGTCTCGTAAACAGCCTTCTGATCAACATCTGTAGGCATAAAGTCGGGTGATGAAGCGAGGAACTGACCACGCTTAACCATAATCCAACCATTCTCACCGTAAATCTTCACTGACTGACCGTGACCTACGTTCTTGTGAATCATCTCGATACCGTTGTCATAGCGATATGTCAAGCTCTCATAGGGTGAAGCTGAAGGAGGCAAAATCTCGGTAGGAGCTGAGCCATCCTTACCCAAGCACCACTGTGCGATATCGAACATATGAGCACCCCAGTCAGTAGTGAAACCACCACCGAGGCCCTGATACCAACGCCAAGCGCCCCAGCACTCGTCCTTACCCTTCTCGTCCAAGAGAGGATTCAAAGTGTGGTTATACTTGTTAAGCCACTCTGCGGGCAGAGGACCTACCCAACGCTCCCAATCCAAACCTGCGGGAGCAGCAGATGTCTCCAAAGTGTAAGGAAGCGGACCCTCACCAGCGTAAGCGTAGATAGTAGAGATCTTACCGAGCTTACCCTCGCGAACAACGTTAGCTGCGTGGATAAACTCTGCCATAGAGCGCTGCATAGAACCAACCTGCAAAATACGGTTGTTAGCGCGAACAGCCTCAATCAAGCGCTGGCCCTCATATACGGTGAAAGTAAGAGGCTTCTCCAAATATACATCCTTACCAGCCTTACAAGCAGCGATAGCGATAGCTGCGTGCCAGTGGTCGGGAGTAGCGATAACTACAGCGTCGATATCCTCACGAGCCAACAAATCCTCGTACTTGATATACATATCGAGCTTGTTCTTGATACCCTTCTCGCCATAGTACTTGTTTACGCGCTCAACAAAGCGGTTACGCTTGATGTCGTAGATATCGCAACCAGCGATAACGCGCACCTCGGGGATAGTCAAGAAACCATTCACCAAGTGAATAGCCTGCTGGCCCAAACCGATGAAACCGATGTTAATCTTATCGTTTACGTCACCCTTCTTTGCCTTCTTGGGTGCCTCGGCAGCTGTCAAAGCGCGAGGAATGAACAATGTAGATGCTCCCAAAGCCGAAAAACGGAGGAAGTCTAAACGTGAAAATTTAGAGCTCATAGTTGTATAATTTTAAGTTAATTGATTCTCTTTGGTTTTTATCAATGTAAAATTACACAAAA
Source organism: Alistipes sp. (assembly GCA_045646685.1). Classification (GTDB taxonomy): domain Bacteria; phylum Bacteroidota; class Bacteroidia; order Bacteroidales; family Rikenellaceae; genus Alistipes. The sequence goes on along the minus strand of JAZRLD010000103.1, from coordinate 12,242 downwards.
AATCTTTGCTCAACAAGAAAAAGAGGAAAAAGTGATAAAAAAAGATTATAATTTCTATAGATTTTAGCATCCGCCTCGTGACCACAGGTCATTAGAACTCCACACCATAAGGAGGCGCGTACTATTACATACGCGAATCGCGCCACTCGATGAGCTCGGGTGTGAGTTCATCTTCGCGGTCAATCCACTCACCCAAGCGGATGAGTCGCTCCTTGCGGCGGTCCATAGCATTTACGATATTAAACGTAGGACGCTTACGCTCCTCGTCCTCGCGTCGCGATGGACGAATAGTGCGGTCAAAGACATCCTTCAACTCTGGACGCAACGTGGGCACCCACTTGAAATTATCCAACTTGAGAGGTTGCGACTCGGGCACCTGATTGATGGGATACATCGTAAAGGGGACATCGTTACGATAGGTCATACCGACCAACTCCTTATCCTCAATGTAGAACGATGCAGACGCACTCTCCACATATATCATCTCCGTAACGAGCGTTGTCTGCTCATTCTCGCGCTGGAAATAGATTGTCTGCACATTTCCATCGACATCGTTACGGTAAATCTCGTTATCGCGGAAGAGAGCTATCATCTTCTTACCTGCCACCTGATTGAAATATGTAGAGTCAATTACGGCCACCATAATTGGCGTACCGTCAAACTCGGCACGCACCAACTTTTGGTTTTGCGTATGCAAATCCATCGTCTTCGATGCAAGCTGATTAGAGCCGTTCCACAGCACGGGATCCAAATAGAGGTGTACGATAGAGTCCTGCGATGAACTTACAAGCGAGTCGCAAACCATCTGCGCATCCTTTCTGAACATCTTCACATTGCGATATGCCTTCACCAAACGATATACGCTATCAGCCGATATAGAGTCGTTACGCACACTGTCCTGTTTGATATCGCCCTCCTTCGTTGCAGCCGCCTCCTCCGCCTGCGGAATATCCGACTTGGGCGACCTGCTCAAACTATCGTTACGCGACTCCAACTGACGAAGAACACGCTCGTTACGCACGCGCGCAAGGCTATCCAACGAATCCAACTCCGACACATCGCCACCCTTGGCAAGAAGTTTCTCACGTCTTTCAGCACGGCGCACAGAGTCCTTAGCGATACGCTCCATCTCTTTGGCCTTCATTTTATCCAGAATGGCCGTAGCCTTTGCCTGACGAATCTTGGCGATAGAGTCCAAATGCACCTTGCGTACAGCCGCCTTTTCGCGTTTCTTGGCCTCTTTGAGTTTCTGTGCCGCCTCCTTGGCCTGCTTCTGCTCAAGAGCCTTCTGCTGCTTGGCTGAAAGCTGAACTACGGAGTCCTGAGCAATGCTATCTGTCGGCTGCTCAACGAGTTCCTCTTCTTCCGTCTCTGTATCGTTATTGTCTGCCTCCTCCGCAACATCTCTCTGTTGCACGGCGGCGGCATTATTTTCAGCAGTTTGAGTCTCCTGCTTGGGCTGACTTATCTCCTGACGAGCCTCAACATCGGTCTGCTGACGCTTGGGCGCAACATCTGGATTTACTTCACTCAATGAAACAATATTCTGCGCCGCGTTTTGCACGGGCTGCTGCTCGGCTGCAGCCTTCTCCTTGGCTTCGCGCTCCTTCTGCTCACGCTCGGCAAGAAGCGAGATGGTGAAAATCTGCAACGTATCACCACTCATAAAGACAGAATCACTCTGCGAGAGGTCATAACTTACAATCGACGGCCTGCGCGTAAGCAACACATCTCCGGGCTCTGACCAATACTCCGCATAGTCACCAAAGGCAAGCATCTTCTGCTTGAAGTCGTCCATCTGGATATTACCATAAGCTACAACGTGTCCCGCAGTACGGTAGTATGAGAGCGTGTCGCCCCACACCTCCTGATCCTGCGTAAGGATATATCCGCTACGCGTAACCATATAGAGGTCCTGCTGCTTATTGTAGTGTCCCTCATCGGCAGCGAGATAGTCGCCATCGGCATTCCAAATCTCGCTATTGGCAAAGAATTGTGCAAGCTCGGTATCGGTATTATAGATAATCGAGTCGCTCTTCATATCATACTCATCGCCGTGCAACTCTACCTTCTCAACGCAGATAATATTATGATTCTCCGCATCATAGTATCCGCGCACCGACTCGATGATATTATTGTCGTGCACTAGCACACCGCCACCCTTATAGCTACCGACTTTCTCCTCGGTATTAAAAAGGAAATTGTAGGTATAGAGAAGCGCATCGCCATCCACCACCTTGATTATCGGCGCGTAGATTTCGGCCATACTGGCGTCGCCATCGTAGATAGCGCTATCACCATATATATATATTGAGTCCTGATTTACAAGCACACGACCAAAGAAACCCCAGCGCAGGTCGCTGAAACGAACGGCACTGTCGCACGTAATAACGGCTCCGTTATGGTGCGCGGCGAAGTTCCCGACAAAATAGACAATACTATCGCCCGGACGGTTATATGGCTTCACCTCATCAGCCATAAAGTCGATACGGCGACGCTGTGGCGTTTTATTGTTTTGCTGATGTTTAATAGTATCAGCCGCTTGATTCTCTATGGCCGCGATATGACGATAGGCAACCTCTTGCGCAAAGAGGATGCCTACGAAGCCAATTACAACTATTACCGAGAGTAAACGACGCACCATCAGCCTTTTACTTCTTACTTAACCCAATTGGGGTACTCAAACTCTCCATCGCGGAACTCGGGTGCGATATGAACGTACAAGCCGTCAATCTTCTCCGTGAGCCACTTCTTAAATGCCTTCTCCTGTTTATCGGTCAAGGCCATCTCCTCAATTGTAGGATAATCCTCCTCTAGAGTTGCAGTATGTGTAGGGATGACCTCCACCAACTTAACAATCTTACTATGCTCGTTACCGCGCAAATCCTCTGCCATATAAGCACTTGACACCTCGCCTGCGTTCAACTTTGACAACGCGCCATAGTCCTGCAAACTTCTATCGTTACCGAAGTCCTCACGACGGAACTTCGTAGCAGAGTACTTAACGTTAGCATACTGTGGTGAACTCATCAGGAAGTCGTGGTTGGTAACGATACCGCCATTCATACGAGTGAGCTTGTCGTCTGAGAACTTCATAGCAGCGTCCTCGAACGAGATAGAGTCTTTGCGGATAAGGTCGGCAATGCTATCCAACTCCTTCATCGGAGCGAGCAACTCATCGTTGGTATATGACGGACGCAACAAGATGTGACGGCTGTGATACATACCATTCTTGGGCTCATCAATAAGCTCAATGATGTGGAAACCGAACTCACTCTCCACAACCTCCGAAATCTGACCGGGCTTCAACTTCGCCAAAGCGTCAGCGAAGGGCTTGGTAAGCTGCGACAACGGACCGGGGGTAAGCTCACCACCACGCATTGCACTACCCGGGTCAACCGAATAAGTACGAGCCAAGACGGCCATTGACGACTTACCTGAGATGATACGCTCACGCATCTCCAACAGACGCTCGCGAGTACGACGCTTAGCATCCTCCTGCGATGCGGGGTAACGTACAATCTGGGCATATACATACTGCTCGGGAACCAAAGGGCGCTCCTCCTCAGTCATATCATTAAAGAACTTCTCAACCTCGCCGGGAGTAACAGTGATGTTCGAGATAACCTGCTGCTGCATAGCGCGCGCATACTCCTGCTCGGTAAGGCGCTGGCGCAAAATCTCGCGATAGTTGAATATCGCCATATGCTGACGTGTCTCCAACTCGGCGATAGAGCCCGCCTCGGCAATCATAGCCTGCAACTGCTCCTCAACGTAGCCATCCACGCTGGGAGGGGTAAGTGAGTCGATAAGTGCCTGACTATAGAGCAACTTCTGGCGCATCAAACCCTCCAAGCTCTCATTCATCGGGTCGCGGTCAGAGGTGTAGCCCTGCTGACGGCGCTGCTCAACAAGCATATTAGCGTAAGTCTCTACCTCAGAGTGAAGGATAGCCGATCCTCCGACAACAGCTACAACACGATCCAAAACAACCTGTCGTTTTTGAGCTGTAAGCACTCCTGCCGACATAAGAACGGCAACGGTAGCAATTATGGCTAAAGTTCTTTTCTTCAACATAATATATAAATCCTATTTTATTTCCTTAAATAATTACTCCTCCTTTGCAGCCTCCGGCGTCTCTTCCTGCTTATAATAGCGGGCGTGGCCGTCGCCGATGGCCTGATTCACGATACTCTCCTCGTGAGCCTTGATAATCTCGCTACGGCGCTGCGTAACCAATATACGGCGTATGTTCTCCACCACCAACTCCAGCGGCGCCACATTACCCTTGCGGCAGACCGATGTGAAGTCGAAATAGTAACGTACATCGTTGGCCTTCATCTCCTGAATACCGAGCTTATCCAACAGATGGTCATACTCCTGCGAGCGTGTAGTAGGCAGGTTAGCCAAGAAATCGGCAAAGTTAACCCACTCCGCACGGTTGTCAATAACCATAAAACCATTCTTCTCGCAAACCTCCGAGAAGGTCTTATCATCGCTCTGCGAAGTTGCGGCCTTACGCATCTGCTCCATAAGTTTCTTGCTCTGGCGGTACGATGCGGGGAAGCATACGATACGGCCCTTGACCAACGTACGGTCGAGAACAAAATCGGACTTATGGGTGTTATAGTATTCAGCTATGTCCTCATCAGTAAAGTCGCCGCCCATCTGCTGGTCGACGTAGTATTGATCCACCTTGCCTACAAGCAACGTCTGGCGGTAATCCTCCACCAGCTTTTCAATATCGCGCTCCGAGCCCGAGAATAGGCGGTCGGCCTCCTCTACCTTGAGCTGACGCACAATCCACTTATCGGCATACTGCTTAACAAAAACAACGCTATCCTCACCACTCAAGTTAGCGGGCATAACATCGGCTATATCGGCCGTAGTCAGCTCGTTACGACCTACACGCGCAATCGTATCGTCACCCACCAAATAGTCTGGCAGTTCACGACACGAAGTCACCGCAAAGAGGGCTACGAAGAGCAGTATGTTTACCAATCGGCGCATAATATTCGACAAAGATAGTTTTTTTACTTGAATTTAACGTAGATATTGCCGATATTATTACATTTTAAGTTGATAATTATCACTTTTTATCCCATTTACCACCCTGCCCATACGTATCAGCGACACCACAGAGACCACTGCACAGAAGGCAAAAACCGACCAATAGAGAGCACCGCCACCCAACAATTCGCGGATAGTTGTTTCGCCCAAATCCATCGAGCGCAGGAAGCAGGCCGTAATGTTATTCATCGCGTGCAAGATAATAACCATCATCAGCGAGCGGTAACGCAGGTAATAATATCCCAACACCAAGCCGCTGAATGTTGCTGATAACACCACAGAGGGGATTAGATGTACAAGGCCAAAAATCAGCGACGATGCAAACCAAGCAGCCAAACCGCCATACAATCGGCGCAGGATTCCAGCCGTATATCCTCGGAATATAACCTCCTCAAACATAGGCGCTAACATCACAGCCGACACAAGCAACCAACCGCCGCCACCCAAACTACTCTGGTCGCCGGGCAACAGCTCCGCCAACGGCTCAACGGCAATACTTACGCACCACATAAGCAGGTAGCCGCATAGCAAACGGAACGATGCCAACCAGCCCGTTGTACGAAGCGATAGCACACCTTTCCAACCTCTCAGAAGGCGATAAATCCAAAGCAAAGCAAAGCATATCACCATCGAGAAGGCGTATGTTATAGCCACAAAACGTGCCTGCATAGATGCAGCCTCCTCCAACACATCGGCATCAAAACTTGTCGTGTATGCCTCGCCGGGCAGTCTTACGCCCAAAAGCGCAGAGACAAAACCTCCGAGCGCCTGCGACAACATAAAAAATAGCAAAACGACCGCCACGTCATACCACGCAACGCCTTTAGTGGCTGATTTTGTTTCAATCTTATTTTCGGCTATGCTTTCAGCACCCTTTACTTGCTCTTTATTAACACCTTCCGTCATATTTCGGGATTTTATGAAATAGTTTTTACAACCACAAAGTTAAGCATTTTTCGGCAATCGTTGTTTTATTTAATTTAATTTGTGTAAATTTGTCCGATTATATCCTGCTTTTTCGCGCAAAGGTTCAACCTATGGCAAAAAGTGGAACAAAACGAGTAAAAAATTAAGAAATAAAATATCGGATGGCAAAGGTAATAGCTTTAGCAAACCAAAAAGGCGGTGTCGGCCAGACCACTACCGCCCTCAACCTCGCAGCATCGTTGGCCCTGCTGGGCAAAAAAGTTCTGCTTCTCGACGCCGACCCACAGGCAAATGCCACTTCGGGTTTGGGCTTCGACATCGACCTTGATGGCATATACGAGTGCTTGGTAGGCGAAAAGCGTGCCGAGGAGGTTATCCTGCAGAGCCCCGATATTAAGAAGTTGTGGGTACTCCCCTCGAGTATTCAGCTCGTGGCGGCCGATACGGAGTTACCGAAGATGGAGAATGCACACCATATTATAAAGAGTGTGATTGAGCCTATCCGCGATAAGTTCGACTATATCTTTATCGACTGCTCGCCTTCGCTCGGCTACACCACCGTGAATATCCTTACAGCGGCAGATTCGGTGCTTATCCCCGTGCAGTGTGAGTATTTGGCATTGGAGGGATTGAGCAAGTTGCTCAACACTATCAAGATTGTGAAGAGTGGCTTGAATCCCGACCTTGACATTGAGGGCTTTGTGCTTACGATGTATATGCGTAACCGCCTGAACAATCAGGTAGCAACCGAGGTACGCCAGCACTTTGGCGAGTTGGCTTTTGATACTGTTATTCAGCGCAATATCCGCCTCGGCGAGGCTCCATCGCACGGTAAGCCTATTATGCTCTACGATGCAGCCGCTTCGGGAGCTGTGAACTACCTGACACTGGCTAAAGAGTTTTTGAAGCGCAACCGCAAAGCAAATAAATAAAATTATATACTATGAAACAGAAAGGTTTAGGACGCGGTTTGGATGCCATTTTTGGTACCGAGAAGCCTACAATCAAGGCTACGCCGATGAACCATATGGCAGAGATTGCCATTAGCGAGATAATACCCAACCCCACGCAGCCACGTACGAAGTTTGACGACGAGGCTTTGCAGGAGTTGGCCGACTCAATCCGTCAGTTGGGTGTCATTCAGCCTATCACGGTAAAGAAGGCCGATGATGGCAAGTACATCATCATCAGCGGTGAGCGCCGCTGGCGTGCATCGCAGATTGTAGGCCTGGAGAACTTGCCTGCATATATCCGCGAGGCAGACGACGAGAATCTGCACGCTATGGCATTGGTGGAGAACATTCAGCGTCAGGACCTTAACGCTATAGAGATTGCTCTGGGTATGCAGCGCCTTATCGAGGAGTGCGGCCTTACACAGGAGGCTATGGCCGACAAGGTGGGCAAGAAGCGTTCGACCGTATCGAACTATATGCGTCTGTTGAATCTGCCCAACGAGGTGCAGCTCGCACTCAAAGAGGGACTTATCACTATGGGCCACGCCAAGGCTATCGCAGGTATCGAGGCTGACAAGCAGGTGTGGGCATTGAAGCGATGCATCAAGAAGGCTCTGTCGGTACGTCAGGCGGAGGAGCTGGCGCGAAAGTTGGCCGAGCAGCCTCAGGACGCGGAGCCTATCGAGGAGGAGTACCCCGAGTCATACTCTCGCCTTGTAGAGCAGTTGGAGCCATACTTTTCAGACAATATCAGCATTAAGCGCGGCAAGAGTGGCGGCGGAAAGATTGTCATCGACTTCGCTAATGACGAGGAGATTGAGCAGTTTATCGAGCGCTTTCGCAACAAATAATTTTTATAGCTATGAATATGACAACACGCCATAACAACTCACTACGACAGACAACCTCAACGGGTTGCCGATTGATGTGCCGTATTGTTATGGTTGTCATTATGTTGTTTATCGGATACGGAGCCTCGGCGCAGAGCCTAAAACGAGGTAGCATACGCAGCGTTACGGGAGGTATTTTGATTGACAAACCCGACTCGATAGAGCAAGCGCGTTTGGACTCGTTGGCAAATATTCCTGACGAGTTAAAAAAGATTTCCGAGAAGCAGGCAAAACGTTTGGCCGACTCGCTTTCGCGCGTAGCACGCCAAAAGGAGCGCGCACGAGAGTTGGGACGCTTGGACGAGAATGGAAACATCATTCCGCGCGAACCGTGGTTTGCCGATTCGATGGCGTTGTCAAGAGTCTGCATCACTTCGGCCGTATTGCCCGGATATGGGCAGATATACAACAAGCAGTATTGGAAATTACCAATATTGTACGGAACGTTGGGAACATCGGTCGGCTTATGGGCATACTTCGGTAGCGAATACCGACCGCTGAAGCGGCAGTATGACGAGTTGATTCTCAATGGAATGACTCGCACCGAGGAACTCGACGATGTGCAGAGCAAGATGATACGCGCCAACACCAAGAAGCAGATATTTATGCTTACGGCGGCGGCTTCGTATATATATTTCTTGGGCGACACGGCCCTTAACTACGCCACAAATGATGTATCGGACGTGAAGAAGGCCACTACCCTATCGCTTATCTGCCCCGGTGCGGGACAGTTCTACAACGAGAGCTATTGGAAGGTGCCGATAGTCATTGGAGGTATGGGCTCGATGATATATGTCATCGATTGGAACAACCGCGGCTACAAGCGTTTCAAGAGCGCCTATACACTGCTTACCGACTACGAGAAAAACCCCGACAAGTACCCCGGCGGCTCGGCTGACGAGTTTGGCGGTCGTTACTCATCTACATTCCTTAAAAACCTACGTGATTCATATCGCCGTAACCGCGACTTGAGTATCCTGCTCACGGCGGCTGTATATATATTCCAAGCCGTTGATGCACACGTAGATGCACACCTGAAAGATTTCGACGTTTCGGACAACCTTACGGTTGATTTGGAACCTATGGTTGATTATCAATATAACTACGCTACCGGCAATAATGCCGTGTTCGGATTCAATCTAAACCTAACATTCTAAAATGAATAGAATCGTACTTAAAACCCTCATTATCCTATTGGCCATCTTCACGCAGGCCATTCAAGCTGATGCACAGCTACTGAAAAAGACAAAGAAACCTAAGGCTAAGGAGTTGCTCATTATAGAGCGTCAGCGCACCGACTCTCTAACATCAATCATCGAGGAGTATCGCCTTCGCGAGAAGGATTGGCAGAAGGCGTGGTACGAGCAGAAAGAGGAGAAGAAGGAGAATCCAAGAAAGGTATTTACCGTAGATTACACCCCCGCCAAAGCCGATTCATTGGCCGAGCAGCTTAAGTTGCAGCAGGTGGATGATGCTCTGCAGAATTTCTTTAATGATTATGTTTGTGAGCCTACGTCGTTCAGCTCGGACGCATCGCTTGACTCACTCTATACGGCACGCCTTAACTCAATGGTGTCGCCTATACACCTACCCTACAACGAGTTAGTACGCTCATACATCAAGCGTTACACCGATGGCTCGGGCCTGATGAGCCGCGTGCTGGCGTTGGCACAATACTACTTCCCGATGATTGAGGAGGAGTTGCTCCGCGCAGGGCTTCCTGTAGAGTTGCGCGCAATGGCCATCATTGAGTCTGCACTGCAGGTAAAGGCTGTGTCACGCGTTGGTGCAAGCGGTCTGTGGCAGTTTATGCCCGTTACAGCACGTGCATACGGGTTGGAGGTGAACTCTATGGTTGACGAGCGTTTCGACCCCTACAAATCGACAAAAGCGGCCTGCAAGTATATGAAGGACCTCTACAAGATGTACAACGACTGGAGCCTTGCTATTGCAGCCTACAACTGCGGTCCGGGTAATGTAAACAAAGCATTGGCACGCGCAGGTGGTAACCCGCAGTCGTTCTGGGAGGTATATTGGTATTTGCCCAGCGAGACTCGCGGATATGTTCCTGCCTTCATCGCGGCAAACTACGCATACGCATATCATCAGGCGCACAACATAACATACTCGGAGCCCCCTATGCCTATCGCGGTGGATACGGTACACGTTTCGCGTCTGCTGCACTTGGGACAGGTGTCATCGACGATTGATGTAACGACCGATGCACTGAAGATGCTCAACCCGCAATATAAGCTCGACGTGATTCCCGCAACGAATAAGAACTATACGCTTATTCTGCCCGCGAATCGCGTTACCGATTATATCTCACGTCAGGACTCAATCTTTGCAAAGGATTCGGTATATCTCAAGGAGTATCTTAACCCCGGCGCCGTAGCGAAGAAGATGACCGAGACAACTACAATCTACTACACGGTAAAGAAGGGCGACACGTTGGGTGCCATTGCCAAACGTTACCGCGTGACAGTTAAGCAGTTGATGACTTGGAATCGCATTAAGAGTGCCAACAGTTTGAGAATCGGCCAGCGCCTGAGAATCGAGAAACGATAGCCGGAAAATGATATTCAACGACAGCGATACCATTGTAGCCCCCGCCACCCCTACGGGCGGAGCACTGTGCATCATCCGTATGAGCGGAGAGGATGCCATTGCCATATGCGACAAGGTTTTTCGCGGTCGCAAGCCTCTCGTCGAGGCTGCAACAGCCACCGTTCTATATGGCGAAATCGTTGATGGCGAGGAGGTTGTGGACGATGTATTGGTAAGCATTTTCCGCGCGCCACACTCATATACGGGCGAAAATTCAGTAGAGATTTCGGCTCACGGCTCGCGATATGTTGTCGAAAGAATTCTATCGCTACTCACATCTAATGGCGCACGTCTTGCCGAGGCAGGCGAGTTCACACGCCGAGCCTTTTTGGCTGGCAGAATGGACCTCTCGCAGGCCGAGGCAGTGGCCGATATTATCGCCGCCGACTCACACGCGTCACACGCCATAGCCTCAACGCAGATGCGCGGAGCATACTCCGAGGAGCTGCAAGCATTGCGAGATAAACTACTAAATATCACGTCATTACTCGAACTCGAATTGGACTTTTCGGAGGAGGATGTGGAGTTCGCCGACCGCACGGAGTTACTCTCGTTGTTAGAGTTTTCGCTCAAAAAAGTCAACTCTTTGGCACAATCGTTCTCGTTGGGAAATGCTCTCAAAGAGGGTGTAATGGTAGCCATCGCGGGTCGCCCCAACGTCGGCAAAAGCACACTTCTCAACCGCCTCGCGGGCGAGGAGAGAGCTATGGTTTCGGACATTGCTGGCACCACACGCGACACGGTGGAAGCTACGGCAAATATCGATGGAGTCATCTACCGATTTATTGATACTGCGGGCCTGCACGCTACGGATGACAAGCTAGAGCAGATGGGTATCGAACGCACCGCGCAGGCATTGAGCAAAGCGCATATCATATTGTGGCTCAGCGATAATGAGAGATCTACAATGGCTAATGATTTGGTCGGATTCACACCCGCCAATGACCAGAAAATATATCGAATAATCACAAAAATAGACCTCTGTTCGCAGCCCTGCCCCACAATTTTGCAGGAGAAATACCCCACAATTCGCCTATCGGCCAAGACGGGCGAGGGCGTGGAGCAACTGCTCGCAGTTTTGCGCTCGGCAGCGGACGCCTCGGCGGCATACAAGGGTGATGTCATCATCTCCAATCGCCGCCACTACGACGCTCTGCATCAGGCGAGTAACGCCCTCACTGCAGCCATCACTGCCTTGCAGAACAATATCCCCACCGACCTGCTGAGCGAAGATATCCGCCTTGCCATTCACCACCTCGGCACCATCACCGGCGAAATCACCTCGGAAGATATCCTTCAAAATATTTTTTCACACTTTTGCATCGGCAAGTAATTTTCACACTCTAACGCCCACTAATAAACACTAATACCTACAAAAATCGGCTGAAAATCATACAAAATAGACGAAAAATCCCGAAGGTTTATCAATCACTTTCGGGATTTTTTGTGTTTTTACGGAATTGTGCCCGAAAACGCCATTTTTCGTGGGCGTTGGTGTTTATGAGAACGCACCATTCTCGACCTCGGTGTCAGATGATGCTCATATCAAAAGCTCTCCTCTCCCAAAAACTTCCGATTTTGCAATGGCCTGCAACGAGGTGAAATGAGGTGCAATGAGCCGCATCTAACACAGGCGAAAAGAATTCTACTTTCTATTCAGAAGGCGTCGTTTATAGGCAGAAGAAGTCATTCGCATCTTTTTTTTGCAAAAAAATCACTAATTCTCAAACCTTCTTACCAAAGCCCCTCTACTCTTAGTATGAACTGGTAACTAAACCATTCACTTAATACAATA
>JAZRLD010000102.1:0-17956 GCA_045646685.1 Alistipes sp. | reverse complement strand
GTAAACTCTCGGTTTCTCAAAATCAGGCCTTAACCCCGCAAGGGGTGTGCCGCGCGCACCGTTGGACGATTGCGAACTCCGGAGCCCCACACCTTGACTTATCGGCAGATTCGTCAAACAAGAAAAGGAACTTCTATGCGGATTTTTTATACGCACGAAACACTATAAAATATTAACCAATTAACTCACAACAAAAAAAATGGTAACTACAATAGTAATAACCGCCATTATATCGGCAATCGTGAGTGTATGCGCATACTACTTTGTCACCGCATACATCACGAAGAACACGATAAAGACGCAATGTGCCGCAGCGCTCAAGGAGGCTGAGGCCGAGGGTGAAATGATCAAGAAGGAGAAGATTCTCCAGGCTAAAGAGAAGTTCATCCAGTTAAAGAGCGAGCACGACCGTGCCGTAAACAAGCGTAACCAGGAGATTGCACAGATTGAGCAGCGCGCAAAGCAGTTGGAGAGCTCACTCCAGAGCCAGCAGCGCGACCTCGAGGGCAAGATTAAGGAGAATGACCGCCTTAAGAGCCAGATGGACAGCCAGATGCAGGGCCTCAACGCCAAGAAGGAGGAGTTGGCTGGTATTATCAAGGAGCAGAACATCCGCTTGGAGGAGATTTCTGGAATGAGTGCCGAGGAGGCGAAGAACATCTTGGTAGAAAATATGAAGGCTGAGGCTAAGGCTGAGGCTGACTCATACATCAACGAGACAATCGAGGAGGCAAAGCTCACCGCAACCAAAGAGGCTAAGCGCATCATCGTAACCTCTATCCAGCGCGTAGCAACCGAGACAGCTATCGAGAATGCCGTTACGGTATTTAACATCGACAGTGACGAGGTTAAGGGCCGTATCATCGGCCGCGAGGGACGTAATATCCGCGCCTTGGAGGCAGCAACAGGCATTGAGATTATTGTTGATGACACGCCCGAGGCTATCATCCTCAGTGGTTTCGACCCCGTACGTCGTGAGATTGCACGCCTTGCCCTGCACCAGCTGGTAACCGATGGCCGTATCCACCCCGCACGCATCGAGGAGGTTGTGGCAAAGGTTAAGAAGCAGATTGAGGAGGAGATTGTAGAGGTTGGTAAGCGCACAGCCATCGACCTCGGTATTCACGGCTTGCACCCCGAGTTGATTCGTCTTATCGGTAAGATGAAGTACCGTTCATCATATGGTCAGAACCTGTTGCAGCACGCTCGCGAGACTGCAAACCTCGCAGGCATTATGGCTTCAGAGCTTGGTCTTAACCCCAAGGCTGCACGCCGCGCAGGATTGTTGCACGATATTGGTAAGGTGCCCGATGATGAGCCCGAGTTGCCACACGCAATTATCGGTATGAAGTTAGCCGAGAAGTGCAAGGAGAAGGCTGATGTATGCAACGCCATCGGTGCTCACCACGACGAGGTGGAGATGACTTCGATGATTGCACCCATCATTCAGGTGTGTGACGCCATCTCTGGCGCACGTCCCGGAGCACGTCGCGAGGTTGTGGAGTCGTACATCAAGCGATTGAAGGAGATGGAGGATATCGCCCTCTCATACCCCGGCGTTATCAAGACCTACGCTATTCAGGCAGGTCGCGAGTTGCGCGTGATTGTTGGTGCGGACAAGCTCTCAGATCAGGAGTCAGAGTCATTGTCACACGACATAGCAAAGAAGATTCAGGACGAGATGACTTACCCCGGACAGGTGAAGATCACCGTTATCCGCGAGACTCGTTCGGTAAGCTACGCAAAATAGTTTATAAAGATATGGTCAGCAAGGCTGTTCGGCAGATGTCGGACAGCCTTTTTTTGTTATAGTTATTAAGAAAGAGGAGTGTGCGTTGATATATATCATTTGCCATTTCGGTGGATTGGCCTACATTTGTGATAGGTAAATTAAGCCATTACCGAATAACAAAAACTCTAATCTTAAACTCTGACGAATCATACAAAATTGTAATTTTATTTCGTCGCGGAGGTCGCTTTTAGGTTGTGCGACCTCCTTTTTTTATTCCAAAAATGGAATATTTAGGGCCAAAATGATATATATCAATCTTTTTTTTGCATAATATTCCTAAATTTGGTATGATTTTGTATTAAACACCAGCTTGAATGAGAGAGAAGATTGAAATATTGCAAGTACGAAAACAACGCACCCTCCAGAACTACTCTATGCACACTCCGCCCATTGGCAAGCGCGAGCTACTGATGCTTTGCTCCATTATGCAGCTCAAACAGGCAGAGAAGGGGGAGATGATTCTCGCAAGCGGCAACGTATCGAAAGGTATTCTTATCATCAAGCAGGGCTTTGTGCGCCAATTCTACTACAAGAAGGGGATAGACGTCACGGAGCACTTCTCGGCACGCGGCGATATGGTATGTTGCATCGAGAGCACCTTCCAGCAGAAGCCTACCGAGCTGATGATTGAGGCGTTAGAGCCCACGACATACTATCTTATTGATTATAAAGATATTCAACGCATATGCACTGACTCGTTGTCGTTACAGAAGTTATATAGTCGCATATTGGAGATGATGCTCGTCATCTCGCAACAGAAGGCCAACGAGATGCGTTTTACAAGCGTGCGCGAGCGATACCAGAACTTCATCAAGCAATATCCCGAGGCGGTAAAGCGCGCATCGAGCCGACACATAGCTTCTTATCTGCTGATGTCGCCCGAGACATTGAGTCGCGTAAAATCGGAGTTATTATAAAACAAAAGGTGCCAACTCTTCATTGGCACCTTTTATTATATTGTATCTATATAAATTCACATATAGTAGTCTATTTTGAGGCTGGTCGATGATTGAGAAAGCGGAGCATACTCTGTGTATGTGAGCATTTCGAAATCGAGCCAGACGCCAAAAGAGGCACTATATGTGGATTTATTATGGGACGGGGTCATACCCACTCCCACCCCACGGATGACAACGCGACAAACGCTTGAGCGTAAGCCAGCCACCCTTGATTGGACCATACTTCTTCAGCGCCTCAACGGCATACTGCGAGCAGGTAGGTGTAAAACGGCACGCAGGAGGTGTGTAGGGAGATATGCAGTATTGGTAGAACTTAACCAAAGCGAGAAACGGCCACGTGGCTACCCTCTTACAGACGCTCGCCAACTTGTGCCAAAATTTTCTGCACTGCATTTTCTACGGTTTTATATGAGTGTACCTCCTTGGTGGAGTATATAAATGCCAAATTTACCTCAACGCCCGCCTGCGATATGCGCTCGCAAAGCTCCTCGCGATTCAGGCGATAGGCCTCGCGCGTGCGACGCTTGAGCAGGTTGCGCTTATTGGCGCGCTTATGGAACTTCTTGGGCACCGAGAACATAACCTCAATGCCACGCCCCTCTGCTACGCCCTCCTGTTTGTCGGCAATCCAGATATAGCGATACGGATAGACAAAGCCACCACGCCCCTCACCGAACATTCGGCGTATGGCCTTCAATGAGCGCAGACGCTCCGAACGCGGGAGGGTATAGTTTGGCATATTATTTTCTCGTTTGTTTGATTATTTCTTATCTGCAGCGGCTGTGCTACGTGTGCGGCCCTTCTTGGCCAACTTGCTCTGCTGGGTGCGGATAAACTCCTCCTTAGCCTCGTCGCTATGTACCTCAACCTCGGCAACCTCCTCACCATTCTTAATCTTGGTGATGTAGAGGTCCAAAGCCTTAGCCATAGACGGCACCTCGGGCGAGGGAGCCGACGCCTTAACCTTCATACCTGCCTCCAATGCTGCGCGGAGCGTAGCCTCGCCAAAAGTAGCGATTACGGGCAACTCCTCAACCTTGAAGTTCTCGGCAATGCTCTTCACGTCAGAGGGCGAGTAGAGCGCCATAACATCGTAGTCGGCAGGCTTCACGTCGCTCATATCGGCTGCCACACTGCGGGCAAGGATAACGGGGTCGAAGTTAATCTTAAGTTTTGTAAGTGTATCGGGCAACTCGGGCTTATGAGGCTCGCTCAAAGCCAAGAGGAAACGCTCGCTCTTATGCTTGATGATAAGCTCCAAAAGTGATGTGAAGGTACCATCGGCAAATGAAATCTTACGCTTACGGTAAACGATATATTTCTGCAAGTAGAGAGCCACGGCCTCGGTATTACAGATATACTTCATAGTCTCGGGGACTGTGATGCGAGCATCCTCGCAAATCTTAAAGAAGCTATCTACTGTGGTACGTGATGTAAAAATTACGGCTGTATGATCCAGAATCTCAATGCGCTGTGCGCGGAACTCCTTGAGTGTTACGCCAACCACGCGAATCATAGGTTTGTAATTAACCTCCACCTTATGCTTGGTTGACAATTCGTAGAAAGGGGATTTCTCAATCACCGCGGGTTGCGGCTGCGACACCAAAACTTTTTTTACCATTTATATGTTTATTTATTACTACCTCAAGCTCTTCGCCACCTGCCACAAAAGGCTGAGTGGTAAAATTTCGACGGTGCAAAGGTACAAAATCCAATGCAAAATTGAAACTTTTTTAGAAATAAAGAAGCCTACACTCTCTCTAACAAACAATACTCCGACCACTCCTGTAGCCACACACACCACATTTAGCCACACATCGGCACCTGCGCCCGTGCCAATCAGAGCCATAAGCACAATTGGAGCGACCATAACGGTGCTAAGCACGAAGTATGTAAGACGTATTCGCATCAATGCTGCCACCTCGCCATAGCTCTGCGTGACAAAGCCGATGATACTCAAGAAGAGGTATTGTATAAGTACAACACCCAAATAGAGAGCCATCACGGCAAAGGGTGCATACAACATCACCTGCTGCGGCACTCCCACGCCTGCACGCGCAATGGCGAGAGCCGCAAGAACACCCACAAAGCAGGTGCCCATCATAAATAGTTTGCCGAGTGAGCCATAGAATATATCACTGCTACGACGCTCGCCAGCACGGCCTGCGTGCTGAATTTTAGTATCGAATACTGAGCTGAGCAGTGCCTTTATATCGTCAAAATAGCGGCATATGCAGAAGAGATAGTAGATGAACATCAACGCAATAAAGAGGTTGTTCACGATATCTGTCCACGCTCCCAAGCCCCACTCTGCGCCCCGGCTAAGCATAACCTCGGCATCGTACATCGGCTCTATGCTCGACATTGCCACAGAGTCACTGACGCTAACAACGCCATCAGAGAGTGACGAGCCGCCACCCATTACCGCCTCAACATCTGCATCGTGATACACCTCGCGGGCACGCTGCCACCCCTCCACAATGTGTGTGAAGGTTTCGGGCGAGGCAACCTCACCCGTAGGCTCTACCTCGAGCGAGTCCACAGGGTGTAACTCACCCGTCCAGCGGTCCGTCAGGCGACGAAGCGCACGCTCGGAGAGGGTATCCAAACCCGTAAGACGTAATGTATCTGTAACAAAAGCCACTATTCAAAAACTCTTTTAAGTGTTATGCGGAACGTTGTACCACGTCCCACCTCCGACTTGGCAACAACAATCTTTCCGTGGTGGTAATCCTCCACGATGCGTCGCGCCAACGACAAACCCAAGCCCCAACCACGGGTTTTGGTGGTGTATCCCGGCTCAAAAATGCGCTTCCAGTTACCCTTCGGGATACCCTTACCTGTGTCACGCACCTCGATAATGACCGACTTCTCGTTAGATGAGAGCGTGACATCAATCTCGCCGTGTCCCTGCATAGCATCTAACGCATTCTTCATCAGATTCTCAACAACCCACTCGAACAAAGCCACATTCAAGTTCGCCTTCACGGGCGCCATAGCCAAGCCGTTGTACGAGAGCGTGACGTGGCGCGGCACGCGCTTGCGGAAGTACATCACCGTCTCGCCCACAACCTCGTTGACGCTATTGACCGTAAGGTCAGTCTCGGAGCCAATCTTCGAGAAGCGATCAACAATCTTCATCAGGTGCACCAAATCCTTATTCATCTCCTCCAGCGCCGAGGGATCGACATCCATCGAGCGCAGATATTCGGTCCAGCCCAAGAGCGACGAGATGGGCGTTCCCAACTGGTGGGCCGTCTCCTTCGCAAGTCCAATCCACACGCGGTTCTGCTCGTCCTGACGTGTCGATTGCAGGGCTATATAGGTGAATAACACGAAGATAATAATTATCAGCCACTGCACGTAAGGCAGATAATACAACGCCGTAAGCAGCTGCGAACGACCATAGAAGATTATATGTCTGCTGCCCGTTGTCCACATCAGTCGAACCGTGCGCGGGGTGTTCTCCTCCGTAAGCTCGTTAATTTTACGGCGGAAGCGCTCGGGATCTTTCAGGATATCCTCGTCGATGCGGTTACTCATCACCAGCGAGAGATTCTCATCGGTGATGATGAATGGGATATTGTTGTGCGTACTTACGATATGCGAGATAAGCGGATCGACCAAGTAGTTACCAAACGCCTCGCGGCTCACGCGCTCCATAGCTGCCACCCACAACTCCACATCGTGCTGTTCCTTCTGGCGCAACACGTCGGCTAATTTATAGGTGTAGAAGAGCGACATAACGGCCAGCACCACACCTACGGTGATGAGGATTATGCGACTGCGGAACGATATCTTTGTAAGCCCGGGGAATTTCATCTTCGCTTTGTTGCTTGGTTAGTTCTTCTCTGTATCCTGCTCGCTCAAGATTTTGCGGTAACGCTCGCCATCACGCAACAGGTCAATGGCCTTCATCACCACGCTGTCGCTGGCAAGGTTATGCTCCACAACACCCTCGTAGTAGTTGTGACGCAGTACCACGTCGCCATTTATCAACGCCATAATCTCGGCACGATAGTTACGCAGGTTATCCATCTTCTGGTCCTTGAGCTTCGACTCAATCTGCTTCAGGTCGTCGGCGAAGTCGCTGTCATAGCGCTCCTCCTTTGAGGTCTTCTGCAAGAGCTCCAACGCCATACGTGTCTGCGACTCGTAGGGAACATCTTTATCGGCCATAAACTTCACGAAATCCTCATAGTCGGCATCGGTAATCGTGAACTTGCCATTCTCAACCTTGAGCGAGGGGTTGCGACGCACATACTCGTCCAAAAAGTCCTCAATGTAGCCCAAGTTGTAGAGCATAACGGCGAAGGTCGAGATATAGTCGGGTGCAACCTTGATGTCAGGCATCAAGCCCTTACCGTCATAGACCTTACGGCCTGCCGCTGTGCGGAACTCGTTGATGAGCGAGTCAGGCACATTCTCATCCTTGCCGCCCGAGTGCGAGTAGTTGATGCGCTGCACGCAACGGCCCGAGGGGATATAATATTTCGCTGTAGTAATCTTGGCATAGGCGTTATAGCCCAGCGGCACCATAGTCTGCACCAAGCCCTTGCCATAAGAGCGCTGGCCCATCAGCACAGCACGGTCCATATCCTGCAACGCACCGCAGACAATCTCCGCCGCCGAAGCCGAGTTACCATTTATCAATGCCACCAAAGGCACATCGCCCAAGACGGGATTTGACTCGGTTGTGTATGTGCGTGTAGCTTTGTCCGAGCGGCCCTTCATCGTCAGCACCTTCGTACCCTTGGGGATAAACATCGAGAGAATCTTCACCGCCTCGGCAACGCTACCGCCACCATTATCGCGGTAGTCGAGAATCAAGCCCTTCAGCTCGCCCTTCTCGCGCAGACGCTCCACCTCGGCACGCATATCGTCGTAGCAGCCATCGGTAAAATCGTCGTGACGGATATAGCCGATGCCATCGGTCACAAAGCCCGCATACGGCACGCCGGGAATAGAGATGCGCGCACGCTCAATCTCCAACTCCTCCACTTCGCCCGTCATAACGCGCTTTACGGCTAACTTAACCTTCGTGCCGGGAGTACCCTTCAGGCGTGAAGAGATTTGCTCGGAGTTGCACTTGGTAACATCCTCGCCATCGATACGAACGAACTTATCGCCAATCTTCAAGCCCGCCAAGTCGGCCGGAGAACCCTTATATGGCTGTGCGATGACCACGCCGCTGCTATCGCGCTTCATACGAATCGTAGAGCCGATGCCGCCATACTTACCCGTAGCCTGCACCTCAAACTCGTCCACCTCCTGCTCGGACATAAAGACCGTGTAGGGGTCGAGGTTGCGCACCATACCAGCGGCACCGTCACGCATAAGTTTGTCGGGCTCCACCTCATCGACATACTGCAACGACAACTCGCGCATAAGGTTGACCATAATCTCCATATTACGGCCCAAACCGAAATCATCGCGCGTAGCCCACACGCCCGTAGCGACTGCCGCCGCAACGAGAGCCACAAGGCCATATCTCTTTACTCTCTTCATTTCAAAAAATTATTTCATTCGGTAAACCACCTTCGCAACACCGCGACGGATACCTGTGATATCTACCCACTGGCCATACTGCTCGACAGTAATCTCATCCTCGAACAACATTACCAAGCGGCTGAGGATATTATCAGCCTTGAAGACCATACGGCCCTCGCTCTCCTCCTTAAGCGTGAAGCCCGCAGCGGCAAATACGCGCAAGAGGTAGTCGTGCTCCTCCTGCATATCGCACTCCACGCGGCGCGTCATAAAGCCCATACGGGGGTACAATGCCGAGAGCACCACAACGGCCAAACCCAACATCTTACCACGCGTAGTGGCAAACGTAGCTGCAACGTAGTCCCACACGCTGACATCCATACCCTTCGATGTCATAACGCTCAACCACACGATACCCAAATACAAAACGCAAAAGGCTGCAAAATATTTCGCAGAACGAATCAAATATTTCATAATCAACTTCTTATAATTTTTCTTATTAAAATCTATCCTCTATAGCCTTTGCCACGCGCGACATCAGCCAAGCAGGCGTCGATGTAGCACCGCAGATTCCCACGTTCTGGCAACCATCGAACCACTCGGCCTGCAACTCGCTCTCCTCCTCGATATTGTAGCAACGCTCGTTGGCAGCACGGCATACATTGAACAGCACGCGGCCATTGCTCGACTTCTTGCCACAGACAAAAATAACCACATCGAAACGCTTGGCAAACTCGCCCAGCGCCTTCTCGCGGTTTGACACGCGACGGCAGATAGTGTCGTCCACCGTGAGCATACTCTCATCGCCCAGACGCTCCTTCATCTTCTCGGCCAGCGACCAGAAGTGAGCCACGCTCTGCGTAGTCTGCGAGAGGAAAAAGATGGGACGCGAGAAATCTACCTGCTGCAAATCCTCCTCGCGCTCAACGACGATGGTCGGTTGCTCCACCTGACCTGTGAGGCCCACAACCTCGGCGTGACCTCGCTTGCCAAGGATAACCACCTGACCGCCTACGGCCTGCATTTTCTCGTGTGCCGCCACAACCTTACCCTGCAACTGCGCCACAACGGGGCAGGTAGCATCAATGACGCGGATACCCAGCTCCTCGGCACGGCGGTAAGTAGTAGGAGGCTCGCCGTGGGCACGAATAAAGAGGTCGCGGCCCGCAAGGCTCTCCATATCCTCGTGCGTAACGGTCTTCAAGCCCAACGCCTCCAGACGCTGTACCTCCATACGGTTATGCACGATGTCGCCCAGCGAATATACCTCGCCACCCAGCTCCTTTACGGCAGCCTCGGCCTTCGAGATGGCACGCACCACACCGAAGCAGAAACCAGAATTTTTATCTATCTCGACACGCATAATTTACGCCTTTACAATCTGCTCATAGCGCTCCATAAACCACGCCATCTGCTCCTCGACGCTCATATAGCTGTTATCCAGCACCACGGCATCCTCGGCCTGACGCAGAGGCGAGATAGCGCGCTCCATATCGGCCTTATCGCGCGAGATGACATTTTCCAAAATCTCCTCCATCGTAACCTTATCGCCCTTGGCCGTAAGCTCGGCATAGCGACGCTCGGCACGCACCTGCGCATCGGCCGTCATAAATATCTTCAGCTCGGCATCGGGGAATACCACCGTACCGATATCGCGGCCGTCCATAACAACGCCCCTCTCGCGGCCCATCTGCTGCTGCATAGCAACCAACTTCTCGCGTACCTCGCGGATAGAGCTGACTGAACTTACGCAGTTGCTCACCTCGATAGTGCGGATTTTACCCTCGGCCAACTCGCCATTAACATATACATCGCTGGCGCCGCGCTCGGCGTTGAACTTGAAGGTGATATTCACCTCGGGCAAAAGAGTCACCACGGCCGCCTCATCGACCTTGCCCTCCACGATAGCGCCCTGCTCCAAAGCGTAGAGTGTAACGGCGCGGTACATAGCACCCGTATCGATGAAAATATAACCCAATCGCGCGGCGATAGCCTTGGCGAAGGTACTCTTGCCACACGACGAGAAGCCGTCGATGGCGATAACTATCTTTTGTGTGTTGTTTTCCATTATGCAGGAATAATATCGAAAAAGGTTGAAATAATCGTATATACACCAAGCACGCCGATAATCAAACCGGCGACGTGGTTGATGGTAAGCATATGACGTGGGCGGAAGCGGCGACGGAAGTAGTCGATGGTAAAGGTCAGGCCCAACCACCACGCCACAGCACCTGCGAAGAAGCCAAGGATGGTCATACCGCTACGCAGCAACGATGCAGCATCGCCCTCCGACTGCAAGCCCACGTTGAACATAGCAAAGAATGCCAGCAAGTAAGGGATAACCACCACGAAGTTGGCCAGCGTGAAGACAAACATCGACGAGTAATCCTGCCATAAATTTGTCTTGCCTGCGCGATTCTTGCGAATCTGTGGCACGGGGTTTTGGAAGAAGATATAGACTCCCACGATGACCACAAATATGCCGCCTATGACTTGCAGAATCTCGCTATACACCTCAATCTGCGTCTGCAGCATCGAGTAGAAGAAGAAGGCAATGATAGCCATCATCATATCGGCCGTAGCCACACCCAAGCCCGACGCCAAGCCCGAACGGAAGTTCTTGCTCAGCGTGCGCTGAATGCAGAGCACAGCAACGGGGCCGACGGTAATAGAAGATGCCAAACCGACACCCATACCTCGCAGGAAAATATCTATCGCGCTTACTATCATTCTCGAAAACTCTTATTAGGGTGCAAAGTTACGCATTTAATATGAAATATTAAAACTTAAAACCACTCTTGGTGCGATTATTGACAAAAGTGAGGCTCAACGCGCCAACAAACGCCATCGGCGGCGATAAAAGCAAGAGATTCAGCTAAATTGTTGATAATTTATCGAAAACTTTGCCACGACTAAGGTTTTTCGGGCAGGAAGAATAGTTAATTTTGTGTAATAAAAATTTGCATCTATGGCAGAATTTCAGAAACAAGGTCAGGGAATGGAGATTCATCTCTCTGACGAGGTTGCACAGGGCAACTACTCAAATTTGGCAATCATATCGCACTCACCGTCGGAGTTTATCGTTGACTTCGCCGCTATTTTGCCCGGTATGCAGAAGGCAAACGTTAAGACTCGCGTGATACTTACGCCCGAGCACGCCAAGCGTCTTTTGCTCTCATTGCAGGAGAACATCACGCGCTACGAGAGCAATATTTCGAAGATTGACATTCACCGCTCGATGCCCGCCGAGGACCCCATTATGAATATGGGCCCGATGGGAAATGCGTAAGATGATAGTAATCTGATTTATAACAGAATAGCCACTCCGAAGAGTGGCTATTCTGTTTTGTTATAAGTGTTATAAGTGCGATAGGTGTTATAGGCGATTTTGTATAATACTTATAGCACCTATAACTCCTATATTTCTGCTACAACAAAATTACTACCTCCAATAAAAATCATATCGCGCTCGGTGGCTATCTCGCGGGCACGAGTGAGAGCAGCAGCTACGGTTGAGCGCACCTCACCCTCAAGGCCAAAAGCGGCTGCCTTTGAGGCGAGAACACCTGCGGGCAGAGAGCGGGGCGATGAGGCCTGCGTGAAGATGTAATATGCGTTGCGCGGGAGAAGCGGCAAGATGTCGTCGATGTTCTTCTCCTTGGCAAAACCGATGATGCAAATCTGCTGGTCATACTCGCTTGATATGCGATGCAGCTCATCGGCTATATATTTAATACCGTGTGCATTATGTCCCGTATCGCAAACCGTATAGGGCTTATCCGAGAGTTGCTGCCAGCGCCCAGCGAGCGACGTAGTAGCGGCCACACGAGCCATACCCTCGATAAATGCTCGTCGGGAGATTGTTATCGGCGTATGGGTGTCAAGATAGTCAGCAGCGGCGGCGGCAGTGATGACATTGTGATACTGATACTCGCCCGCCAAGTCCATCGTAAACTCAAAACGATGTGCATCACGCACGCGGTCGAGGACCATTCGCTGATGGTCGCGTTCGCGCTTATGCTCCACAACGCTCACCTCCTGCTCGGCATATATCACACACGAACCAAGTTCAGCAGCACGCTGCTCGAAAACAGCGTTATACCGCTCCGAGGCCTCACCCAAAACTATGGGCACACCCACCTTGATAATACCCGCCTTTTCGAAGGCAACTTTCTCTATCGTGTCGCCGAGTAAGTCGGTGTGCTCCAAGCCGATATTGGTAACTACACTGACCTCAGGCGTGATGATATTTGTAGCGTCCAAACGACCACCCAAACCTGTCTCTATAACGGCAATCTCCACCTCGCTTGAGGTAAAAAAATCGAAGGCCATAGCCGTTGTCATCTCAAAAAATGAGAGGTCCAACTCGCGCATCTTCGCCTTATGGTTAGCAACAAAATCGACAACCTCGCGCTCGGTTATCATCTTGCCATCAACGCGCATACGCTCGCGGAAGTCGCGCAGGTGCGGCGAGGTGAACAATCCCACGCGGTAACCAGCGTGTTGCAACACCGAAGCCAGCATATGCGATACGGAGCCCTTACCGTTGGTGCCAGCGACGTGGATTGTGAGATAATTCTTTTGCGGATCACCCAAATAGTGGCAGAAGTCACGTATGCGCTCCAAGCCCGGCTTATATGCATCGGCTCCCACCTGCTGGAATGAGGGGGTAGTCGAGAAGAGATACTCGATGGTTTGTGAATAGTTCATATCTATACCAAATGATTTTTACGACGTACACGATAAGCAGAGAAATACAACACGCCCAACAGCGAGAGCAACAAGCCCATACGGCCTACCCAATCGCCATATTTGACATAGGCGGTTTCACGGTCCGAGAGCTCAATATCCTGCGTAAGCACTCCTCTCTGATTCCAATCCAGACGCTGCTCCACATCGCCACGCGAGGTGATAAATCCCGACACGCCCGTATTGGCACTGCGCGCTATGGCACGACGCGTCTCGATGGCACGCAGACGGCAGAAGTCGAAGAGTCGCTTATGGCCGGGTGTATTACCCCACCAGCCGTCATTCGACATCACAATCATAACATCTGCCCCCTCACGCACGAAACGTGCAAACCAATCGCCATAGAGTCCCTCGTAGCAGATGGCCGGGCCAACCTTAACGCCACCCTTCTCGAAAACAGTCGCCTCATCGCTACGGCCCAACTGTCCCGTAACGCCACCCAAGTTAATCAACTCGCTCAGGCTCTTAAACCACCACGGCATAGTCTCCACGCCGATTACAAGACGCATCTTGTGGTGAATATTCTCCGCGCCATCGCCATTTATAGCAACAGCCGAGTTGTAAATATCGCAGTAGCCGCCCATAATCTGGCGAGCCGTATCGGTAATCTTATCCCCTAACTCATAATACTTTACGGTCGAAGCACCCACCGCCGCCATAGCCTCGGGGCAACTCTGAGCAAGCTCTCGACCAATACCCTGCACCGATGCGCTCAACTGCGGCTCATCATCGTCCACCATATCGGGCAGAGCCGTTTCGGGCAATACGACAATCTTCGCATCGGCAGGCACTTGCGACACGAGGTCGAGAATATTGCGCACCTGCTTGGTAGCTGTATTATTAAACTTCTCGGCGTAGCAATCTACATTAGGTTGCAGAACAGCCGCCTTCACGCGCTCGCTCTGCGGCTCATAACCCCAATAAATCACCAGCGACACCACCAGCGGCACAAGTACGGTCAATGCCGCACGCACCTTGGTCCACGCAGTTTTCTTCTTCAGCGCCTCGAAGATGGCGATATTACTCAACAGCACCCACAGCGAGCCTCCCAGCACGCCCGTATATTCGTACCACTGCACAGCCCACGGCGAACCCGAGAAACCATTACCTACAACAAGCCACGGGAACGACATAACATCGGTGTGGATATAGAGATACTCCGTAGCTACCCACGCAGCCGCCAACACGGTATAGGCCACCGACTTGGGGGCGCGCTTCGACACGTAGTGGTATAGCATAAAGGCCACCATATTCCAGAAGGTCGAAACAATGGTTGCGGCAATAGGTCCAATGGGCGTTGCAATCCATACCCACCACACGGTGGCAACGTTCCACAGGGCAAAGGTCAGCGATGCCCACCCCGCCATACGCCACCAATCGCGTTTTGAGTCGGAGTATGAGTCACTGATAAGGAGCAGGGGCACCAATGCCACCAAGAGTGTAAATCCGCCCGCACCAAGCCAGCCCACCGAGAGCAGGAGGACGGATATTATAACGTATAGAAATTTTCGCTGCATAAGAGGTTAATATTTCTGCAAATATACGACAACGCGGGCGGAGTACAAAATTTTCGTTTGCGATTAACGAAACACTTTTTTATATTTGTATAACCAAAACATACCGATATGAGCAATTCACAGCAAAATTACATCGTAGGCATAGGCGAAGCATTGTGGGATATGCTTCCCGAGGGCCGCAAGATAGGTGGCGCACCCGCCAACTTTACATATCACGTTTCGCAGTTCGGCCTCGATGCCGTAGCCGTCAGCGCCGTAGGTGATGACGAGCTTGGAGCAGAGATTCGCCAGACATTTGAGGAGAAGGATCTGCAGACACAGCTCGCCACCGTCCCCTACCCTACGGGAACGGTAGCCGTAACGCTCGATGCAAAAGGTATTCCGCAATATGAGATTTGCGAGGGTGTGGCGTGGGACAATATTCCCTTCTCGCCCGAGTTGGAGGCCTTGGCTCGCAATACCATAGCCGTATGTTACGGCACATTGGCACAGCGCAACAGCGTATCGCGCAAGACGATTGAGTCGTTCATCGCGGCTATGCCTGCCGATAGCATAAAGATTTGCGATATAAATCTGCGTGGCACATTCTACGACAAGGAGGTTCTCGAATCGTCGATGCGTATGTGCGACATTCTGAAAATCAACGACGAGGAGATTGACGAGGTGAGCCGTCTGCTTGGTGCGGAGTTCCCCACGCAGCGTATGGCTGCGCTGAATCTTATGTCGCGCTACGAGATTGATATTCTGATTCTTACCTGTGGCACAAATGGTAGCTACATCTACTCTATGGATGGCACCGAGTCGTTCCTTCCTACACCGAAGGTAAAGGTTGCCGACACGGTGGGTGCGGGCGACTCATTTACGGGCGCATTTATTGCCGCGCTGCTCTGTGGTAAGGATATTAAGAAGGCGCACGCGCTGGCCGTAGAGGTGTCGGCATACGTCTGCACGCAGAATGGCGCAATGCCCGAACTACCCAATGAAATTATAGATAAATTGTAGAATGAAAAATATCTTATACGCCACATTTTTTGCACTGATTATGACAAGTTGCAATCAGAAATTCTCGGCCGAGGAGTCGGCGACAATCCACGCTGGCGAGCGAGAGATAATGTACGTTTTGAGCGTAACGGAGAGCCCCGACTCGACCATTCTGCGCCAAAAAAGCCTGCCCATAAGCGAGCAGATGGTGCAGAGTGAGGATTTTGCGGTGTTGCGCCGCCGTATGTTGGCCACAGTGCAGGACCCCGAGAATGAGGGTGTCGGCATTGCCGCTCCGCAGGTGGGCATATCGCGTCAAATGGTTGCCGTACAACGTTTTGACAAGGAGGGCGAGCCTTTCGAGTTCTTTATAAACCCTGAGATTGTGGAGTTTATCGGCGAGAAAGAGGCTGGCGGCGAGGGTTGCCTGTCCGTCCCCGAGATTCGTGGTGATGTGAAGCGCTGGCAGACAATTCGCCTGCGCTACCGCGACGAGCAATTTGTGGAGCACGAGGAGTTGATTGAGGGCTTTACAGCCGTTATCTTCCAGCACGAGTTGGACCACCTCGACGGAAAATTATTCATTGATTACCTATAACAAAAAAAGGTGTCCAAACGGACACCTTTTTATTTGTTTACTCCATTTTAAGAGTAGGAGCTACAATCTGTGAAGAAGTTGTCGAAGTCGACCAATCTCCGTAAAGATAAAACTCCGCTGACTTCTCGCCCGTAAACGAGTTCCACACCAACTTGATTTTCTGCTCGGGGTTAATAGAGGCAGGCAGGCTGCTCAAATCGAACGCCACCAAGCCGTCAACCATATTACCTGTTACGTCGCGATTAGCATTGTGGCGCAAATGCAACTCATAGGGATTATCGGGATTCACACCCTTCACGAGGTTGAAGACGTGCGTCTTACCTATTCCGTTGGTTACGGTGCTAAAACGCAAAGTAAGGAAACCGTCCTCGACGAGTGTAACCCAATCCTTCACAATCTCAAGCGGGTCATTGCCTAGCTCCTCCTGCGTGAGGTCGCCATTCTGCACCAACTGCTTGGTGAGAATATCATTCATCTTAACCACCTTCACCGCGCGATCGCAATCCTTCGGATCGTCATCGGTGCCCAGATACTCAATAATAGCACGCACGGGGTGTGTACCATAGGGCAAACCCTTAACGTTTGTGGGATAGAGCGTGGTGTGATTATCCAACTGCAGGTAGCAACCCGACATATCGGCATAGGGCTTAACGGTAACCAATGCCATAGGATAAATATCGCCTATTCTGTAGCCATCCTCGGTATTGCAAGCCGAGAAGCAACATACGGTCAAAAGCGCAACGAGCGCAATAGATAAAAATTTAATTTTCTTCATACTTTTTTGGTCAATTTCTTCTACTCTCAACAATAAAACGCAAAGAGAGCGGAAAATTGTGTGGCGCAAGATACTTTTTTTTCTTGTTTCCTCAATAGCTTTAGCGAAAAAAAGAGCCACGAGAGGAAAAAATTTTGTTCTACGCGCGCGTTGTAGTATATTTGCAGTAAGAATATTTCGTTATGGCACAGACGATAAATTTCAGCTACGAGCACTACACGCTCGACACTCTTCCAACCTCGGACAGCGAGCTTGTGAAGGCAGCTTTTGAGGCTACACAGCAGGCCTATGCACCATTTTCGGGCTTCAAGGTGGGAGTTGCGGCACGCCTGCGCAGCGGTGAGATTATCACGGCAGCCAACTGCGAGAGCGAGGTTTATCCCTCGGGCCTATGTGCCGAGCGGTCGTTACTCTACCACTACGCCACAAACCACTCCGACAACCCCATTGAGGCTATGGCCATCGCCTCCAACCCTTCCGAGCGAGAGTGCTACCCTTGCGGAGCGTGCCGACAGGTGATGCTGGATACGGAGAATCGTCAGCAGAGCCCCATACGCATCATTATGGCGGGCGGTGGTACGGCTACGGTGGTGAATAGCGCCAAGTATTTATTGCCGTTTACATTTAGATTATAAAAATTGATTATGATACACCCAAAAGATATTCTTTACGAAGACAACCACATTATCGTGGTGAACAAACGCTGTGGCGAGTTAGTACAGCCCGACCGCGAGAGCGACGAAGCGTTGGAGAACGACATCAAAACGATGATAAAGGTGCGCGACCACAAGCCCGGCGACGTCTTCTTAGGTGTGGTGCACCGCATCGACCGCCCTGTCAGTGGCGCTGTTCTCTTTGCCAAGACATCGAAGGCTCTCACACGCCTTAACGAGATGATTCGCTCGGGAGAGATTCATAAGACCTATTGGGCAATTACCGAGACTCGCCCCGATATGGAGGAGGGTACGCTCACGCACTACATCGTGCGCGATGGTCGCACCAACCGTTCACGCGCCTACGACAAACCCAAAGCCGACGGCAAGAAGGCTATCCTGAACTACCGCGTGGCTGGTTGCTCGACACGTTACACGCTCG
>JAZRLD010000101.1:0-12137 GCA_045646685.1 Alistipes sp. | reverse complement strand
TATTACAGTCGTACATGGATTCGGCTGCAATGCAAAAATAAAAACGAAAATTATGATTTACCCAATAGTAATATACGGAGCGCAGACACTGCGTAACAAATCGGTAGATATTACACCCGAATACCCCGAGTTGAAAAAACTCATCGACGATATGTTCCTCACTTTGGACGAGGCATCGGGCGTAGGCTTGGCTGCTCCACAGATTGGCAAGAATATCCGTCTGTTCATTGTCGATTGCACCCCTTGGGCTGACGAGAATCCCGAGTTGGAGAACTACCGTAAGGTATTCATCAATGCTGAGATTTACGTGCACTCGGAGGAGAGCGACCTCTTCAACGAGGGTTGCTTATCGCTCCCCGGCCTGCACGAGGATGTACGTCGCCCCGTAGCGATTAAGATGCGTTGGCTGGACGAGAACTTCGAGGAGCACGACGAGGTGATTGATGGTCTGCCCGCGCGTGTTATTCAGCACGAGTACGACCACTTGGAGGGTAAGGTCTTTACCGACCGCCTCACTCCTCTGCGTCGCAACCTACTGAAAGGTAAGATGACAAAACTCGCTAACGGCAAGTACCGTTGCGCCTATAAAACTAAATAAGAAGAGAATCATGGCAAAGAACAATTTTTGGAGCGATGCTTCGCGAGGCGGAGCCATCTTAGGTTTGGCAGGAGTGGTATTCTCACTCTTGGGCATGGCCGTATCGTCAATTGCATTTATTGCAAGTCTTGCTAATTTCGTCATTACGATATATCTGCTCTTCTACTTCACGCGCCGTCGCGCCACACTCTACACCGAGGAGGGATTTACCTATACGCAGTCGTTGGGCTTCATCGTGGCGATGGCTATTTTCGCTGGTATTATTGCGGGTGCTTACCAAATCATTGCCAGCAACTTCCTTTTCAGCGAGATGTTCGAGGAGACGGTTGCAACAAGCATCGCAACGCTAAAACAGACAGGCGTATATAACAACGATATGATGGACCAGATGTCGAGCATGATGCGCTCTTACATCTTCTCGCCCATACCTGCGCTCCTATCAAATATCGTTGGTAATGTATTGCTTTTCGGCTTCTATGGCCTCTTTATCTCTATCGGCACGAAACGTGAGCCCGATATTTTCGATACAAACTTTGAGGAGGAGGACGAGGAGTAATGAGCCAACGTTTGGACATATCGGTGGTAGTACCTCTCTACAACGAGGTCGAGTCGCTCGCTGAACTCACGGCATGGATTGACCGCGTAGCTCGTGAGAATGACCTCACATACGAGATTCTGTTTGTCGATGACGGCTCATCGGATGGGTCGTGGGAGGAGGTTGAGCGCTTAAAGGGCGACTACCCCGCTATCAAAGGCATACGATTTGCTCGCAACTATGGCAAGTCGGCCGCGCTCTATTGCGGTTTTGCCGAGGCCGAGGGAGAGATTGTCTTTACGATGGATGCTGACCTGCAAGATTCGCCCGACGAGATTCCCGCGATGCGTCGCATGATTTTGGAGGAGGGTTACGACTTGGTGTCGGGCTGGAAGAAGAAGCGATACGACCCTGCGGGCAAACGTCTGCCGAGCAAGTTCTTCAACCTTACGGCACGCGTGGTGTCGGGCATTAAGTTGCACGACTTTAACTGTGGCTTGAAGGCATACCGTCGTCGTGTGGTCAAGTCCATCGAGGTATATGGCGAGATGCACCGCTACATCCCCATCTTGGCTAAACATGCAGGCTTTCACCGCATTGGCGAGAAGGTTGTCCAACATCAAGAGCGCAAATATGGCGTATCGAAGTTTGGCATGGAGCGTATGGTGAAGGGTTACTTGGACCTTATCTCCGTCTCGTTCATGTCGCACTTTGGTCGCTCACCGATGTACCTATTCGGCAGTCTTGGCACGATAATGTTCCTGCTTGGTGGTGGTACAACGGTGTGGGTCATAGCCGCCAAACTATACAAGCAGTTCAATGGGCTTCCACTGCGTCCCGTCACCGACCAGCCGCTATTCTTCGTAGCTATCTTGACTGTGATTTTGGGTGTGCAACTATTTTTGGCGGGTTTCCTCGGTGAGTTAATCAACCGTCGCTCGTCGGATAGAAACACATATTTGATTGATAAAAAAATAAAGTAAACAATGATACAACGTATTCAAACACTCTACCTATTGGCCGTAGCCGCCCTCATGGCTGCCGCTATCTTCACTCCGCTGGCATACTTTGCCGCAGGTGTAGAGGAGTATAAACTCTACGCTTTTGCATTAAAAGGTGCTACAACCGAATACTCTACAATCTACATGGGCATTGTTGTGACTTTGGCAGCCATCATTCCATTGATAAACATCTTCCTTTTCAAGAATCGCCTGTTGCAGATTCGCCTCTGCGCCGTAGAGCTGGTTTTGCTCGTTGGCTCGGCTATCTTTATGGCCATCTATTACTTCCTGAGCAACCGCATGTTCGCGCAGTTGGAGTTCAGCGCACACGGAATGAAGATTGCAATACTCTTCCCGCTCCTGGCACTCATACTTGATTATTTGGCCCTGCGTGCTATCTTCCGCGACGAGATGTTGGTGCGCTCGCTCGACCGTATTCGATAGAGTGCTATTATATTATAGAGGGTGTCTAACCGTTTGGTTAGCACCCTCTTTTCATAGAAGTAGGATAACAATGAAACACATTATAACCATCTGTATATCCATATTTTTCTGCATTACGGCTATGGCACAACAGTCGCACGTTGTGGCATTCTATAATGTTGAAAATCTCTTCGACACCATCAACTCGCCCACCACTGCGGATGAGGATATGCTCCCCCTTGCCGACCGTAGATGGACCACTGAAAGATACCAAGCAAAACTGAAAAATATCTCAACCGCAATCGCAGGAATAGCCACCCAATACGACTACCCCACGCTTATGGCTCTTGCCGAGGTGGAGAATCGTACCGTATTGGAGGATTTGGTTACGGAGCCTGCGCTCGCGCCTGCATCTTATGCGATATGCCACTATGATTCGCCCGATGAGCGAGGTATTGATGTGGCTCTGCTCTACCGCCCCGACAAATTTCATCTTCAAGGTAGCAAGGCTATACCCACAAACACAGACAATCCTACGCGCGATATTCTCACCGCGTGGGGCACGCTTGACAATGAGCATATATTCGCTGCCATCGTGCATTGGCCATCGCGCATCGGAGGCGTGAAGTTCACCGAGCCACAACGCATAGCCTGCGCCAAGCAACTGCGCGCCATTGTCGATTCCGTTCAACTCCACAACCCCGCCACAAAGATTATCATTATGGGTGATATGAACGACAATCCGAGCAACAAAAGCATAGCAAAGACTCTTCGCGCAAAGCGTAAAACCAAAAATCTTACCCACTCCGACCTCTACACACCATATGGCAATACGAAACGAGGTAGTTCGGTCTATGATAACAAATGGAATCATTACGACAATATTCTCCTCTCGGGAAATATGCTTCACGGAGCAGGGCTACACCTCTATACCACCAACAAAAATGCGGGACATATATTCAGCCACCCCTATATGCTCGACAAACGCGGCTATCCACTGCCAACATATCGAGGCACAGAATATATGGGAGGCGTGAGCGACCATCTGCCCATATACATCATTATCAGCAAATAATTCTCGGCCGAGGCTTGGTATAATCTCAAAAAATACCTAATTTTGAAGATGATTTACACACGTAGTGTATAAATACGATTTATTACAAACAAAATAACCTAAAACAAAATGAAAATCAATCGTTTATTCGTTTTCTGCGCAGCCCTTTTGATGGGTATTATGTTGCAGAGTTGCTGTTGTGGCGAGGCTACAACTATCGCTGGCGATAACTACAAGATGGAGGATGGTATGATCCACTTCGTTGAGCCTGCACGTGCTGCTGGTCAGCAGTCGATGTTGGGCTTTGCCGCTGATCCTATCCCCGTTGTACGCGTAGGTTTTATCGGCTTGGGTATGCGCGGTCCGGGCGCTGTGGAGCGTTTCACTCACCTTGAGGGTGTTGAAATCAAGGGCCTTTGCGACCTTGAGCAGAGCAATGTGGACAAGTGCCAGAAGATGTTGGAGGGCAAGGGTATGCCCAAGGCAGATAGCTACGTAGGTCCCGAGGCTTACAAGCAGCTCTGCGAGCGCGAGGATGTTGACCTTATCTATATCGCAACAGATTGGCTCAACCACACACCTATCGCCGTTTACGCTATGGAGCACGGCAAGCACGTGGCTATTGAGGTGCCTGCGGCTACATCTGTTGAGGAGTGCTGGCAGTTGGTTGACACTTCAGAGCGCACACGCCGCCACTGTATGATGTTGGAGAACTGCGTTTACGACTTCTTCGAGCTCACTTGCCTCAATATGGCGCAGCAGGGTTTGTTCGGTGAGATTCTCCACGCCGAGGGTGCTTATATCCACAACCTCTCGGATTTCTGGGATGACTACCACAACAACTGGCGTTTGGACTTCAATCAGAAGAATCGTGGCGACGTATATGCAACACACGGCTTCGGCCCCGTATGTCAGGCGTTGAATATCCACCGCGGTAACAAGCTCAACTACCTCGTATGTATGGATACAAAGTCTGTTGTCGGCTTGGCAAAGGCAAAGGAGAAGATGGGCTCAACAGAGTTCGCTAATGGCGACCACACTACAACTCTTATCAAGACCGAGCAGGGTCAGACTATCGAGTTGCAGCACAATGTTTACACTCCCCGCCCCTACAACCGTCTTTATCAGCTGACTGGTACAATGGGCTTTGCAAATAAGTACCCCATCACCGGCTTTACATTTATGCCCGGTCAGGTGCCTGCTGATGTTCTTCCGAAGGATGCTAAGATTAACCCCCACGGCTTTGTTTCTCAGGCTGTAAAGGAGGCTGTGTTGGAGGCTTACAAGCACCCCATCCATCAGGAGATTGAGGAGAAGGCTAAGCAGGTAGGCGGTCACGGCGGTATGGATTTCGTTATGGACTACCGTTTGGTTTACTGCTTGCAGAATGGTCTTCCTTTGGATCAGGATGTGTATGATGCTGCCGAGTGGTCTTGCGTAGGCGAGCTTTCAGCCGTATCTGCGAAGCATAACAGTATGCCCGTAGCCGTTCCCGACTTCACTCGTGGCGAGTGGAACAAGTTGCAGGGCTTGAAGTTCCATACTAAATAAGTCTAAGACAAAATAAAAAAATAGGTTGCTAATGATTTAGCAACCTATTTTTTATTTATCGGCATCGATAAAACCTCCGCGCTCTGCGCCGCCTCAGGATATGGAATATAAGGATTGGGCTGGCCCGTAGAGAATGTTATACCCCAAAGTGTTATCGAGCGACGATAGACACTCCAATATGGAATCTTATAATCCAATTTTATAGGGGCATACTCCTCGTGCAGAGGCGATGTAGATATATCTCTATCGTGAATATTCGGCGCACCTATATGCCACCGCATCATTGAGTCCGCAAATGCTGGAACTGACGGCAGGTAAGGCACAGAATCAATCTCATACCACAGCGTATCGCCACTGCGCCACTGACGTAACAGCTCCTGCTTACTACGTTCCGCCACTTCGGTCTGCTGCGCTGCAACCTGCGGTGAACCACATCGCCAAAAATATAGCAGCACAAAGGCTGCGACAAATGCTATAACTGCTATAAAATACCTCAAAATACAATCCTTAAAAAACCTCCTGCAAAATGCGTATCGACTGTACGGAGTGGATTGTATCGAGATGATAGGCGTAGTAGGCCAACAGAGCATCCAAAAAATCTACCCTCTGATGGCGATTGAGTCCCACCTCTGCAAGATAGCGCACATCACACTCCAGCATATCGCGGAGAATGAGCGCATTTTGTTGTGACATACGGTGTTCGCGCGGAGGAGAATCTACGGTATATAAACCCTCCGATATATCAAACCACGCTTCGGGCATATACTCATTACCAGGCGAGAAGCCCAAGAAACGGCACAAATTGGACAAAAACCATAGGTGGAAATTTGCCACTCCCTCTGTCGCTGCATCCAACGCCTCGACCGAGCCCCACACGAAATCGAACAACATCTCATTCGCCTCACTCTCCTTGACAAGACGGTGCAAAACCTCTGCCATAAAGAGTGCAATGGTAGATTTTTTCACATCGAAGGGTGTTGATTGCAGCACGACACCCGTATGTACCTCACCAAAGCGGTGCATCTGCATCTTCGTGGACTCCAAGCCCTCAAACTCCAGCGCAAACATAGGCTGAAAAAGTGCCAGCTTCGAACCTCGGCCACGCGAGCCGACGCCCTGCACCATATAACTCTGGCGACCGTGCGATGAGGTTAGCAACTGCACGATAAGGCCTCTGTCACCATACTTTACGGTGTTCAGCACCACGCCACGCGCGGTATATCGCTTCATTGCCGTTCCTGCCATATTATGCGGGGTCTTGCCAATCGCCGTTGGCCTTGATAAGTTCAATGAGGTGGTCGATAGCCTCCTCCTGCGGGATATTCTTCTCGACAATCTCACGGCCCTTGTATAGTGTGATGCGACCTGCCGCTGCCCCCACATAACCATAATCGGCATCGGCCATCTCGCCCGGACCATTTACAATACAGCCCATAATGCCTATCTTGAGATTTTTCAGGTGCGATGTACGGCTCTTGATGTCGGCCAACGTCCTCTCAATATCGTAGAGCGTGCGACCACAACTCGGGCAGGCGATATACTCCGTATGCGAGAAACGCACGCGCGCAGCCTGCAAAATCATAAGTTCTATTTCGTGTATCTGCTCTGCCGAAACGTATGGTGCCTCCACCCAAATACCATCAGCCAAGCCATCGAGGAACAGCACACCCAAATCGGCAGCAGCTTTAACGGCAACAACCTCGGCATCAGCATCTTCGTAGCGGCGCTTAACCACTATGGGCTCGGCAGTATTCATATTAAGTATCGCGGCACGCAACTCGGCCGTAGGATTCTTGCTTACAGACTCCACAACGTGGAACTCATCTGAAATCTCGCTATGAGTAATAGGTATTGTTATATTGCTTCGGCGAACATACTCCGTAGGATGATAATTCTCAGGGTGAGCAACGGGGAAAGAGCCCTCGCGCGACTTGTAGTAATCTACCAACATCTGCGCAACGGGCACCTCATTCTCGGGAGCCTCGGTAAGAGAAACACGAATCGTATCGCCAATACCGTCAGCCAACAATGCACCGATACCCACGGCACTCTTTATGCGGCCCTCGATACCGTTACCTGCCTCCGTAACGCCCAAATGCACGGGATAGGTCATACCCTCCTTCTCCATAGTCTCCACCAGCAGACGGTAGGCCTGCACCATAACGCGCGTGTTGCTCGACTTCATCGACACAACGACTTGGTCGAAATTCTCTTTGCGGCATACTCGCAGAAACTCCATAGCCGACACGACCATACCCTCGGGTGTATCGCCCCACTCATCAAAGATACGCTTGGCCAGCGAGCCGTGATTCACGCCAATACGCAACGCCACACCTCTTTCGCGGCACTGCGCAATCAGTGCCTCCAGCTCACCGTTAGAGGTGCGGTAGTTACCCGGATTGATACGCACCTTATCGACATATCGCGCCGCAATCGAAGCTACCTCAGGCACAAAGTGAATGTCGGCCACAATAGCTGTTGAGTAACCATCCTTGCGCAACTCGGCCACGATGTTCTCCAGATTCTCACCCTCCTTACGCCCCTGCGCCGTAAGACGCACAATGCCAGCACCAGCATCGGCTATG
Organism: Alistipes sp.; assembly: GCA_045646685.1. Classification (GTDB taxonomy): domain Bacteria; phylum Bacteroidota; class Bacteroidia; order Bacteroidales; family Rikenellaceae; genus Alistipes. The sequence continues at coordinate 4,390 of JAZRLD010000101.1, read as the reverse complement.
CGCTTGGTCTGCGCCACACTCAATGCTGTATCAGCCGTAGGTGTATTAGTCATTGACTGTACCGCAATAGGATAATTTGAGCCTATTTTTACATTGCCTACGCACACTTCGTGTGCCACTCGGCGAGAATATTCCGAAAGATTCATATCATAAGTTTTTAACCCGCAGGTCGTAATTATATGCAAAGATAACTATTCGCGGCCATATTATAGGGTTTTCGGAGAATTTATTTGCTTTTCATCGGGCATATATCCTAAAAAATATACTATCTTTACCACCATAAAAATCATTATAATCCAAACAATATGAAACTTACACGTTTTTACACTTTAATTTTTGCCTGCTTGGCTGTCGTGGCTACAGCCTGCACTGCGCAGGGCGAGAAGTGCGACAAACAGTGCGACACTTGCACCAAGCACACCGTGATGATGGCCGACTACTCTAACGTAGCACCCGCCCCCGCACCTATGCAGGACGGCAAGTACGTATGCCAGCGTCCCGCCGAGGCTGACCGCCTCTTCACATCGAAGGCTATCGAGGCCGAGATCGTAAAGGTACAGCAGATGTTGACCAACCCCCGCTTGGCGTGGATGTTCTCAAACTGCTTCCCCAACACTCTCGACACTACTGTTCACTACCGCAAGGATAAGAACGGTAACGACGACACCTTTGTATATACAGGCGATATCCACGCTATGTGGTTGCGCGACTCTGGTGCGCAGGTATGGCCCTACGTACAGTTTGCAAACGAGGATGCAGAGTTGAAGGCTATGCTCGCAGGTGTTATCAACCGTCAGTTTATCTCTATCAACATCGATCCCTATGCAAACGCATTCAACGATGGTCCTACAGGCAGCGAGTGGATTTCAGACTTTACCGATATGAAGCCTGAGTTGCACGAGCGCAAGTATGAGATTGACTCATTGTGCTACCCCATTCGTTTGGCTTACTACTATTGGTTGGTTACAGGCGACACATCTATCTTCGGCGAGGAGTGGTTGGCAGCTATCAAGAACGTACTCAAGACCTTCAAGGAGCAGCAGCGTAAGGAGGGCGTAGGTCCCTACTCATTCCGCCGTAGAACAGACCGTCAGTTCGACACACTCTCAAACGATGGTTTGGGTGCTCCCGTAAACCCCGTAGGTTTGATTGTATCTTCATTCCGTCCCTCTGACGATGCTACAGTTTTGCAGTTCCTTATCCCCTCAAACTTCTTCGCAGTATCAGTATTGAACAAGGCAGCCGAGATTTTGACAAAGGTTAATAAGGATAACGCTTTGGCAAAGGAGTGTACAGAGCTTGCAAACGAGGTTGCAGCTGCACTCGAGAAGCACGCTATCTACAACCACCCCGAGTTCGGTGAGATCTACGCATTCGAGGTTGATGGCTTCGGTAACTACCACTGTATGGACGATGCAAACGTACCCAGCCTCTTGGCTATGAAGTATTTGAACCCCGAGGTTATCGACAACGAGATTTACGCTAATACACGCCGCTTCGTATGGAGCGAGAGCAACCCCTACTTCTTCCGCGGCAAGGCTGGCGAGGGTATCGGTGGTCCTCACATCGGCTACGATATGGCTTGGCCTATGAGTATTATGATGAAGGCCTTCACAAGCGACAACGAGGCTGAGATTAAGGAGTGTATCGAGCTTTTGATGCGTACCGACGCTGGCACAGGCTTTATGCACGAGTCATTCCACGTTGATGACCCGATGAAGTTCACACGTAAGTGGTTTGCTTGGCAGAACACTCTCTTCGGCGAGCTTATCGTTAAGCAGATTAAGGAGGGCCGCGTAGATATGCTTAACTCTATCGAGATTAAGTAATCCACACTGCAACGCATAAAAAAGGCTGTCAGCATAAGTTGACAGCCTTTTATTTTAATGTATCTTAAGGACAAGCCAGATACCAAAAGAGCCTTGTTAGACAATTTCTATTAGCATTTATTAGTCATAATGTTCAGGATAAGAGTATCTGTTTCGTTCATACCCTCGCGGCCAATGGTTGTAAGGTTACGAATCGAGCGGTCAACATCCTCGTCAATGATACCCTCCAACTTCGACACGCAACGGTGCTCCATAGCCATCATTGCCGACAAAACCGCCGTAGATACTCCGCTGGCAAGTTTCAGTGCACAGCTCGGCTTCGCGCCATCGCAAATCATACCTGTAAGGTTGGCAATCATATTCTTTACAGCTATAGCAACCTCCTCGTAGCCGCCACCCATCAAATATGTAATACCGCAACTTGAGCCCGATGCTGCCACCACGCAACCGCACAATGCCGACAGACGACCGAGACTCTGCTTGATATATATAACGGTCAGGTGGCTCAAAATCAGCGCGCGCACCATCTGCTCGTGCGTAGCACCACACTCCTCGCCATAAACAACGACGGGAAGCGTAGCCGTAATACCCTGATTACCACTGCCCGAGTTACTCATTACGGGCACCATAGCACCACCCATACGTGCATCGCACGCCGATGCTGTATATGACAAGATGCGTGTAAATATGCTATCCCCCAGCACCTTCAACTCTCGCTCGCCACGCAATGTCTTACCCAACGAGTGGCCATAATCTGCCGTAAATGCGCTCTCGGCTGCCGCCTTATTCAGACGCATAGACTCCATAATAAACTCAATCTCCTCGAGAGGCGATGTCATAGCAAAGTCATAAACCTGACGCAACGTAAGCGACACATCATCGTCATTTTCTGCATCGGCACTCGCTGTGCGGCAATCCTGCAACACCTCGCCATCGCGCTCAAGATATACAAATGATGTATGTCCACCAGAGATTGTCGCCACGGCACGGTGCTCACCACTCTCGGCCTCAACCTCGATGTATAGCTTCTCGGCAATGCCCTCCTTCAAGTCAATAGAGATGCGCTGCTCGTCGATATACTTTTTACCAGCCTCCACAGCCGCTGCATCGGCATCTTTAAGCACCTCCAAGCCATACTCCGAGCGACCGACGATAGCACCCAAAGCAATAGCAATAGGCAGGCCAATCATACCTGTACCCGGGATACCAACGCCCATAGCATTTTTCAAGATATTTGCGCTTAGATGCACGCTGATCTTCTCGGGACAGCAACCCAATAATTCGGTAGCACGAGCTACACACAACGATACGGCCACAGGCTCGGTACAGCCAATGGCGGGAATAACTTCTCGTTTAATAAGGGCCACAATGGCCTCACGTTCCGTAGCAGAAATCATAGTTTTCGATTCTCAAATTTCCACAAAAATACAAACACTATGTGATTATAGCAATTTTAGGTGGCAAAAAAACGAATAAAAAATGGGACGCATCCGTGAAATGAGCCCCAATCTCCAAAATAACTATATGCTACAATAATTATCGGAATATCTTTAGTTATACAAGAATCGCTTGATAGACTGCTTGGGTGTATGCTCGAAGCCACCCTCGATAATCTCGATAGCAGTAATCTTGCTGTATGCCGGCATACGTGTATTCAACTCCTGACGATTCTGCTCCATAATCTCCTTTAGCTCCTCGGCGCTGCACTTCTCGTCAGCCTGCAAAGCAACCAAACCAACCAGACCACCCTTGCGCTCAACGATGAGCGACTCGCCAACGTGAGGCATTGAGTTCAAGATACTCTCAATCTCCTCGGGGTAGATATTCTGGCCATTGGGCGAGAGAATCATACACTTGCTACGGCCCTTGATGAAGATATTACCCTCCTTGTCAATAATACCCAAATCACCTGTACGCAAGTAACCATCGGCCGTAAATGTTGCGGCTGTAGCCTCGGGATTCTTGTAGTAACCCTGCATTACGTTGTCACCCTTAACCTGAATCTCACCAACCTTCTTTGCCGCATCATCAGAGTCGATACGCACCTCTACGTTATCCACCGCACGACCGCAAGAGCCGAGCTTGAAGCTCTCCCAAGGTGAGTAACCAATAAGCGGAGCGCACTCGGTCATACCATAACCTACTGTATAGGGCAAGCGCACCTTACGCATAACCTTCTCTACGGGCAAGCTGATAGCAGCTCCACCCAACACGATTGAACGGAGATTACCGCCAAATGTAGTAAGCAGAGTCTTACGCACCTTACCGTAAATGACATTCTTCAAAATGGGGATTGAAGTCAATATACGCATTGCAGGTGAGTTGAGCGTAGGCATAACCTTATTCTTAAAAATCTTCTCCATCACCAAAGGCACGGTAATCAAGATATAGGGCTTGATATCGGCCAAAGCCTGCATCAACACGGTCGGCGTTGGAGTCTTACCCAAGAAGTAAACGTGACCACCACCGCACAACGGATACATAAACTCAAATGCCATACCGTACATATGCGCCAAGGGCAACATTGACATAATCTTGTCAGTATCTGTTACGGGGATACG
>JAZRLD010000100.1:0-7946 GCA_045646685.1 Alistipes sp. | reverse complement strand
GCAATGGTTATGGGTACAAAGGTTCCCTGCGTCTTGACATCACGTGGCGACTCTGCCTTGACAAAGAAGTACTCTATCGCACTCGCTTGTTTGGCAGCGAAATAAATTAAAAACTAAAGGTTATGGGGATAAATTTCACTCGCGTCACCAAAAATCCTTCGCAGGAGAAAGATGCATTGGTGTTTGACACTGCGTTGCTGCGCCGTTATACGGTGCTGGCGATAAATCCGGGCTCTACATCAACAAAGATTGCCGTATATAACGGTGATAAGGTGTTGGTTGAGCTCACGTTGCGACATTCAGCCGAGGAGTTGGCTCGTTTCAACTCGCCTATCGAGCAGTTTGAGTGGCGCAAAGAGTTGATTTTGAACTCCCTTGCCGAAAATAATTTTGACATCAATAACCTCTCGGCCGTAATAGGCCGAGGGGGATTGTTGCATCCTATTGAGAGTGGCGTGTATGAGGTTAATCAGACGATGATTGACGAACTCACGCACACCAAATCTCAACACGCCTCAAACCTCGGAGCTATCATCGCCAGCGAGATTGCCTCGGAGTGTCAGGTGAAAGCCTACATTGCCGACCCCGTAGTTGTCGATGAGTTGAACGAGATATCAAAGATTACAGGTATTAAGCAGATTCGTCGTCGCTCGATTTTCCACGCCCTCAACCAGAAGGCTATGGCTCGCAAGTATGCTGACGACATAGGTCGTCCGTATGAGGAGCTAAATCTTATCGTGGCTCATTTGGGTGGCGGTATATCAGTTGGTGCGCACTGCAAAGGTCGCGTAATAGACTGCAACAATGCTCTCGACGGAGAGGGCCCCATTGCACCCGAGCGTGCTGGTACAATCCCCGCAGGAGATCTTATAGACCTATGCTACTCGGGCGAATATACCCACAAGCAGGCTCGTGGTTTGCTTGTCGGAGGTGGCGGATTGGTGGCTTTGACTGGCTCTAATTCGATTATTGAGATTCAAGAACGTGCCCAGAGTTGTGACAAAGTGGCCGCTGACGCCCTTGACGCTATGTGCTACGGCGTGGCAAAGCATATCGGTCAGATGGCCATTGCGCTTTGCGGCGAGGTAGATGCTATTATCCTTACGGGAGGCATAGCGCACAGCAAGTATGTTACCGAGTCTATCAGCGAGCGTTGCCGTTTCATCGCCCCCATCGAAGTATATGCTGGCGAGAATGAGTTGCAGGCTCTTGCTGTAAACGCTTTGCGCGTATTAGATGGTTTAACCGAGGCTAAGATATACGAGTAAAAGATGAAGAAAATACTTATTCTCAACGGCCCAAACCTAAATCTTCAGGGTAAGCGCGACGTAAATATTTACGGCACAACCACTTTTGAGGAGTATACCGCATCGCTTGCCAAGCAGTATGAGGGCCGCGTGGAGTTCGACTACTTTCAATCAAACATCGAAGGCGAGTTGATTAACACCATACACGAGAGTGTCGGCAAATATGACGGCGTGGTTTTTAACGCAGGAGGTTATACCCACACATCGGTAGCTTTACGCGACGCTATTTCAGCTGTCAGCACACCCGTTGTAGAGGTACACATCTCGTCTATTTTGGCCCGCGAGGAGTTCCGCCACATATCTATGATTGCGCCTGTAGCCAAGGGCTCTATTATGGGTTTTGGCTTGGACTCATATCGTTTGGGGGTAGAGGCTTTATTGCATTAAGAGCCAAATGGCAGCAGAGAGACAACTTGTTGAGCGCGTCGCATCGGGCGTTGTATGGAGCGTAACCGAAAAAGTAGGCTCTGCCCTGTTGCAGGCGGTGGTCAGCATCGTTGTTGCCAACCGCATAATGCCTATGGATATGGGTATTATGGCCGTTCTCACATTCTTCACTACGTTGGCACAGGTGGTTGTTGACAGCGGCTTTTCGCAGACACTAATCCGCAAAGTCGCCCCCTCGCAAGCCGACTACAAAGCGGTTTTTCGCTTTAATATCATCACATCTCTCGCACTATATGCACTGCTAACGGCCATATCGCCTTGGGTTTCACGCTACTATGAGTGGCCATTGCTTTCGCAGGTAGCACCCGTATTGTTTTTGCTACTTCCGCTTAATGCTCTGTGCGTGATACAGAACACCATAATGGTGCGCGAGTTCCGTTTTGCACAGCTATCAACCATAACATTTATCAGCTCAACGATTAGTGGCATCGTAGCAATAGCTATGGCACTAACCGGCTTCGGCATATGGAGTCTTGTGGGACAGCGAGTAAGTATGATGGCCACGAAGGCTATGCTTCTGTGGTGGCGCAGTTCGTGGCGACCGAATGGCGGAGAACAAACTGGTTCACTGCGCGAAATGGCGCCATATAGTCTGCGACTGATGACAACGGACCTTATCACGGCACTATATAATAATGTAGCACAGCTATTTATCGGAAAGATGTACTCTGGTAGTGTATTGGGTTATTTCAATCAGGCGCAGAAACTAAAGGATATGCCAGTAAATGCTACGATGCAGTCAATCCAGAGCGTTACCTTCCCCGCATTGGCCAAAATCGGCAGTGACGAGCAGAAGTTCACGGAGAGTTACAGAAAGGTTGTGATGGTTACGGCATACGTGATGTTTCCTATGATGGCGGGACTTATTGCTACCACCGAGGAGATATATACCCTGCTGCTCAAACCCGATTGGCACCCCGCGATACCCTATTTCCGCGTGATGTGCACCATAGGTTTCTTCTACCCCATTGCCATTGTTGCATATAACATACTAAAGGTAAAGAGCAACGGAGCGATAATTCTGCGATTGGAGATTATCAAAAGGGTAATTATGACCATAATACTCTGCATCACTATCCCCCGCAGCGTTATGGCAGTAGTATGGGGATTGGTCGTAGCCGCCGCTTGCGAGATGATGCTGAATATTTTTGCCGCACGAAAATATACAGAGGTAGGTGTTATGCGTATTATCGGCACGTTGTTACCGATTGTTCTGCTCTCGGCTGCGATGTATGCTACAGTACATTTCGTAGGCGTATTTGCGCAGGAGTGGAGTATCCTGCTACGACTTTTAGCAATGATTGCTACGGGAGTCGTCACCTACATCTTGGGTAGCTGGCTTACGCGAATGGAGGCTTTCCAAGAGTTATGCGGAATTGCAAAAAGGATATTAAACAAAAAGGTTGCTAAAATTTAGCAACCTTTTTTATCTTATTAGACAACTTTATTACTTCATCAGTTTCTGCTCTGCCTCAAGAGCCGCCGAGTAATCGAACTTATGACGTGCAAACTTCGCCGCAATGCCCTCCAAGCAGAGGTTACCTATACTTCCCTCGTGCGTATGGTGCAACTCGCGACCATCGTGCTCGTATGTGCCATTCTGCACACGCATACCAACCTCACGATAAGCATCGCGGAAAGGTACTCCATTAGCCACTGCATCGTTCACATCCTCAACGGTGAAGAGGTATTTATAAATATCGTTCGACAAGATGTCGCGGTTAATCCACATCTGACCAATACCCGCCTGCACCATACGTACAATATCGTCAATCTCCTTAAATGCGGGCACGTAAATCTCCTTCGTAAGCTGCATATCGCGGAAATAACCCGAAGGAAGGTTTGTCGCGATGAGTGTCACCTCCATAGGCAAAGCCTGCAAGCGGTTACACTTCGCGCGTGTCAACTCGAAAATATCGGGATTCTTCTTGTGGGGCATAATGCTTGAGCCTGTTGTAAATGCATCGGGCAACTTCACAAAACCGAAGTTCGCACAAGAATACAAGCATACATCCTGCGCCAAACGGCCAATAGTAGCCGCCACAGCCGCAATTGCTGTCAATACCGTGCGCTCGGTCTTACCGCGCTGCATCTGCGCATAAACAGAGTTATAAGCCAAATCCTCGAAGCCCAACAACTGCGTTGTCATAGTACGATTCAGGGGCACTGACGAGCCATAACCTGCTCCCGAGCCCAAAGGATTGGTATTCACCAAGTCGTAAGCAGCCTTCAACATAAGCAAGTCATCAGCCAACGCCTCGGCATAGGCACTGAGCCACATACCAAACGATGAGGGCATAGCCACCTGCATATGCGTATAGCCGGGCATAAGCACATCCTTATACTCCTCGGCCTTTGCCATCAAGGTGTTGAACAACTCCTCGACACTCTGCTGCAGATGAATAAGCGCGCTACGCGAAAAGAGTTTCAAATCGACCATCACCTGATCGTTGCGCGAGCGACCTGTGTGGATACGCTTACCCGCATCGCCACACATCTCTGTGAGCAAGAACTCCACCTGCGAGTGAACATCCTCAACACCATCCTCAATGGTGAAATCACCCGCCAACACCTGCTTATATATCTTCTTCAAGCCATCGGTCAGCGCATCGCGGTCCTCATCAGAAATCAAACCGATAGAGTTGAGCATCTTCATATGAGCCATATTACCCAGCACATCGGCCTCGGCTAAGTAGAGGTCCAGCTCGCGGTCGCGACCTACGGTAAACTCCTCGACAAACGCATCAGTCGAGTATCCTTTATCCCAAAGTTTCATATTAGTTTGGTACTATTTATCTTATTACATTAAATGTTTTGTTTTCTATCTCCCGCGGCCTACCCTGCGGCCGCTGGCCGCATTTGCAAATCTTACCCTCCCCTAAATCCCCTCCTCAGGAAGGGACTTTGGTCGCTACGCTCCGAGGGTTGCATAACCCAAAGTCGTTAGTTCTCTATCCTCAACTTATCAAGTACAGCAACATACATCTCCACCGCTTCGGCAATCTCCGATAGGAGAATATACTCATCGGCCGTATGCGAGCGAGCACTATCGCCCGGGCCCAATTTTAACGTAGTAAAGGGCATAACCGCCTGATTCGACATCGTGGGCGAACCAAAAGGTTTTCTACCCATAGCCACTAAGCGCTCTACGGCTGGGTGGTCGAGAGGAATAGCCGACGAATTGAGATGCGTAGAGCGAGGCTGCACGTCGCACTCCACAGCTTCACGAATCAACCCCAGCAACTCCTCATTCTGATAGCACTCATTAACTCTCACATCGACCATAAACTTACACTCGGCAGGCACTACATTATGCTGTGTTCCCGCCTGCACACCCGTAACAGACATCTTCACAGGGCCAAGCATCGGCGACACACGCTCAAAACAATGCGTACGGAACCACTCGATATCCTTCAGGGCCTTATATATAGCATTAACACCCTCCTCGCGTGCCGCGTGACCAGCAACGCCATACGCCGTACAATCAAGCACCATCAAGCCCTTCTCGGCAACAGCGGGATTCATACCCGTAGGCTCGCCGACAATGGCAAAATCAATTTTACCCAGCTCGGGAAGCACGGCACGCACTCCATTCACGCCCGTAACCTCCTCCTCGGCCGAGGCAAGCATTATAAGGTTATAGGGCTGCTCCGATTTTGCCAACTGCGAAAAGGCCGCAATCATAGCCACCAAGCTACCGCCCGTATCGTTACTACCCAAGCCATACAACTTATCACCCTCAATCGTAGGCGCAAAGGGATCGCGCGACCACTGCGCATTGGGCTTCACAGTGTCGATATGGGCATCGAGCAGAATCGTAGGCTTTGACTCATCGCGCTCCCACGCCTCAGCCCACACATTATTACCCACACGCCTTGGTGCAAAGCCCATCTGCGAGAACTCCGCCTCCACAATGTCGGCAGCGGCAGCCTCGTCACGGCTAACAGAGGGCGTAGCAATTAAGCGTTTTAATAACTCTATGGCTTGCTGAGTATCCATACTACTTTATAACAACAGTTCCTCCCATCAAATTATCAGGCGACGTGATACGTACAGACGAAACACCCGCCTCAATGGTCTTATAGGCATTGTCAATCTTGGGAATCATACCCGAGTGAATCTTCTCCTCGGCACGCAGGTCGGCATACAACGCTGGGGTGATTGTCGGAATCAATGAGTTATCATCGTTCACATCAAGCAATACGCCCGCCTTATCGAGCGTAAAGACCAACTCCACCTCATACTTTGTAGCCAAACCCATCGCCACAGCCGACGCAACGCTATCGGCATTGGTGTTGAGCAAATCGCCCTCGGGCGAGAACGTGATGGGCGACACGACGGGAATCGCGCCATTGTCCAACAAGAGCGACAAGACATCGGCATTAACCTCGTCCACATCACCAACAAAGCCCCAATCAATATCCTTGACGGGACGGCGGTGCGACTTCACAACGGCCATATCGCAACCCGACAAACCACACGCATTCACGCCACGTGCCTGCAAAGCCGACACCACGCGCTTGTTTGCCAAGCCGGCATACGCCATAACGGCAATATCGAGCGTAGCGGCATCGGTGATGCGACGGCCCTCGTGCATCTTAACCTCCACGCCCAACTTCTCGGCCAAGTGAGAGCCCATAACGCCACCACCGTGAACCAAGACAAACGCCTCGCCGAGCGACGCAAGATGGTCACACAGCGAAGCGAGTATTGTAGAATTTTCGATTAGCTTACCGCCAATCTTAATTACTTTTATCTTCATTTATATGATTTTAACTACATTCCAAACTCAGAGGTCGTAGCACGGAACGCCTCCACGAAGCGCTCAACCTCCTTATCACCAATAACAAGTGGCGGCAACAGGCGCAGAGTATATTTTCCCGTTAGACCAGTCATAATGTGATACTTCTCACGCAACACCTTACGGAAGTCTGCCTGTGGCACCTTAAGGTCAATACCAATCATCAAGCCTCTACCACGAATATCGGTAATAATACCCGAATCCTTAATAGCCTCGACAATCTTCTCACCCATAATACGAGCATTCTCGACCAGATTCTCAGCCTTAACCACATCAGCTACGGCAATTGCCGCAGCACAAGCCAAGTGGCTACCACCAAAGGTGGTACCAAGCATACCCGACTTAGCAGGAATCTTAGGCGATACGATGATAGCACCTACGGGGAAACCATTTGCAATACCCTTTGCCATCGAAACGATATCTGCCTTAACATCCGACCACTGGTGAGCGAAGAACTTACCGCTACGACCAAAGCCCGACTGCACCTCATCCATAATAAGCATCGTGCCCGTCTTATCGCACAACTCACGAGCCATCTTTAGGAACTCGTCAGAAGCCAAACGGATACCTCCAACACCCTGAATAGGCTCGATAATTACCGCAGCGTACTCACCCGTTGAAAGCTCAGCCGTTAGAGCCTGCGTATCGTTAAGGTCGATGAAAGTTACATTAGGTGTCTTATTTACGGGAGCCTGGATATTTGGATTATCGGACAACGCCACTGCCATACTTGTACGACCGTGGAATGCCGAGTGCATAGCCAACACACGCTCACGACCCGTAGTAAATGAAGCCAACTTAACGGCATTCTCGTTTGCCTCAGCACCGCTATTGCAGAGGAAAAGCTCATAGTCTGGATAACCGCACAACTCGCCAATCTTCTCAGCCAACTCAACCTGCAAAGAGTTGATTACAGCATTTGAGTAGAAACCAATCTTTGAGAGCTGGTCGGTAATCTTCTCAACATAGTGAGGATGCGTGTGACCGATAGAAATCACAGCGTGACCGCCATAGAAATCGAGGTACTCGACACCATTCTTATCCCACAAATAGGCACCCTGAGCCTTGACGGGCTCCATATCGAGCAGAGGATATACATCAAAAAGTTTCATCGCAATAGTTTTTAGAAATAGTTAGCCTTCAGACGCAAGCCCTCCATCTCGTCAAGACCAAACATAAGATTCATATTCTGCACAGCCTGACCCGAAGCACCCTTCAAGAGGTTATCCACAACCGATGTGATAAGCAACTTACGACCCTCCTTCTGCAACGAGAGGAAGCAGTAGTTTGTATTTACAACCTGCTTCATATATACAGGCTTATCGCTAACGCATACAAAGGGATGTGAGGCGTAGAACTCCTTGAAGATTTTGGTAATAGTCTCCAAATCC
>JAZRLD010000099.1:0-2313 GCA_045646685.1 Alistipes sp. | reverse complement strand
GGTAACAAGAAGGATAACTTCTGGGAGATGGGCGAGACAGGTCCTTGTGGCCCATGTAGTGAGATTCACTTCGACTTGCGCGATGACGAGGAGGTAGCAAAGATTCCTGGTCGCGAGATGGTTAACATGAGCCACCCCCAGGTTATTGAGATTTGGAACCTCGTGTTCATGCAGTTCAATCGCAAGGCTAATGGTTCTCTCGAGCCACTTCCCGCAAAGAATGTGGATACAGGTATGGGCTTCGAGCGTCTCTGTATGATTTTGCAGGGCAAGAAGTCTAACTACGATACAGATGTGTTCCAGCCTACAATCGCTCGCATCGCATCGCTTTCTGGCAAGGAGTATGGCAAGGATGAGAAGTGTGACGTGGCTATGCGCGTTATCGCTGACCACTTGCGTGCTATCTCGTTCTCTATCGCTGACGGTCAGCTTCCTGCAAATGCTAAGGCTGGTTATGTTATCCGTCGTATCTTGCGTCGTGCTGTTCGCTATGGCTACACATACCTCGGTTTCAACGAGCCATTCATCTGCAAGCTCGTAGCAGGTCTTGTTGAGCAGATGGGTCATCAGTTCCCCGAGCTCGTAGCACAGCAGACACTCATCGAGCGCGTTATCGAGGAGGAGGAGGCATCATTCCTCCGCACCTTGGCAACAGGTATCAACCTCTTGGAGGGTGTGATTAAGAAGAGTGCTAATGGCAAGATTTCGGGTAAGGATGCCTTCGTGTTGTACGACACATACGGCTTCCCCATAGACCTTACAGAGCTTATCGCTAAGGAGCAGGGTGTAGAGGTAGATATCGAGGAGTTCGAGAAGGAGCTTCAGGTGCAGAAGGAGCGTTCACGTAACGCTGCACAGCAGGATATCGATGATTGGCAGGAGATTATGCCTATTGCTGAGAGCACATTCGTTGGTTACGACACCCTCGAGTCTGATATTCGCATCGCTCGCTATCGTCGCGTAAAGTCGAAGAATGCTACCACATACCAGCTCGTATTCGACCACACACCATTCTATGGTAACTCTGGTGGTCAGATTGGCGATATCGGTTACATCGAGAGCGCAAACGAGAAGATTGAGATTGTAGCAACCGAGAAGGAGAATGGTCTTATTATCCACATTGCTAAGCAGTTGCCAGAGAATCCCGAGGCATCATTCCACGCTGTTGTAGATGCTGAGGCACGCACAAAGGCTGCTAACAACCACACTGCAACCCACCTCGTGGACTACGCATTGCGCACCGTTCTTGGCTCACACGTTGAGCAGAAGGGTTCTATGGTAACTCCTGCTGGCTTGCGCTTCGACTTCTCTCACTTCCAGAAGGTGTCGGCAGAGGAGTTGCGCGAGGTTGAGCGCCTTGTAAATAAGCTTATCCGTGCTAACTACCCATTGGTAGAGAACCGTGAGGCTACAATGGCAGAGGCAGAGGCTGCGGGTGCTATCATGCTCTTTGGTGAGAAGTATGGCGACAAGGTGCGTATCGTAAACTTTGGTCCTTCGACTGAGCTTTGTGGCGGTACACACGCTTCGGCTACTGGTAACCTCGGCTTCTTCAAGATTACAAGCGAGAGTGCTATCTCGGCTGGTGTACGCCGTATCGAGGCTACTACAGGCGAGGGTGCTGAGGCTTTGATCTATGGTGCACAGGATATGATTACATCTATCGAGCAGCTCGTTCGTAACCCCAAGGTCGTTCAGGCTATCGAGAAGATGATGGAGTCGAACGATGCCCTCACTCGCGAGATCGAGGAGATGCGCAAGGAGAAGGTTGCATCTGTGGCTGATAGCTTGGCAGAGAACACACCTTTGCGTGATGGCGTTAAGCTTATCACACTCACAACAAAGCACACATCTGAGGTGATGAAGGATTTGGCATTCGCTTTGCGTCAGCGCGTTGCGGAGAAGTTGGTTATGGTTATCGGCAACCTCAACGACGGTAAGCCTACGCTTAACATCATGCTCTCGGACGATATCGTTGCTATGGGCGTGGATGCAGGTGCTACTGTGCGCGAGGCTGCTAAGCTTATGAATGGTGGAGGTGGTGGCCAGAAGCACTACGCTACTGCGGGTGGTAAGAACCCCGACGGCTTGCAGGCAGCGGTAGATAAGGCCGTAGAGATGATTATGGAGAAGGTAAAGTAAACTCTTAAATAAGAAAGTGTAATATTATGAGCAATAAGGTTTTATTGATGATTTTGGATGGTTGGGGCAATGGCGACCACACAAAGTCTGACGTCATCTACTCGACCAACCCCGAGTATATCAACGCGATGACAGCGAAGTACCCTCATGCGGAGCTTAAAACCGACGGCG
>JAZRLD010000098.1:0-7452 GCA_045646685.1 Alistipes sp. | reverse complement strand
AGAACGAATGTCGAATCCTCCTTCTTTCCCATCTGCAAGAAGGCCCAAATGCCTCCTATGATAAATAACGCCAGCACAAACACCACTACGGCACGATGGCGCAGAGAGTATCTCGAAAGCATCATAGCGTCAGCGATTTAAAATTTTAACCTCCTGACCATCACGCAGATGATATATTCCCGCCGTGACGACCTCATCGCCCAACGCAAGGCCGCTGGTTACGCTCACCATATCGCGCCCGAAAATCTCTCCGAGTTCGATAGACTGACGTCGCACCCTGCCACCCTCAACAACCCACGCATACGTTCCACCCTGCGCAGGGGCATAGACCGCCGTAAGGGGAATAGCCACGTCGCTCATACCCGACTCGGCCGTGCGAATAGTTATCTGGCAGGTCATACCGGGCGAGATATTATACGGCACAATCTCCATACGGCTCAGCTTCAGCGACACGGGAAAACCCGACGCATCGGAGGCCGTCTTGGCGTAAGTATCAAGTCGTGCCGTGAAACGTATCTTGGGGTAATTATCGAATGTAACGTAGTAGCGAGTAAGCGTATCGGACAATATATACATACTCCGCTCGGGCATAGTAAACTCAACCGTAGTGCTGACAGGATTGACTAGACGCAAAATGGTTTGGCCAGAGGTTACACGCTGATAGGTATCGACATAAGTACGCTCAATAACTCCCGCAAATGGGGCACGCAGTTTGGTATCGGCAAGCAAATCCTTCGAATTCTCATATGTCGAACGCGCCTGCACATATGCAGTCTGTGCCGTTTCGAACTCCTGACGCGACACCGCCTCGTGCGACAAGAGGCGCTTCATTCGCTCATACTGCGACTCGGCACGCTCATACTGCGCCTTATCGGCCGCCACCTGCAACTCCACATCGCGCGGGTCGAGCTGGGCCAGCAGTTGTCCTTTCTTTACATAATCACCCTTCGACACATCGACACTCGCGACTTGTCCTGCTATCTTAAACGCCAAGTTCACCGCATCATCGGCCGTAGCCATACCTGCAAAATCGCGGTCTACATAACCGACAGCCTGCACCTTCGCAACCTTCACCGTACGCAACGCATCGCCCGCCGCAGGTCCTTGCGACTTACAAGCCACCAAAGCGGAGAGGAGAAGCAGAAATATAGATATACGTTTACTCATAGAGATAAAAAAAAATTGACCTTCGACAATGCAAAGGTCAATTTTTATACCAATCTATGATTGTGGCCGCCGCGAGCGACTCTACTGCTCAAAATCTATATTACGACAGTTATATTTTCCCGCAATAACACCATCTTGCAGCACGACCAAGCCATTATTGGCACGCAGCATAGTCTTCAAAACGGTAGCGTCAATATTATAACATCTCACGGGCTCACTGCCATCAAAACTATAATATGTTACCTCGCGCAGAGGTTGCGGCGTAAGACAGACAACCAAGCCCCCATCTATCTCGGCCTGCTCGACCACAGAACGCAAACGGCTACGGCAATCGCCACTAATCTTATCGAAATTGGTCACGCAGATAAGATATACCTTACCCTTGCGAGTAAGAATCTCGCGCGTAACATTGCCCGAAGCATCGGAGATGCTGAACTCGCTCACGAGAGTCTGTATGGGCGACACCTCATTATCCACGCGTGTCTCTACCCACTCCCACTTCTTCTCGTCCTGCCACTCGGTATCATCAATCGAGAACTCGCGTAACTTACCCGTTTTGCGGTTACGATACACCAATACATACTCCTCCTCTGACATCTCCTCACTACCCGTATCGTGCTGTGCCTCAATCATCTCATAGATATTAGCACCCTCCTTATAGGGTAGGAAGTCAATCAGCGGAAGGTTAAAGTAACAATACGCACCCAAACCCATAGCAGTCGAGCAGAAGAGCACCGTGAGGGCAACCTCTATCTTATTGAAATCAAGAATACGCTGTGGACGGTAACGATACCACACCACGATAACCATCGGCAGAATGGCAAGATTCTTAAAGAATGTCTCCCACGGCGATAGCTTCAGTGCATCGCCAAAACATCCACAATCCTCAACGGGAATCCACGTTGCACTTAGGAACGTAAGGATGGTAAAGAAGGTCATCGAGATAAGGGCGAAGATTGATATAAGGCGTGTACGCACCCTGAATATCAACATCAAACCCATCATAAACTCCGCGCCGCACAACCATATCGAGAATATCATACTCGCAGGCTGCAACTCCTCGAAGCCATATATCGATAGGTACTCATTTACCTTCAACGCCGTGCCCCACGGATCGACAGCCTTCACAAATCCCGAAAAGGCAAAGACTGCACCCGCAATTATACGGCAAATGTTGGCAATTATCTTTAATCTTCTTGAAGGCATTATTTCTCGGTGTTAATGCAGTTATCAACGATACTACGAATCTTCTCGAAGATAGCCTCAGGCGAAGCCATCTCGCCCTCGTGGCTGCAATCTACAACATACATATTATCATCACACTCCGCAGCATCGAGATATACCTGACGCACGGCACGCTGCAAGTCCATCGACTGCTCGTGGATATCCTTCTTGCCGTTCAGATAGGCACGGTCATCACCCTCGCGCACGTCCTGCAACAGTTTACGCTCGGTAAATGCGAATGGCACATCCAAGAAGAGCGACACATCGGGACGCGGAATAGCGAAGTAGTCATACTCCAACGAGAGAATCCACTCGCGCAACTTCTCGCGCTCGGCCGCATCGGCCACCTTTGCACATTGATAACCTATATTAGAATATACATAACGGTCGCAGATAACAACCTTACCCTCGGCCATCCAGCCACGAATCATCGCTGCCGCATCGCGTCTGTCGCCAGCGTAAAGCATAGCCACGATATACGGATCCACCTGCTCGATGCTACCCAACTCGCCACGCAAGAATCGGGCAATCAAGTCGCCGAAATATGGCGCATCGAAACGCGGAAAGTGAAGATACTCGGTCGAAATACCTCGCTCGGCAAACATACGTTGCAGATTGGCAATCTGCGTAGATTTACCAGAGCCATCGACACCCTCAAGTACTATAAACATATTATTAAGTCTGGTTTTTATAATCATATACTAATCATCTATGCCACAATGCTTCAGACCGCCTACCCTGTGGCCGTTGGCCACATTTGCAAATCTGACCCACCCCCACACCCCCGCCTCAGGCAGGGGCTTCGGTCGTCGTAAACGACTCCTTACAAGGCCAATAATCAGTATAAAATTACGTCTGGTTTTTATATTGCTGGTATAAAAATTCTATCGTAACATTCTTACGGCACGCTCAACGCCCTTATACAGAGCCTCCATCTCCTCACGCGTGTTGTACATCGCAATCGAGGCGCGACACATACCCGTAATGCCATAGTGCGCCATAACAGGCTCGGCACAGTGCTGGCCCGTGCGAATGGCTATGCCCAACTTATCGAGAATCATTCCCAAATCATAGTGGTGAACACCCTCGACATTAAACGAGATGATTGAGCATTTATCCTCCGTTGTGCCATATATCTTTAGGCCGTCAATCTGCTGCAACAGCTGCTCGCCATAACGCGCAACATCCTTTTCGTGCTCCTCTACGGCCTTTAGGTCAAGTCCATTAAGGTATTCCACAGCCTCACCCAAGCCTATTGCACCAATATAGTTTGCCGTACCCGCCTCATACTTCAGTGGCAGAGGCGCATACGTAGTCTTTGCGAACGACACTCTATCGACCATATCGCCACCACATAGGAATGGCGGCATCTGCTCCAACAACTCACGCTTGCCATAGAGCACGCCGATACCCGTAGGAGCGTACAACTTATGGCCCGAGAAGGCGTAAAAATCGCAATCCAAAGCCTCGACATCCACACCTCCGTGCACAACACCCTGACAACCATCAACCAAAACGTGAGCTCCCGCAGCGTGCGCCTTCTCTATTATGGGGCGCAAATCGGGACGCGTGCCGAGTGTATTTGACGCCTGCGTTACGGCAACCATACGCGTGCGCTCGTCAAGCAACTCGTCCAACTGCTCCACCATCAGACGACCACTATCCTCAAAGGGCAGCACACGAATCTCCGCCCCCTTACGCTCGGCCATCAACTGCCAAGGCACGATATTGGAGTGGTGCTCCATCTCGCTGATGATGATATTATCGCCCTCGCGCAGGAATCGCTCGCTCCACGCGTAGGCAACGGTATTTATCGAAGCGGTAGCGCCCGCCGTGAAGATAACCTCCTCGCGCTGGGCAGCACCTATAAACATACGCACGCGCTCGCGCGCCTGCTCATAAAGCTCGGTAGCCTCCTCCGACAGACGATGCACGCCACGGTGGATATTGGCATTCTGCTCACGATGCAGACGATTCACCGTCTCAATGACGCGCTCGGGCTTCTGTGCCGTAGCGCCACTATCGAGATAGATGAGCGGCTTACCGTTCACCTTTCTGCCAAGAATCGGAAAATCGTTACGTATGCTGAGTATATCCATATTATAATCTCTCAAGTTTTGCAGTAAGCTCCTCGGACAACACTTCGCCCATATCGCCTGCCGACAAAACTATATCATTTACAAAGCCCTCAATCTGCAGACGGCGTGCCTGCTGCTCGCTCAAGCCACGCTGACGCATATACATCACCGCCTCGCCATCCAGCTGGCCAACTGTAGCACCGTGTGAACACTTCACATCGTCGGCGTAAATCTCCAACTGTGGTTTGGTCTGAATACGAGCCGTATCGCCAATAACGATATTGCGTGAGGTCTGCACTGCATCCGTGCGCTGTGCATCGGGAGCGACATAAACCATTCCCTCAAACTCGCCTACTGCCTCTGCACCAGCAATACCCTTAACCAAAGAGAAACTGTTACAATCAGCTACATTATGGTTTACCTTTATTCCAACCTTTACTCGCTCCTTGCCACCTGCAATAAATGCACTGCGAAGTGAGCTATATGCGTGAGATTCGTTCAAATCTATCACATAATCCAACTTGCCACCACCAACAGCAATGCTGTTGATATAACATTCGCTATGGCTCTGCTGACGCAACTCACATCGGCACTCCACCGCAACCAAAGATACGTGAATAATCTTAAGTGTAGAAGACGGCTGCAAATCTATCACAAGATTCGACTCTCCCTCGCGAGTGTGCAGCACAACCAGTAAATCGCTACCCTGCTCGGCAATACCACACTCAACCTTGGTGGGGTTTACAAGCAGTAGCGCAGGCGTGCCGTCAGCGAGAGTTATCTCACCAGAGGCAAGATTACCGTTACACAACGCTGTTAATGTATCAACTACACCCATTATTTATCGTATTCGTTAATGAGCCAATCGTAACCCTCCTTCTCGAGCTTCAGCGCCAACGACTTATCGCCCGAGTAGATAATCTGTCCCTTATAGAGTACGTGCACATAGTCAGGCACAATGTAATCCAACAAACGCTGGTAGTGTGTGATGACAACAGTAGCATTCTCGGGCGTGTGCAACTTAGTTACACCCGTAGCCACGATTCGCAGAGCGTCAATATCAAGACCTGAATCTGTTTCGTCCAATACGGCCAGCTTGGGATTGAGCATCGCCATCTGGAAAATCTCGTTTTTCTTCTTTTCACCACCCGAGAAACCCTCGTTCACGGCACGGCTTGTGAGCTTTGAGTCTAACTCCACAACGGCACTCTTCTCGCGCATCATACGCAAGAACTCGCCCGCAGTCAAAGGCTCCTCGCCACGGAACTTACGCTGCTCGTTTACGGCCATCTTCATAAAGTTGGCCATAGTAACGCCGGGAATCTCCACAGGATACTGGAAGCCGAGGAAAAGGCCCATACGCGCTCTATCCTCGATAGACATATCCAACAGATTCTGGCCCAAGAACTCCACAGAGCCCTCGGTAACAGTAAACTTCTCATTTCCTGCCAACACCGACGCAAAGGTACTCTTACCCGAACCGTTGGGGCCCATAATGGCGTGCACCTCACCGGGGCGCACCTCGAGGTTAATGCCTCGAAGAATCTCCTTATCGCCAACCTTGGCGTGCAAATTCTTTACACTTAACATATCTTATTCTTATTTTATTCTTCTTAACTCCATTTGGCCATTAACCTACCGAGCCCTCAAGGCTCAAGGCCAACAATTTCTGCGCCTCAACGGCAAACTCCATCGGCAACTTAGCCAGCACCTCACGGGCATAGCCATTTACAATCAAGCCCACAGCGTCCTCCGTAGAGAGACCACGCTGATTGCAATAAAAGAGCTGCTCCTCCGAAATCTTCGATGTTGTAGCCTCGTGCTCCAACACTGCCGTAGGATTATACGACTCAACCACGGGGAAGGTGTGCGCTCCACACTTATCGCCAATCAGCAGCGAGTCACACTGCGAGTAGTTGCGGGCATTATCCGCGCCCTTCGCTACGCGCACCAGACCTCGATAGGCATTTTGACTCTTTCCGGCCGAGATACCCTTCGACACGATGCGGCTACGCGTATTACGACCGATGTGAATCATCTTCGTACCCGTATCGGCCTGCTGGTAGTTGTTGGTCATAGCCACAGAGTAGAACTCACCCACCGAGTTATCGCCCAGCAACACACAGCTCGGATACTTCCACGTAATGGCCGAGCCAGTCTCAACCTGCGTCCACGACAGACGGCCTCCCTCGCGGCAAAGGCCACGCTTGGTCACAAAGTTGTAGATTCCACCCTTGCCCTCCTTGTCGCCCGGATACCAGTTCTGCACCGTAGAGTACTTCACCTCGGCATCCTTCTCCACGACAATCTCCACAACGGCGGCGTGCAACTGATTCTCATCACGGCGCGGCGCAGTACAACCCTCAAGGTAGCTTACATAAGCACCCTCATCAGCTACGAGCAGAGTACGCTCGAACTGACCTGTACCCTCGGCGTTGATGCGGAAGTATGTAGAGAGCTCCATCGGGCAACGCACACCCTTGGGAATATAGCAGAACGAGCCATCTGAAAAGACAGCAGCATTCAGCGCAGCGTAGAAATTATCGGTATAGGGAACAACCGAGCCGAGATACTTCTTCACCAGCTCAGGATACTCACGTATAGCCTCCGAAATAGAACAGAAGATAATACCCTTCTCGGCCAACGTCTCGCGGAATGTGGTCTTCACCGACACCGAGTCCATAACGGCATCAACGGCAACACCCGCCAATGCCATCTGCTCCTCCAGCGGAATACCCAGCTTATCGAACGTACGTTTCAACTCGGGATCCACCTCGTCCATCGAGCCGAGCTTCTTGCGCTGCTTCGGTGCGGCGTAGTAGATTATATCCTGAAAATCTATTTCGGGAATATCAAGATGCGCCCACGTGGGCAACTTCATCGTCTGCCAATGACGAAAAGCCTTCAAGCGACGCTCCAGCATCCACTCGGGCTCCTCCTTCTTGGCCGAGATAAGGCGGATTACATCCTCATTCAAACCGCG